>VEOY01000045.1 GCA_012026685.1 Nitrospirota bacterium
CGCATTCCCCGAGATATCGGAGACATTCATCCTGAACCAGATCAGCGGCCTGATCGACAGGGGCCATCACGTCGACATCTATGCAATGAGGCCGGGGAATCTGACAACCATGCACGCTGAAGTCACGCAATATGGCCTGCTCGACCGCACCAGGTATCTTGGCGTTATTCCGCGAAATCGTTTTGTCCGCGTGCTGAAGGCCGTCGGCCAGCTTGCGGGGAGTCTGAAGCATCTGGACCGTGCGGTGATCGTAAGGTCTCTGAATGCACGTCGGTATGGTCGTGCCGCATCTTCACTGAGTCTGTTGTTCAACGCCCTTCCATTGCTCAGGGAAAGACATTACGACATCATCCATTGCCAGTTCGGGACCCTGGGGCCGAGGACTTTGCAGCTGAGACAGATTGGCGCGATCAGCGGCAAGCTTATTATATCCTTTCGCGGCTACGATGCTACGCAATACCTGAAGGACAGGCCGGGTGTCTACGCAGAGATGTTCAGGGATGCGGATCTCCTTCTGCCCGTAAGCAGTTCCCTCAGGGAAGTGCTTGTTCATGCCGGATGTCCGGAGTGCAAGATCAGGGTACACCACTCGGGTATCGATTGCGCGAAGTTTGTGCCTGCTGAAAGACGGCGGGCAGACGGGGACACGGTGAAGGTGATCAGTGTTGCCAGACTGGTCGAGAAAAAAGGCATTGCGTATGCGCTTGAGGCCATGGCGAAGGTCAAGCGCACCGGCAGGAAGATCCAGTATACGATCGTTGGCGACGGTCCTCTTCGCAGCAGTCTGGAAGAGTTGATCGGAACATTCGGGATATCGGAGGACGTGAAACTGGCCGGATGGAAGAACCACGATGAAGTCATTGGCCTGATGCGAGAATCCGACGTGCTGCTGGCGCCGAGCATAACAACAGAGAAAGGCGATCAGGAAGGCATCCCCAATGTGATTAAGGAGGCAATGGCGCTCTGCATCCCCGTGATCAGCACATATCACAGCGGCATACCGGAGCTGGTTGAACACAATGTTTCAGGATTTCTCGTACCCGAAAAGAATGTGGCAGCACTTTCCGGCTGTCTGGCCCAGGTGATCGATGCCCCTGACGTCAGGATTTCGGTCGGACGAAATGGCCGGAAGCGGGTGGAAACCCACTATGACATCCAAAAGCTGAACGATCGCATGGTGGAGATATATCAGCAGCTTGCCAGAGAGTGTGCGGGCAATTATGGAGGAGAATTCTGTTCTTCCATGCCAGCTCAATAATGACATCCGCATTGATTTCATGCAGATGAATACGAAATATTCTTTTATAACTCTTTGGCGACTCAACGATTGGGGCTTCTACAACCGGCGAAACGAGGCTTTATTATGGGAATTGTCGCGAAGGGACTGTGTCGAGAGCGTTTTGCACGTTGAACATGTCCCGCTTAAAGGCGTAATCTATAAAATATGGCAGTGGCTGAGAACTAAAGATGTTCTTTTGCGCAAAGCGGTCGAGCTGCATATTAAAAAAGGACTTTCTTTGCGGCCTGTTAAGGTGAACGACAAATACTATGTGTTCAGTGTGCTGGAGCTTTATTCAGGGAAGGCTCCATTGCTTCAGAACCTGAGCGCCTGGTACCGGAAATTGCAATACCGGTCAATAAATGCCCGATGTGGAGGCTCTGAACAGAGGATCGTTTTCATTGCGTATCCCCCGTCTCCCTATTTGCCCTGCTCAATAGAATCGATACGGCATGATGTGCTCATTGCGGATATCGTTGATGATGAAGCTGCGAGAATGAGCGACGCAGTCGGAAGACGTCAATTATTGGAAAATTTCCGGCAGGTTCTTCCCATGTGCAGGTGGATATTTTCGACTTCCCCTTCAATACATGAACGGTACAGGGAAAGCGCGGGCCAGGGGATCGATTTCATACCGAACGGGGTCGACGTAAATGCCTTTTCACGCGCTGCCGGAATTAAGGCCCTGTCCGGACGTTCGCAAAAACTTGTCGGTTATGTGGGAGCGATCAACAGCACGCTGGACATGGAACTTCTCAGATATCTGGTATCACAATTTGCCGAAGTCGACTTTAATATTATCGGCTTCTGTAGTCGGGAGCTGCTGAATGATGTTCAGCAGCTGGCGCGGCAACACGGCAATTTTCATTACCTCGGCGCCCGCAGCTATCGCGAGGTCCCGGTGCTTCTTTCCGGTTTCGATGTCCTTATCAGTCCCAAGAAAGCAGATCACATGACGGTTGGGAACGACTCCATGAAGATCTATGAATATCTGGCAACGGGTAAGCCTGTGGTGACGACTCCTGTAGCGCCGGCAAACCATTTTGCAGATATCATTCACGTCGCTGCCGGCAAAGAAGAGTTTGCGGACTGCCTGAGATTGGCCCTGGAGGAAAATGACGAACCCAGGCGAAGAAAGCGGATCGAGGTCTCGCGGGAAAATGACTGGTCCCGGCGCGTTGACGTCATCCTCGACAGGGTGGCGGTGCTCTCATGATCCGTGCAATACCTGCGGATATCGATCGCTCAGCAGTTTGGGCTGGTGGCGGATGGTAAATCCTGTCATCATCATCGGCATGCACCGTTCCGGCACGAGCATGGTCAGCCGCGCCCTGGACGACCTGGGGCTTTTTACCGGTCGTCGGAAGCAGAGAGATAACGAATCCCTTTTCTTCCTTGATCTGAACAATTGGCTGATGCTTCAGTGCGGCGGCTCCTGGGACCATCCGCAGCCGACGCGGGAACTGCTGCAGCATGGCCAGGCCAGGTCCCTGGCGGCGGACTACATACGGTTTCTCATGCGGACGCCGCGACTGACGGGGTTCCTCGGATGGCGCAATTACCTGCGTTACCGGAAGATCGGGAACCTCGATTTCCCCTGGGGCTGGAAGGACCCCCGCAACACTTATACCCTGCCGCTGTGGCTCGATATCTTTCCCGATGCCCGGATAATCCATATCTACCGCCACGGTGTCGACGTTGCGAACAGTCTGTATATCCGGGAACAGGCGAGATTCAGCGGCCGTTCTCATCCGGTCCGTCACCCGTACAAGAGGCTCCTCTATGTTGTGCGCCCCAAGAAAGGCGGCTTCGCAGATTCGCTGCGCTGCGCCGCGCTTGAAGGCGGTTTCTCTCTTTGGGAGGAATATGTCGGCGTGGCCCGATCACATGTCCGGAAATTGGGCGACAGGGCCCTCGAGCTCAAGTACGAAGATTTTCTTGCCGATCCACATGCCGCATTGCTGCGGTTGACGACATTCTGCGGACTGGCAGCAGATCCCGCCGGGATCGATGCGGCCGCCTCGCTGGTGACAAAGTCGCGTGCCTACGCCTACAGGAACAGACCTGAACTGGAGGAGTTTTCACTGCGAGCTTCGGCCCGGCTGAAGGTCTACGGGTATTGAGAAGGGCGATCAGGCCGCAGGTCCATTGTCTATGACAGATATCAGCATCATCATCGTTTCCTGGAACACACGGGAATTATTGAAAGAATGTATCGAGTCTGTTTACCGCTGCACAGCAGGTGTGTCCTTTGATCTTTTCGTCGTTGATAATGCATCAACGGATGGAAGCGCCGCCATGGTCCGTGAGACGTTCCCGCAGGTGAAGCTCATCGAGAATGCGGAGAACGCTGGCTTTTCGAAGGCCAACAATCAGGCGATACGGAGATCTCATGCCAGATACATCGGCCTCCTCAATTCCGACACCGTGCTGATCACGGATGTCTTCGCTCCCCTGGTCGCTTACGCTGACCTGCATGAAGAAACGGGGGCCGTCGGACCGAAGGTGTTATGCAGGGACGGCCGGACCGTGCAGAACGTCTGCGCCCGAAACCTCCCGAATCTCTATTATGATTTCTGCCGTCTCTCGGGTCTGTCCAGAAAGTTCTCCGGGACGCGGTTGTTCGGCGGCGAATACCTGTCCTACTGGGACCACCAGACCTCGCGGCATGTGGAAGGCCTTGTCGGAGCATGCATGGTCGTGAGAAAAAGGGCGATAGACGATATCGGTCTCATGGATGAGAACCAGTTTATGTACGGCGATGAGATCGACTGGTGCAGGAGACTACTGGACGGCGGCTGGAACATCTACTATGAAGCGGATGCGGCGATCATTCACTATGGCGGAGAGAGTTCAAAGCAGGTGAAGGCGTTTGCGGGTGTTGAGGCAGAAAAGGCGCTCAAATATTATTACCGGAAGCATAACGGGCATTGGTACGCAGTCCTGTTCTCTCTGGAGGTGGGCGTAGTGACCCTGGGGAAGTACGTCTGGAGCATTTTGTTCAAGAGCAAGAGTCCCCGGGTCAGGGAACTCCGGGACATCTATAAGCGCATCTTTACCTGGTCATTCAGTGAGCTGTTAAGGCCGCAGAAATAGCAGAGCTCATCATGGATATCATAAGACATGTAACAGGAGTGTTTTCCGTTAAGAGGGAGAATGTTAATGCACTTACTGTTTCCATTTTTTTCCTGCTGCTGCTGCTCGTTACGACACTTACCATTGAGACAAAGATCGGGCTGATCGCTTTTGCAGCCGCCGCCCTGCTGATGACCGCATTGCTGAGACCCGACATCATTTACCTCGTCATGATCGGTCTGTTCTCCATCGAAGGTTTTTCCGCGCTGGAAAGCGTTTCCTATCCCAAGATCCTTGGGGTATTGCTCGTCATCGGTCTGACATTGAGACTGGCGCTTACCAAGGAAGCCATGCCGAAAGATGATACTTATAAATATTTCGTGCTCTTCTTGGCCGGCAGCTCGCTTTCGTTTATTGCTGCAACTGACCTTTTTTTGTCAATAAGGATATTCATTGTCTATGTCTCGCTGTTATTCCTTTATGTATTCACCCGACATTTCCTCAGAACTCTGGGGGATGTTCACAAAGCTCTCAATTTTATCTTTTTCAGTACGGTGCTGGTATTTGTTGTTGTCCAGGTCACAGGCCTCACGGTGAAAGGACCGTCAGCGCGGGTCAGCAGCGGCCTGGCCGATCCGAATGAATTCGCATCGTATATCCTCGTGTTGCTTATTCTTGTTTTCTACAGGACCATGTACAGCTCCGGCGTCGCAAAGATAGTGTACTGGAGCTGTCTTGTCATCTTTTTTCTGATGCTGGCTCTGTCGGGCTCACGTGGCGGAATACTCGGGTTCCTGGGGGGTGCACTGGTCCTGGTCTTTTACTATACGATTGGGAAGATGAGACAGATAATACTCATGAGCTGTGTCATGATTATCATTGCC
>VEOY01000008.1 GCA_012026685.1 Nitrospirota bacterium
ATATAAGGGCAACGGACAGACCGTCTTTCAGCTTCCGGAGCGTCTCCTCCGCCCTTACCTTTTCTTTTTCTCCCCAGTAGCTGATGAGCGGCTTTTTGATGCCGTAATGGTTGAGGAACTTCAGGGAATGGCGCGTGTCCTCGGCCGCAATAATATCCGCTTCCTTGAGGACGCGCAATGCGCGCAGCGTTACATCTTCAAGATTGCCGATCGGTGTCGATACAATGTAAAGGGTTCCCGTCACGGCACATTCAGCATTTTCCGCAGTTTTCTGTCGGTCTTGACGATCTCGTCAGCATCGTCACCGGAGAGTTCCCACGTATATTCATCCTTTGGCGACCGCCTCAGCTTTATCTTTACGGGTTTTTTCGGCTTGATCTGCTGAAGTTCCGGCTGTTTTTTTACCTGGAGGTCTTCCTTGTCCGCAGCGCAGGCAGTAACCGATATCATGGTGAGCACAATGATCAGGAAAATCCTGGCATGCCGCATCAGTAGAGAAGCCTCTTTTCAGCCTTGAACGTCTCTGCGCCCGATGTTGACCGGCCAGCGTCGTACGCCTGCCCGCAGTTCGGACAGACAGGCATGATCCTTACTTTTCCTGTCGACGTCCTCCTGAAAGAAACCGGGAATCCCTTCGCGCAACTGCAGTTTAAGCATGCCCTGAACTCTTCCATCAGTAGCTCCTGTATCTGTTGGTTATCGGAAATCGCCAGTCCCTGCCAAAGGCCCTGCCCGTTATCTTGATCCCCGGCGGCGACTGCCGCCTTTTGTATTCGCTCCTGTCGACCATGCTGATAACCCGCTGCGTCTGGCGGAGCGTGCATCCAAGCCCGAGGATATCACGGAAGCTCATTTCGTCTTCGATATAGGCCTTGAGAATCGGATCGAGCTTGTCATAGGGGGGAAGGCTGTCCGTGTCCTTCTGGTCCGGTCTGAGCTCAGCCGTAGGCTCCTTCCACAGTACCCGTTCGGGGATGACCGCCCCTGTCTGCAAGGTATTCCGCCATCTGCAGATGTTATAGACGAGGGTCTTCGGCACATCCTTGATAACCGCAAATCCGCCCGCCATATCCCCGTACAGTGTAGCATACCCCACGCTCATTTCAGACTTGTTGCCTGTCGTGAGCACGAGCCATCCAAACTTGTTGGACAGAGCCATAAGCAGGTTGCCGCGTATGCGCGCCTGCAAATTCTCTTCCGTTGTATCGGTCCCTTTTGCCCTGAAATGCGGCGCCAATAATGCTGCATAGCTTTTCATGATCCCCGTAATCGGCAGTTCCGTGACCGCTATGTCGATATTTTCTGCGAGTCCATAAGCATCCTCTCTGCTTTCCCTTGACGTATAGGGTGACGGCATGAAGACGCCGTGCACACGCTCCTTACCAACCGCGTCAGCGGCAATGGCAGCTACCAGCGAAGAATCGCCCCCTCCGCTCAGACCTATCACCACACCGTTGAATCCGTTCTTGCGCACATAATCCGCGGTACCGAGTACCAGCGCCCGGTAAGCTTCTTCCTCAGGCGCAGGCAAAGGACTGCTGAATGGCAGGGGAATTGTTCGCCTGTCCGTCTTTTCCGCACGTGCGACGGTCATCCTGCTGATGCCCTTCGGTACTTCGCCGCTCCCGGCAGATAACGGTTTTTTTCTCCGGTAACTTCTCGCTTCTTCAACAGGCAGGTCCAGCAGCATCAGTTCCTCGGCAAACTGTCCTGCGCGGGCTATCATCATTCCCGCGTGGTCATAGACCATGCTGCAGCCGTCAAAAACGAGTTCGTCCTGACCTCCTACCGCATTCAGATAAGCGATTATGACGCGGTTTTCCCGTGACCGCTCCTCAAGGATCTTTTCTCGCACAAAACGCTTGCCCATCTCGTACGGTGAGGCATTGATATTGATGATCACCTCTGCACCAGCGCGCGACTGGGTCCGCGCCGGCCCGTCCCTGTGCCAGATATCTTCGCAGATATTGATGCCGACCTTCACCCCTTTGATGCCGTAGACCGCGAAGCGACTGCCGGGCCTGAAATAACGGAACTCGTCGAATACCCCGTAATTCGGCAGTATGATCTTGTAGTAGACGTCCTTTATCTTTCCATCGGCGATCACGGCGGCTGCGTTGTACAGGCAGTCGCTCCTGTCAACGAATCCCACAATGGCCGTGATGCCCCTTGTCCTGCTGCTGATCTTCCGGACAGCAGCGATATTGTCCTCGATGAACTGGGGCTTGAGCACGAGATCTTCCGGAGGATATCCGGAAACTGCCAGTTCAGGAAACGCGACAAGATCGGCCCTCTGTTTCCTGGCCTTCTGTATGCACGCAATGATCTTTTCCGTATTCCCCCGGAGATCGCCCACCGTGGAGTTGATCTGGGCAAGCGCTACGCGCAAGGATTTCATGCCCTGTCCCTTCTGAACATAGCTACATAATAAAGGAATGACGGGTCTTTGTAAAGCACGGTAATGACTGCAAAAATCATCATGAAATTGCTAAACTACGCCATGAAAAACTGGCGGAATAATGTCTGTTTTGTCCTTGTCGAACCCAAAGAACCGGGCAATATCGGCGCCTCTGCCCGGGCGATCAAGAACATGGGGTTCAGGAACCTCTGCCTCGTAAATCCCCGGACCGGGCTTACTGACGAAGCACGATGGCTTGCCTGCAATGCCCTTGATGTGCTTCACGCGGCGGAGACCTTTCCTGACGTGAAAAGCGCGGTCAGCGACAAGAGCATCGTGATCGGCACCAGCAGACGGACGGGGAAGCGCCGCGGCGTCATACTGCCGGTACAGCAGGGGGCGGAACGTATCATCGCGCTTGCGGAGAATGCAAGGGTCGCCATTCTCTTCGGAAGGGAAGACCGCGGACTGCTCAACGAAGAAGTGGACGAATGCGGATTGCTTTTGACCATTCCGACAAGCAGGGAGCATCGTTCTCTCAACCTTGCGCAGGCTGTCCTGATCGTGGCGTATGAACTGCTGAAGGCAGGATATGTGAAAAAAGCAAAGGACGAGACGCAGGGATCAAAAGACAAAAACAAGAAGCTCGTCCCGAGGAACATGGAATCGGGAGAATACGGGACCATGATGGTCAGTCACGGAGAAATCAGCGCTCTCTATGAGCGCATGACCGACACGCTGAAGCTGCTTGAGTATATACCGAGAGGAGACCGCAATCTCGAGGCAAAGATCATGCAGAACCTTAAACATTTCATCTCCCGGGCCGGCCTTACAGAATGGGAATTGAACATGCTTCACGGCATTCTGACCCGGATCGATCAGAAAGTACAAGAGTAACGGTCATTCCCCTTGCTAAGTCAGCGGGGTTTCAGGCGGGAGTAACGCCAACCTTTCAGGCCCTTCCGCTATCCCATGTTTTTTTTGAGCGCCTTTGATGATTTCACGAAGCAGACGCCTTCGGGAAGCATGCAGTTGCCTGCTTTTTTCTGCCCAACCGCATCCGGGTCCGACTGCAACCCGGAGAGGATTTTTTTTGCCGCGATCAAAAGCTGCGACTGCTCTTCCGGCAGCGTACTGATCTCCCGGGCCCTTCGTTCCTCAAGTTCGGCAATACCCTCTTTGGCTGAACGCACGCAGTTGGTAAACGCCTTGCACCTGCTGCAGAGAGGATCCTGATGCTGTTGCGCAAGGACGCCTGCCAGGAAGTGGTAATGACGGATCTCTGTTATGCAGTCCATGCGGCATTCACCTCGGGTCTGTTGTCGGTCACCATCGTTCCGGTCCATTATAGTATGTTTTGCCTTGCCGGTGCAGGGCCACAGGTGAGTCCTTCCATAATGAATGTGCTACAATGTACCGAGCGTCATGAAAAAAGCGAAAGACAAGAACCCCGAGAAGGCCGCTTTTGGAGGCGACAATGTCGAAAATATCCGGACAGCAATCGAACACTGCAAGAATGTCCTGATCTGCGGCGTTGAGGGCGTGGGCAAGATCTCCAATACGGTCAAGGCCGTGAAGGACGACACCAATGTGTACTATCTGGGAAACCCGGTCGATTACGAGGGCAAAATGCGGCCCGGGAGCTATGA
>VEOY01000135.1 GCA_012026685.1 Nitrospirota bacterium
AGAACGCCTGAGATGAGCGAGGTCATAAGAATTACATAAAATATTATCCTGCCGGCCAACTGTCGGGAAGACAGCCCCTTCAATACCAGGGGATTGCATACCTTTGAGCCCCTCGCATCAGTCATGACCACTGCTCATAAGGCGTTGTGTTCACCTAAAAGTAGACCTGCAATGCCGCACTTATATATTGCGACTTGAACACGTTCTCACCGGCGAAGCGGTTCCGGTATGAAAGCGAGAATACCAGGGGGACAGGGAATTTCTTCTCCTGGAAAAGCGGTATCGTTGAGACGGACAGACCGCCAATGAAGACGTGTTCGACGTAGTTGCTCTCATCCTCCAGGGATTCATAGGAAAACCCTCTGTGCCCTGTGACCCTGTCCTTGAATCCAAGTCCGTAAAGATACAGCGCTTCTGCGCTAAACCCCTTCGCAAAGTTGTACTTGCCGGACACCTCAAATTCGAAGGTGTCCCCGATATCCCGTTCCACATCCTCTTTGTCCATCGTGATAGGTCGGTCAGAAGCCGGGGGAATTCTCAGCGTCTCCTTTGCCGGCAGCACAAGGTGATACCTGATGGTGGCATTCAGCACAACATCCTTTATGCCGGTATAGTCATTGTTCAGATGGAAGAGAAGGGCATAGGCGCCATTGCCGATCCCATAATCCACCAGGTTGTCGGGGTCATCGATTCTGCCCGTCGGGAATTTCACTCCGCCGGTGAATGCAAGCCGCCAGTTTTCCGTTTTAAGATATTGATACCGTCCGCCCAGTTCTATATCTCCGATCCCGTTATATGACCAGGTTGAGAATTTCTTATATTTATATCCCGGGATATCTATGGTCCCGTCCTTGTTCACATCCAGTCCCTTGCCAAGCAGGTCCAGGACATCATCGGTCGTCAGCTTGACGCCCCCGAATGCCAGCGGCACAAAAGGAGACCCGCCAAAAGGGTCGACCGGCGTGCCAAAGAACGGATTCTTGCCAACGGTCGCATGGGAAGTGTCGAGCCTTCTGTCGACGGTATTCTTCGCCCACCAGTACGGGATCTTGATCCCGGCAGTAAACTTGTCCGTTATCCCGTACATAAACATGAATTTCAGAATAGTAAAATCATATTGAAAAGAGACATCGCTCGTGCCGACATTCGCCGAGCCGGGCGGCATGCCGAAGCCTGCCTCAATAAAGCCCAAGTCGGGAAATATTTTGCTGTCCAGGACCGCATTATAATCTGTAGCAACATCTTCAACCTTGCCATTGTCATCAAACTGTTTCTTTATGGGGAAATAGAGCAGACCTTCAACGCTCAGATTCCTGACCCCTTTCGGCAAGACCTCGGCATTGTCGGCATATGAGACGCCCGTCATTGTCATTCCGAAGATCCAGATCATCAAGCTCACGACGGCAATTTTCCCTCTTGCATTCCTCGTCATCGTCATACCCCCCTGTATCTATTTACTGATCTCATGATCCATTCACCCACATACACGCTGCTCAACAACACCGCCAGCATCGCTACAAACCAGTCTCCGTATCTGTTGTAGAAGGATCTCTCCGATGTCAAGGGAATCGAGGATATAAGACAGCCTTCCACGTTCACGTCATTCATGCCCTGATCCTGCACCCTGTTCATTATCCGGCCGTCAGGTCCGATGACGCAGGAGACCCCGGTGGAAGAGATCCTGGCAATAGCCACATGATTTTCAATTGCCCTGAGCACGTTGACCGCCAGCATCTGATGATGGCCTGAAGAAACTTTTGTGAATCCTTCATTTGTCATGCTGACCATAAAATTGACTCCCCTTGCGGCCATTTCCCGAAACTGTTCGGGAAACATGTTCTCCCAGCAGATGAGCACCGCGAACATTGCCCTGTCCATAACGAAGACCGTTTTGTCGCTTCCGGGCAGAGAGTCGATCATGTCCTTGGCTATCCATGACGGCCACTTCACGTAGCCCCTCAGGGGAAGGTATTCATCAAAGGGAAGCAGGCGTATCTTGTCGTACCGCCCGAGCAGGCGGCCCTGAGGTGAAAAGAGGAAGGCTGAATTGGACAATTGCCTCGTCTTCCTCTGATCCGGTCTGAACTTGTCAAAACCACTCGAACCGACGAGCAGGAAGCTGTCGGTCTTTTTGGCAATGTCGGAAAGCATGGCAACGCGCATCCTTTCAAAAGGGATATTGCCGGGAACCGATGAGGACGGCCACAGGATGAGGTCCGGGCGGTGTTCCGCGGCTTTCAGCGTCATGTCGGAGTACTTCTGGAAGACCCCCTCCCTGTAGGAAACATCCTCTCTGTATCTTTTCACATCCCAGTAAACGTTCCCCTGCACGAGGGCTACCTTCACCGCAGGGATGTCTTTTTCCTGAGTGAACGACGGCCGTGAAAACCCGAACAAGAACAGGAATCCGGTCAGAAGAAGACCGACAAGAACCTTCCAGCTTCCGTGCAGCTGTTCTGTGGCAAAGACGCCCTGACGCGAAGACGCACGGTATGCCTCAATAGCTTCAGAAAAAACAGTATTGACAAGGACGATGAGAAAAGATATCCCGTATACCCCGGCAAATGCCGCTATCCTGGCTACGGGTAGCACAGAGTACTGCGAGTATCCCAAAATGCCCCAGGACGTTGAAAGGAAAAAGATATGCGATCGCAGATATTCAAGAATTACCCAGGCTGCGGGCAGGGCAAACGCATTCCAGAAGGGGCTTTTCCTCTGGAAGAAATGGGCCAGAAGACCGAATATGCCGAAATACGATGCCAGAAGGAGCATAGAGAGACTGAAGTTGAAAAGATTGACCCCGCCGGTCTTTGACAGCCATGACAAAAGACCGCTGAAAAACAGAAAGCCTGCTGCCAGTGAATAGAGAAATGCCTCAAGGGCTGTCGATCGCTTGATGACAAGTAGCATCGGGACAAGAGCGATCCAGATGAAATACGGAAGATCGAAATCAGGGAAGCTCAGCACCAGCAGGGCCGCTGACAGTGCGGTCAATGCCGGATAGTGCCACCCTCGTGTCATCAGTTCACGCATGGATCGCCCATGTTATGAAACGGCCCTGTCTTGCGGAACAGGGCCGTCACGATATCTCCTGCTTTGCGTTTCAAAGAAGCTTAGTTCACTGCAAGCGTTATCTGTGCCATCATGTAATTCGGGTTCGCATATACGCTCGGGGTTATCTGAAATTCTCCGAGAGACACCAATACGATATTCATATTTTCGCCGCCAAAGAACGTGTCCAGAATATCTGTCCTGAACGCGTCAAGAAGCGCGACGGACTGTCCGGCTGCATCAAGCGGAAGTAAGGGGATCTCATGATAGAATGTATCGATGAGATTGCCATTTGCCGTCTGCAATTGCAGTACGATCTTGCTGTTTACTGCGCAGGCACTGGATGGACAGGCAGTGGTATTGCCGATGTATTCGATGCTGATCGTCCCGTACAGCTTGACCCCCTTTGCGTCTCCGTGCATGGCGATGCCGTAAGGCTGCGACCCTGGCGGAACTTCCGCAGATCCGCTTCCCGCAAAGGATGCAGGGCTCAAAATCATAACAGCGAATAAGGCCATAAGACTGATTCCAAAGATTCTTCCGAAATGTTTCATTTTCTTCCTCCTTTTTGGATTCATTTTTTTGTCCGGCATTCGATACAACATAAACGATCCCATGCCGACCATCTTTTCCCGAATTGTCCCCTCTCCCTGCTAGTCTGTCTTATTCTCAGTTGAAGGTTTGCATCAGCTGCGGTATATTTCGTTCCGATGTACCACGCCACCCCCTTGGTCCCCTTTACGTAAAATACCGACTGGTCCATGATGGTCGGGGATTGGCTCCCGGACGTGATGGTCGTATAGTGGCACCCGATAGTCGAGTCGCAGGTGTATTTCAGGTTAAGTTGGTGGCTGGCCTCGTGCGCGACCGTATGTTTGATATACTTGTTTATGACAGCCTGCTGCCCGATCGTAGAGCCGTCGGCGTCATTGCAGACCAGGGCCACCCCCTTGGAAGTAGTGCATAAGCCCGCAACCGTGCTCTTTATCTTTTGGGTATAGACAACCGAAGCTCCGGTATCATCCACCATATCAGGGTTGCCCTGCGGACTCACTCCGAGATAAGCTCCCACATAGAGACTCTCCTGTACCTTTATCGCCTTTTGCGTAGCCGTGACATTCCGTATCCCCGATATAGGACCGGCGATTTGATGAACGTAAAGCCCGATAGGCGCCGCCGAAGCTATGAGCGTACCCAGTGGATTATCCTGTAACAGGCTGGTGCCGGTAGACGTTGGCGCAAGGATGACGAAGAGGTCTGCCTTTGCGGGATCTGTCTGTACCCCCGCTATAGGGGAAGCCTCCTCGGCGTCGGAAAACCCGTCACAGTCCCTGTCCGGTGCTCCCGACGCCATTAAACAGTTTGTCGCCCCCTGAACCGGCGTTTGGCTGAGGAGCAGAACCAGAACGACTGTTATCAGCCAGAACGTCTTCTGTAGATTGATGTATCTCATCTTTTGACCTCCTGCGATTTCAGCTATCGTCAACAATATGGTGTCCATCGCTTACTCCTTTTCGCCAAACTCGCCAAGCCCGAGTTTTTTCTGAAGACGGGCGGAGAGCTTAAGGCCGACTTTACTGTAAAAGTACGTTGTCTTTCCATTGTGCTTGATCTTGTGCTTCACCTTTGTCGGTACCCACTTACTGCCGACGTCTGTAACAGTAAACTGGACGGCCTTCAGCGTGGTATAGACGTTCACACTGATGCTCGGCTGGTCGGCAACAAATCCCTCTGGCGGCGTTACCGCCGTGGTGACAGCCCAATCTCCCAGGCTCTGGAATATAAAGGGATAGAGTTCCTGCGTCCCGTCCCACTCCACATACTCCGGCTCGATGACAAGGAGTTCGGAACCGGTGAACTTCTGGTATTTTGCCGGGAGGATCTGTCCGGCAGCGGTCTGGATGATCTGAAGGTATTTGTCGACAATGCTGCCCGCGTCCACAACGCCGACACTCACTCCCGAGTAAATGTTCCCGTACATCCCTATTACCAGATAATCTCCCGGAGACAATGCGAATATGGCTTGCCCGAAACTATTGGTTGTGATCGCGGCCTCCGGTGTGCACTGTCCCCAGATCGAAGCATAATTCTGCCATGACATGCCGAATCCGGCAGCGCAGTTCCCCGCTTTCTTGTCAAACACCCTAGTCTTCATGCCGATAAGCGGCGCCTTGACAGAACTGGGCTTTGACCCTGATCCAACAGTATGCATATCTGCCTGAATAACAAGGGTTCCCGTGTCTTTTACTATGCCGACACTGCCCTGTCCATAAAAGATGTCTGTACCCGCAGCGAAACTTCCCTGAATGGTCACATCTGCAGTAGTTCCCAAGACAAGTGTTCCAAGGCTCTGGACAGC
>VEOY01000126.1 GCA_012026685.1 Nitrospirota bacterium
ATCGGATGACGTCACGCGCCCACCTTTTCATCGAAGGCAGGGTTCAGGGTGTTTGCTATCGGGCATTCACCCGAGAACAGGCAGAGGATCTCGGCCTGAACGGCTGGGTAAGAAATCTGCATGACGGCAGGGTTGAAGCTGTATTCGAAGGGCAGCAGGCAGGGATCGAGCAGGCGATCATCTCTTGCAGGACCGGCCCCTCAGGTTCCCGGGTCACGCACGTGGACGTCACATGGGAATCAGCAGCTGGAGAAAAGGGCTTTGAGATCAGATATTAACGTGACAGGAAGGATGCCGTGAACAAGACGAGGAAAAGGCTTGGAGAGCTGCTTCTTGAGGCTGGGCTTATTGACCACATGCAGCTGAACGCCGCGCTCTCGCATCAGAGGGACTGGGGCGGAAGGGTCGGCGCTATCCTTGTGCGCAAAGGCTTTGTAACAGAAAAAGCGATGGTCGCGGTCATCGAAAAACAGATGGGTATGCGCTGCATGCCTCTGGAAGAATTTAAAAAACCGGCGAACGACCTGCTCAGTATTGTGAAGGAAGAAGTGGCCCGGAAGTTCGGCATTTTCCCCCTGGAATACGACGGCAAAACGCTGGTTATAGCCACCGCCGACCCCACAGACCTCAAAACGCTCGACGACCTCGGATTTCAGCTGAATGTCAGGCTCAAACCGGTGCTTGCCCTCGAGTCGGACATCTATCCCGCTATCGACTATTTTTATAATCCGCTCAGCTCTGAACGAATGCTGGAGAAAAAGCCGGAAGGTCAGGAGGAAAACCTCGTGATATTCCATAACGCCGGTGAAATGCTTCAGATGTATGAATCGGAGAGAGAGGATGAACGCACGAAGGTATCGGGCACCCGGCAGGAGGACACCGCTGAAGGTTCCGTTCTTGCAGGCCTGATAGACATCCTCGTCGAAAAGGGCATCTTCACGCGGGATGAACTCGCAGACAGGATCCGCCGAAAAAAATGACGCATCTTCACCGGCGGCTGTGATACCGGCAACCCGCTGCTTCAGCTTCTGATATGCCATCAATTGAAAAGCTCGAAGAATAAGTCCTTTCCGGCGGCAGGATAACGCCGAAAGAGGCCCTCTTTCTTTCTTCACTCAGCGGGCAGTCCGTCATGGAGCTTCTTCCTGCGGCAAACAGGATCCGGCGCCATTTTCGGGGCAATCGTGTAGACCTGTGCGCGATCGTCAATGCAAAGTCGGGGAAATGCTCTGAAGACTGCGCCTATTGCGCTCAGTCCGCGAAAAGTACCGCAGAGATAACCTCATATGCCCTCCTCGGGAAAAAGACCGTACTGCAAAAAGCCGAAGATGCCGGGAACAACGGGGCAAAACGGTTCTGCATCGTGACAAGCGGCAGGCGGATATCCGAAAAAGAACTTCCGAGGATAGCCGATATGGTCTCATCCGTCAGGTCGCTCGGCCTGCTGCCCTGCGCAACGCTCGGCCTGCTGTCTGAACAGGACCTGAAGCTGCTGAAGAATGCCGGCCTCGAACGCTATCACAACAATCTTGAGACATCCGAACGTTTTTTCCCCGCCATATGCACCACGCATTCCTACAGGGAAAAAGTGCGGACGATCAGAGCCGCCGTGTCAGCAGGCCTCTCCGTATGCTCCGGGGGCATTTTCGGACTCGGCGAAACCTGGCAGGACAGGATCGATATGGCGTTCGCCCTGGCTGACCTTGGACCGGATTCGATACCGGTCAATTTTCTCTCGCCTGTCACGGGAACGAAACTCGGCAGAAACAAACCGCTCCCTCCCCTTGAGGCGCTGAAGATCATCAGTATCTACCGTTTTATCCTGCCGGACAGGCAGATCCGCGTCTGCGGCGGCCGTCTCCAGACGCTCGGCGAGATGAATGCGTTCATCTTTCTTGCCGGAGCCGACGGACTCCTCGTCGGAAATTATCTGACCACTCTGGGACGGGGATATGCAGAAGACCTCGACCTCATCCGCAACCTCGGCCTTATTCCTTCCTGATCGCCGGTCGTTGCAGGAAGCGCGTTCTTTCGTCCGTGTCATTATTGTATAATTCCATGCATGTGGAACATCCGCATGCGGGCATCCAGAAAGAAAAGCAAAGGGCTAAAGGCTAAAGGCAAAAGACCTTCGCCTTTAGCCGGATGTGCAGACTCTCATCTGACGCTGCATGAAGAACACGTTTCGGGTGCTGAAGGCATATATCCGAAAAACATGCTGCATGCGATCGTTCAGTCATACATCGACCGGGCGCGAAGACATTCCAGGGGAAAGCCTGACGCGATACAGATCACGGTCGAACGGCTTACACAAAAGCCCCGTCAGGTGGCCGCCCTCCCCGTTGTTACGTTGAAATGCACGTCGCCGGCACAGGCAGAATCGCGCATACGCAGCCTTCTCGCAGCAGCGGGCATCTCTGAAAGATCATTGACCGCCGCACTTTCGATTGTCCGGAACAGGCCAGTCATGCGGGGGGCGGCACTTGTCCATTCGCGCTCCGGTAAACGCGTCGAGCCCGACAGGATCAGAGGCATCCGCGCCTCCCGTCTCGGAATTGCAGCGGCTGCGGAGAAACGTTTGTCTCGGCAGCTGTCAAAATTCAACATCAATACGAATACGGTCAAGGAAGCTCTTGTCCTTGCCTCTAAGGTTGCTGAACATCCGGATATCGTCGCGGAACTCTGCGTCTCGGACGACCCTCATTATACGACCGGGTATGTCGCGACAGCGTCCTTCGGCTATATACGGATCCCCCATATAAAGAAGAAAAAGAACGCGGCCGGCGGCCGGGTCTTTTTTCTCAAAGAAACCGCGGATACACAAACGGTCGTGCGCTATCTCGAGCGAACACCGGTTCTTGTCTCCGTTATTCAACCATGCCGGGGAGAAGCTTCTCTTCATGAGATACTCGATCATCATCAGTAACCCCGCCTCCCGCGCCTTTTCCCCTGCGAAGATGGACCGGGCGGAACATCTTCTCCGGCAGCACGGATTCAGGACCGTGGTCAGGTTCACGGCGCACCGGGGCCACGCAACCGTTCTCGCCCGCAATGCTCTCCGGGAAAAGCCTTACTGCATCATTGCCGCAGGTGGCGACGGTACCATCAACGAAGTGGTCAACGGCATGGCACGGTCCGACATTCCCCTCGGCATTCTGCCCCTCGGAACGACCAATGTCCTTGCTCGCGAGATCTCGATCCCGCTCGACACGGACAGCGCGGCCAGCAGGCTGGTCAGCGGCACTCCCCGGGAGATCTCTCTCGGCAGGATCATAACGCCTTCACAGGACCGCTACTTCTGTCTTATGGCAGGCGTCGGCTTTGACGCAAAAACGGTGCATGATGTCAATGGAACCTTGAAAAGGTTTTCCGGGGAAGCCGCCTATATCTGGAGCGGTGTCAGCAATCTGCTGTCCTACGCGCCCCAAAAGATCTCTTGCACGGTTGACGGAAAGGAATATACCGGCTATTCGGCGATCATCGGCAAGGCCCGGCGATACGGCGGCGATTATATGGCCACGCCTGATGCCGATATCTGCGACCCGTCTCTTTATCTCTGCCTGCTCACCGATAAGTCGCGTTCCGCCCTGCTGCGGTTTGCACTCGGCATCGTCAGGGGAACGCACCTGAAGGATCCCCATGTTGTGTATGTCAGGGCACGGGAGATCGATGTGCAGGGTCATGCATACATACAGCTGGATGGAGATCTTTTCGGTGAGACCCCCGCGCGAATAGTCACTGAACCTCATGCTCTCCGTCTCATCCAGTAATTTATCTGCTTGCGTCTGAGCTGATTTCCTGCGAGCATTTCTTAGCCTCCCTCCCCGCTTTTTGTTCCATTTTGAAACGCTGCCTTAAATTTAGAATTAGAGTTTGACAGCACCGAAATTATCTTAAAGAATACATATAAGGAGGTGATGGCAAGCGCAGGCTTCTCACAATGCCTGAGAGAAACAAGACAGAGTGATTAAATAAAATGATAATCACAAATTAAATGTAAACGGGGAGAAAAAAATGAAGAAAAGCGTAGTTATGGTAACCGTCTTTTTTGCACTGGCAGGGTTCCTTCTGCTGAACAGTACACCGGGCACGGTATCTGCAGTAGCCATTGAGGACACATGCTTAACCGGCCCGAGTGCGTCAATCGATGCCAAGGTCGTCCCTTCAAAAAACCTTACCTTTAACGCAACTGCGTATATCGCCGGTCACGGCGGACATATTGCCGTCATCGATATGAAGACCATGAAGTCCCCCACGGATATGGATAAGGGCAGAGTGGTGCTTACCGAGGCTGGCTCTGAGATGGAAGGAGTCATCGCGGGCATGAGCTTCGAAGAGGTGAAGAAGCAGGGCGGCACCCATGGACAGGCGATCGTAACAGAAAAAGGCAAGAAGGTCCTCGTTGCCGGCACACTGAGCGGCGATGTCTACAAGATCGACCTCGCTTCCGGCAAGAAGTCCGGACCGTACAAAGTGGGAAAGAAGTTCTGCGGAACGATCGTAGGGCCTGACGGAAAGGTGTACCTTGAGGACATGGCAGACGGTCATGTCTATGTCTGGGATTCGGCAAAGCTGAAGACCGTAGACAAGATGCCTGTCGGCAAGGCTGTCTGCGGAATACAGTGGACGAAGAACAAAGGCAAGGCGTATATCACCGACATGCCTACCGGCACCGTATATGTCTATAACTGGAAGACAAAGAAAAAGATCAAGGAGATCACCAGCCCTGAGATGACGTTCATCCACCAGGCACGGATGACCCCTGACGGAAAATACCTTTTCGTCAGCGCACCGAACGAGTTCGACCCGGGACTGAAGCCGGGCACGCACAAGAGCCAGATCATCGTCATCAGCACGGACAAGGATGAGATCGTTAAACGCATCGTTCTTCCTGATGACGTGAGACCTCATGACTTTGCGTTTACTGCAGACGGCAAGTATATCTTTATTGCGTCCAGGACATACGGTGACGACAGCACGCTGGCTGTCATGGACTTAAAGACTGCGGAAATTGTCGAAAAAGTCTCTGCATGCGCGGGATGCCACAAGGCAATGGGTATCCAGGTCAAGGTCGACAAGGGTTCTCCGCTGCTTTGCGGTATCGAAGTCGACTGGCATATGGCCAAGAAATAGCGGGCATATCATTTTCTTTTCCCAAAAAGGCCGGGAAGACCTCCCGGCCTTTTTCTTCGGAACGAACAATACTCATCCTCGGACAGGAGCCCGGGAACACGTGAACTGGACTTTTCAGAAATGCTGTTCCTATAATAAAAAAAAGCATGAGCACGATAAATATCTCTGGTCTCGCCCAACGTAATCTTAAGAGGAAAATAATCCGGACGCTGGTTCTCCTCCTGCTTGTTGCAGTAGTGACCGGCACGCTTCTCGGCGCAACGGTCTTCATCACGGGCATGAAGAACGCCCTCAGGATAGGCACCTACCGCCTCGGCGCTGATGTGCTCGTGGTCCCGGAAAAGAACGAAATGCAGGCAAAGGCGGCATTGCTTTCCGGTGAACCGACCAGCTTCTCTATGAGCAGGAGCGTCTATGACAGCGTGAAGGACCTCGAAGGGGTGAAAAA
>VEOY01000128.1 GCA_012026685.1 Nitrospirota bacterium
AGATGAGTTGGAGGAGTACTGGAAGCTGAAGAACGATCCGCGCGTGACGAAGATCGGGAAGTTCCTCCGGGCCACCTCGCTGGACGAGTTGCCCCAGATCCTCAACGTGCTGCGGGGCGAGATGAGCTTTGTGGGACCGCGGCCATACCTTCCGGAGGAGCAGGATGGGATGGGGGAGGAGGCCGCCACCATCCTCAAGGGTATCCCGGGGATTACCGGCCTTTGGCAGGTGTCGGGAAGAAGCCAGACGAGCTACCGGTTCCGAATGAGCCTCGACGCATGGTATATCAGGAACTGGAACCTATGGCTCGACATCGTGATACTCTTCAAGACCGTTGGTGTTGTCATACGGCGCGAAGGGGCCTGGTGATCAGGCGGCACGTCCTCATCCTTGCCCCGCCGGCTCCCTGATCCATTCCAGCGTTCTCAGCAATCCCTCCCGAAACGATATCTTCGGACGCCAGCCGAGCATTTCGGATGCCAACGAGATATCCAGAACGTTCGAGGGCACATCAAAGGGACGTCCCGGCACCCTCGTCAGCGGTACGTGCCTGCCCAGAACCACTTCGATTTCGGCAAGAACCTGATTGAGGCTGCGGCCTTCCCCGCTCCCGATGTTGAATACCCGGTGACTTCCCGCGTACCCGATCGCCCTGACGAGGACATCCACGGCATCCTTTACGTAGATATAATCACGAATGACCGTCCCATCCCCCCATATCTCGATGGGTTGGCCGTGAAAGGCGTTGTGGAGAAACACCGTAACCGCTCCCTGTGCAGCCTCGATCCTCTGCCGTTCCCCGAAGGGGTTTGCGAAGCGAAAAATGCAATAGTCGAGACCGTACAGATAATGATACAAGAACAGATATTTTTCGATCGTGAGTTTCGCAATGCCGTACGAGCAGACAGGGTCTGTCGGATGGGACTCCCTGATGGGGACATCCTTCGGCGTCCCATACACGGTTCCCCCTGATGAGAGGAAGACGATCTTCCTGAATTTGTCCCCCCGGACGAGATCAAGCAGGCGGATGGTTCCCACGACATTGGTCTCGATATCATAGGAAGGATTGTCATTCGAGGATCCCGGCAACGTTGTGCTGACAAGATGGTAGATGATGTCGCATCCGGTGAGAGCCCTCTCGAGGTCTTCGCTGTTGACGAAATCGCCCTCCGACCATTCGATGGAGTACGGGGACGGAACGGTATAGCGCGCGATATTCGGCCTGTCGAAGATCCTCACCTCGTGTCCGGCATCGAGCAATGCCCGGCACAGATGATAGCCAAGGAATCCTCCTCCACCAAGTACAAGACATTTCATGGTCGCAGTTCTCCTTCCTGACAGCATACACGTTTTCGTGCGCAAAGGATATCTCGGCTGCAGGGAGGGCATTTCATTTCCGGCTCACTGTTTCGTAAAGGGCCCTGTATTGTTCGATCATCCGCTGCTGGGAGAAATCACGCAGTGCGATTTTCCTCGAATGCTCACCCATCTCAGCCAGCATTTGCCTGTCCCGTTTAAGATCGAGTATTTTCGCCACTGCTTCGTCCGCGGTCCTGAACAGAAAACCGTTGACCCCGTTCCTCACCAGGTCGGTGTGGCCGGTGCACTCAGACAGAAGAAGAGGCTTTCCCGCACACATGGCGTGAAGCACGGAAAGCGGCAACCCTTCCCACAGAGATGTCGATAAGTAGACATCTATGTCCCCGAGCAAGCCCCCCAGATCATCCTTACCAACCCATCCGGTTACGCGCACATTCGGGGACGAGATGGCCTCCCTCATTTCGCCGTCCCCTATCCAGATGAACGAGATGTCCCGGTCGTCCCGAAGTTCCGTTGCGATCTGGTTAAACAGGACGGGATTTTTCTGGGCCGTGATCCTGCTCGCGTTCCCCACCACGACAGCCCTCCCCGGATCTCTTGCCCGCCAGTCTCCGCAGACAAGCCCGTTATTAATATGGGTGGCCTCTATCCCGGCCTTTCCGAAGCTTTCAGCCTCAGAGGCGCAGCTTGCTACCACCAATCCGCCAAACAGGGATGCCAGTCTTTCGAGCATGGCATACGCCTTAATTTTTGTCCTGGAGACGTCAGCGCGGGCGAAGGCCGCTCCCTGGGGCGAGAATATAACCCTCTTACGGATGCCGGTCATCAGGGAAGCCAACCTGCCCAAAAACCCGGCCTTTGACGAATGAAGATGAATGATATCGAGTTGACCGACCTTCCGGAAGATCGCCAGCAGCTCAACGAGCGCACGGAAGTCCTTTATCGGGTTGATCTCTCTGGCTGCATGCTTCCAGTGATAAAACCGTGTTGACGGAGGAAAGCTCCCGGTAAATGACCGGGGAGTATCAGCCCGTATACCATGGACAATGGCATGCTCGTGTTCCGGCATGCCATTAACGAGCCCGGAAATGAGATCGAAGACCCCTCCCGCAAAAGATTCTGCCACATGAACGATTTTCACAGTATCCCCTGAGCTGTCATGCGTCGGGATGTCCATGGCGGCTGTTTATCAGGAAAGTGATCAGGAATCTGCGTATATGCTTCAAAAATATGTATGCGGTGATGGCCATCCTTAAAGGGCTGCTGATCAGGCCTTCCTGGTCGATGATCCTGAATGCCGCCATTTCGCCTTTTGACAACTTCCATATGTCCCGGGTCAGGCCTCTGCTGCCGAAGTGGGGCTTGAAGAGGAAGGCAAGGGGCAGGTCAAAACGCGCTGCCCTGTGTCCGTTGAACACGATCTGAAGCCAGAGGAGGTAGTCTTCGCAGTAGTTCATTCCCGTCCTGAACCTGTAGGGAAGGCCGCGGCGCAGCATTGCCGAAGATGTATGGAACCTGTTCGAAAACAGAAGGATATTCCTGCCCACCTCACGAACAGGCCATCTGTCGGGCAGCGGCACGACAGGCTCTCCCGGCTTTGTTATGCAGGGATATCCTGATGTGAGCGCTATCCCGGGATTCTCGTCCATCCATTTGTGCTGTATCTCGATCTTGCTCGGGTGCCATGCATCATCTGAGTCGAGGAATGCTATGTACGGCTGGGTGGCGGCCTCCCAACCGGCGTTCCTCGCTGCAGAAGGACCGCTGTTCCTATTCAGGCTGATAATTTCCAGATGCAGGATATCCTTATACCGGTCCCTGAGGATCGTAAGCTTGTTCATCGTTTCTCCCCTGTCGTTGCTTCCGTCGTCCACGACGAGCAGCTCTGCAGGCGGAAGGGTCTGAAACACCACTGATGAAATGGCCCGCTCGATCGTCTCCGCACAGTTGAAGCAGGGGATGACTGCGCTTACCGGGGCTGATGCCATGATTCAGCGGCCTGTCCCTGTCTTCTTTACGGAAGAGATATAGGAATGAAATAGCCTGACCAGGACCGTCATCCCCATTCTTTCCAGCAGACGGCGGGTGAAGCTCTTGGCGGTCTTGTAATAATAAAAAATAATCGGCCCGCTGCCCGGACAAGAGAGGTTCTTGGCAAGCATCTCCTCTTTCAAGGCCCGTTGCCAGTGGTTATTCGAAACGCCTTCCAGCCGCATATTTGCGATACAGTGCGGTATGGCGGCAAACGTGAGGCCGGCCTTCTTCGCCCTGAGGAGCCATTCGTAATCCATGGCATAAAGAAAATCGGTCCGGTAGAGCCCGATCCTCTCGTATGCCGCACGGGTTGCAAATACCGAGGGATGGTTCAGGGACATTTCTCTGTCGAGAAGCTCGTGATTCGCGGAGACCTTTTCAGCAGCTGAATCATGGTCCCACCACTGGATCATGCCGTACACGATATCCGCACCCGAGGATTTGATTTTTTCAACGGCCTGAGCAACTGCGTCCTTTTCATACCAGTCGTCTGCATTGAGTATCCCGATGATATCCCCCTGCGCGGCAGCTATCCCTTTGTTGAAGGCGTCGCTTATGCCCCTGTCGGGTTCGCTCACCCAGTACGCTATCCGGCTTTCGTATTTCTTTATGATCCCCGGCGAGCCGTCAGTTGACGAGCCGTCGATGATGATGTATTCGATATGGCCATACGTCTGTTCAAGGACGCTTTGGATCGCATGGTCCAGGGTCTTTTCCGCATTGAAGACGATCGTCACAACGCTTACCAGCGGGCCCCTCTCATCCGCAGCTGCATCTCCTCCGCTGCCGGCCCGGTCTCTGCGAAGAGACGATGCCTCATAGTCCCGTAGGGAAGGGGCGCTGTCGCTTTTGTTTATGGCCGCAGGAGACATTATACTACCCTGAAAAAATTCTGAATTCGGTAATCCTTCCCACGATCCAGTTGATCCTATATACGGTCCGTTTGAGGGAATCCAAGCCGGTCTTTTCGAGGGCAAGATAAATTCCGTAGATCATTTTTGCCCATAATCTCTGGAAAATGCAGGCATCGCAGTATTCCAGGAGCTGGCAGATCTCCTTTTTTCTTGCGGCACTGTCCTGGACCGTTTTCCCGCCCGATTGCAGCCGGTATTTGGAAAGATAATCCGGTGTATACAGGAATCCCCTGAAGTGCCGGTGCAGATCTATGAAAAACTTCCAGTCGAACGCGTAGTGGAGCTGTTCGTCGAGGCGTATCCCGTTTCTGCGCCAGAAGGTCGACGGCTGGATCAGAAAATCGGCCCTGCAGAGGTAATCGTAGCGGATGTATTTGCCGTCGGACAGAAAGAGGGGCTGATAAGGGTTGCCGTCCTCGTCGACGTAATAGCCCCCGCCGGTCACCACGTTCACTTCGGGATTTGCACGGAAGATGTCCATGACCTTCTGCACGACGCCTGCGTTGAAAAACATGTCGTCCGAGTTGAGCCAGCATACGATGTCCCCTGTGGCCCGGTCGAGCCCCTTGTTGATCGCATTTGCCTGGCCCGTGTCCTTTTCCCTTATGAACGTCAGGTTATACGATCCAAGGTATTTGCCGACCGCGGCCTCCGTATTGTCGGTCGAACATGAGTCGAGGACGATATGCTCGATATTCCTGTAGGTCTGGCCTCTTACCGATTCCAGACACTCGGAAATGAAGGCGCCCTGCATGAACGACGGCGTGATGACGGTAAGTGACAGCGTTTCAGACATTGCCTGCTCGTCCCCTTCCTTCCACAATGCTCTTGAACAGTCCGTAATAACGGGATGCCATCTGCTCCATAGAGAAATTATGCACGGCAAAATCCCTGGCCGATTCCGACAGTCTCCTCAGGCGCGCATCGTCTGAAAGCAGGGATGCGGCCTGTTTGGCGTATCCCGCTGTGTCCAGCGGGTCAACGAGCACGCCGCTCACCCCGTCCCTGACAATCTCCGGGCAGCCGCCGATATTGGTAGCAATGCACGGGGTGCCGCAGGATACAGCCTCCAGCAGGACCAGAGGCATATTGTCCGCCCGTGTCGGGTACATTACAAGATCCGCAGCGGAAAAACACTGTGACACAAACTCTTCTCCTTGCGCATACCCCATATTATATATCCTGAGCCTGTTCAATCCTTCAATGGCTTTAAGATTCCCCTTCCCCAGAATGAGTATGTTCACTTCAGAGCTGGACCGGGAATCGATCGCTTTCAATATGTCGAGCAGCTCGGAACCGCCTTTCCAGAGGTTCTCATGCGTGAATTCAGCGCAGAACATCAGGATCTTTCCGTGCTCCGGGAGGCTCAAGGCAAGCCTGCAGGCCCTTTTGTTCTTCGGTCTGAATATCTGATGATCAACGCCGTGAGGTATGCATTCCCTTTTCTTGCCGCGAAAAACAGGGCTCCGGGACGCAAGCCCGTAAAGCCACTGCGAGGGCGTCACGATCGTCAGGTCCGATCCGCTGTACGTCCTCATCTTCTGCCGGAGCAGATACCTGCCGGTATTGATGCCTATGGCCGGATAGACGGACATATACTGCTGCGGGTTCTCCATCCTGGCCCACGCTTCGTCCCCGAAGGCGTGTGCCGCGTTTCCCGTGAAGCTCCACATGTCGTGCAGAGTCCATACCACAGGGGCTATACCCGACAGCTCCTTTATGAGGGTAGTCCTGAAATAGCCGCCGTGAGTGTTATGCAGACTGATAATATCCGGCTTCAGATCTCGCGCGGTCTTCAGAATATTCCTGCTCGAAAAGGGGAAAAACTGGTACTGCAGGCCGAGCCTGTTCGTGGTCATGTCGATCAATTGTTCGATGCAGGACTGATATTCGCTGGCCGTGGTCTGAAACGTATGCTGATCGAATGAACTTTTTTTCCCGACCAGGAAATAATTAAGGGTGCCGTAGCCGGCATGGAGCCCCCTTGCTATGCGCGCGGCTGCGATGGCAGCTCCGCCAGAGGTATCTCCTGAGTTAATAAAGAGGATCTTCATCGTTTCACCACGCCGTCATGTCCGCGCATGCCGGGAGTCCAGCCAATAATTGAGATAATCGCGGTTGTCCGCGACGAAGGACCGGAGATCGCTCCTGCCCCGCAATAGCAGCCTCCTGCTCTTGTATATTCTTCTGAGCGGATGCACTTTGCTGTCAATGAACAGCAGTGAACAGAACTCGTCGTAGCTCAGATCTGAAAGCATCACGTGCTTCCTGAATGCCGCGTAAGTGCTCTGCAGCTGGCTTTGCCTGCGCACGTTCGTAATGCTGGTGGAATTCATGCGGTAATGCAGGAGATATTCCGCTATATTGTCGATCGGGTGGTCCCTGGCTATTCTCAGCCAGAGTTCGTAATCCTCGGCGTCAATGAAGCTCATGTCATAGGTGTATTTTGTTGCAATCGCGGTCCTCATGAATGCCGAAGGATGTATGATCGGCGAGGGCCTCCAGTAATCCTTGGCCATCTGGGGTCCCACCGGGGTCTCCCGTTTGCCCGAGGCATTGCCGTCCTCATCGATGTCCGTTGCCCAGCAGCCGCATACAGCTACTTCCGGGTGAGCTTCCATGAACTCAGTCTGTTTCCGGAGCCGTTCAGGCATGCTGATATCGTCCTGATCCATCCTCGCTATAAACGAGCCTGTCGCAAGCGCGATCCCTTTATTCAGGGTGCCGATCAGCCCCATATTGCTGTCATTTTGAACCAGACGTATCCTGCTGTCGCGATAGGACCTGATTATGTCGACGCTCCTGTCTGAAGAACAATCGTCGATAATGAGGAGGTCGAACCCGGCAAATGTCTGGTTGAGAATGCTCTCAATGGCCTGACCGAGATATTTCCCGCCGTCATAGACCGGCATCAGGACAGTGATCGAGGATTTCATATTCTGATCCATCCTTCGGGGATGAGATCGCGCGTATCATAGGAACCGGTGCGGAACCACCGTGAAGGTGCGATGACCATCTTTTCGGGGTTGCCGGAAAGCCATGCACCCCACCAGCTGAAGGAGCTGTTTGCTATGATATGGTGCTTGCAGAGGCTCATTAACCGCATATCTTCATATGCATGCCCAGGTCCGTTGTGGTCAAGAACCGTTGACGGGAAATCGGTCCTGATATGGTCGAGCGCCCACGACGGGTCGTCCGAGAATATGAAGAAATGAGGGGCATTGACCCTCTCGCCGATATAGTGCATGGCCTCGTCATAATATTCCGGGCTGCAGACCCCGTGCACCCGGCTCGTCTCAGCATCCGTTATATAGTCTCCGCGCCTCACGTGGATGCTGGCCGATTCGCAAGCCACAATCGATTCGGCAATGAGCCTGTTCCTGTCGTCAGGAGAGTGCCTGATCTCAAATTCCTTCCTGATGATCTGGCTTATGTCACTGAAGTACTTCTCGCTTTGCCAGTAACCCTCAAGATACACGCTCCCCTTCAGATCCAGTATCGACGGATCGAAATGGAAATACTTCTCTTTTACATATGTTGCCGGGATTTCCTGCGCCTTGCCGCTTATCCGGCCGATGACTTTCCGGGCAAGACCGGTTTGAGATAATGTGAGCGATGCGACTTCATCGTCTGATGCAAACTCCTCCCTGATATTGAAGACGCCGAGTTCGTACTCTCTGGGCGTGTTACCGCGGTACGAGACAAAGCACAGCTTGAGAGCAACGCCTCTCCGCTCTGCGAGGCGCCTCCCCGCAGCATATTGGAACATCTGGTTTCCTATGCCGCCGCACAGGGCTGAGATGACCATATCGCTAAACCAGTCCCTTTCTGAACCAAAAGCAGCCGCAGCCATATGTCTGGTTGTTCGCAGTCTCCCTTGCAGCATGCGGGATCAGGCCTCCGGCCTGGGGAGAATCGGGTATCAGCGAAAAATCTGCAAGCTCCAGATCAGAGAAATATTCCATTATCTGATCGTATGAGTATATGCGATGACCGTTGAACATGAGCTTGGGCCGGCCTATAGGGACTGCCACCAGGAGAGAACCGTCAGCTGCGAGCACCCTCTTAAGTTGGGCGATCGCCTTCAGGTCTCCGTCAGGGTCCAGAGAATCACCGTATCTGCCCAGGCCGATATGCTCCAGCACATGCATGCAGGAGAGGGATTTTATTGATCCGGACCCAAACGGCAAATCCAGCAGATCGGCGCGGGCCACGATCAGATTGTCGAGCCGGAGATCCGCAGGCCGGTAATCATAATATCTCACCGGAATGAAAGCCGATACCATGGCCGAGAAGTATGTGTAGGAAGATATGTCCACGTGAAATTCCGGCCTTGTCTGGGCCAGTATGCGGGCAGCCCAGGCCGTATGGTAGACGTAATGCCTGTCGAACTGTGAAGCAGCGGTCCTGTCGTCGAGGCACGGATAGCGGTCCCTCCATGAAACCGTGAACCTGGATGAACCTGCTGAGAGCTTCCTGAATTTCCGGTAATCCAGGCAGTATTGGAGTATGATGTTCATCCTCTTGAGAAGCATCCACGTCGCAGTCGCAAGAGGTATTTTCCTTATCAGCTTCCTCATGCTATCGATTCTCCCAGGCATTCTTTTCTACGAAGATGGAATTGATGTACGTGTCGGCGTAAAGAAAATATCTCTTGGAAAGCATATAGTCGATTATGTCGGTCCTCTTCTGTTCATCGTTCCTTGTTGTGAACGTCAGCGTCTCAACACAAAAGACCTCGGGACGAAAGTTCTGAAAATCGAAGGATTGCAGTATTTCATAGTCTAAACCCTCCACATCTACCGATATGAGATTGGGAGCTGAGGGGAAATACTGTTTTACTATCTCATCGATGGTCATCAATCGAACCGTTCTGACATCCGTAATGTGGTAAACGCCTTGTGCCGCAATGCGTTCGGCCTCTTCCTTCGAAAATGTGTTCAGAGTCCGGGAGTTCATGATATAAAAGTCAGCTTCTTTCCCGGCGTCGACCGATACCCCGACGTTCAGGCATATATCCCTGCTCCTTGCCTTGCCGATCTTCCTGCACAACTCGTTGTCCGGTTCGACCAGAACGCCCCGTGCGCCTCTTTCATAAAAAAAGTATGTGTTGCTGATATATTTGGGATCGTGCGCCCCGATATCGAGATACGTCGGGTTCACGATCTTCAGGGCCTGGAAGATATGATTGAGTATCAGATCCTCGCCGCACTGAGCATAACTGGCCCTGTGCTGATCGGGCTGTGGTGTCAGGTTCGTTCTTATCTTTCTGAGGAGGTTCAATATTTTCATTTATTCTTTACAGGTTCCGATCTCTGCAGCTCCGATCCTATTTTCTCGCGGGATCCGGTTCCCGGCAATGACAAGCCTGTCCTCTTTCCATGAATACACGATCTTTGCTTTCTGTTCCGGAGAGATATCCTTCTTCATAACGGCATTGTCCAGATTATATGAACCGAAATCGTAACCGAACAGCCGCAGTTCGCGGCCCCATGTGACAGAGACCAGGTCGATCAACGCGTCCGTGTAATATTGCCGGTAATCGTTGAGCCCGCCAACTCTCTGACGGGGTCTTGTCCGGTAACGTATTTTCAGGCTCGCCGCCATCTCGGCAAGGTCATCGTCGAGGGTCTCATTGCGGTTCAAACGGTCGATGATAAGGTCGCCTCCGCTCGAAAAGAGCTGGCAATGGATGAATTTCCTGTTCGGCCAGAGATCTTCCCTGTTTGCGATCACCTTGAGCATATAGTCGAATCCTCTCGAAGCATTGGCATAATCATAGTGTTCCGTATTAGCGTATCTGGGGTTCCACCCCCCTGCATGAGAGGCATAGCTCACCAGCCACGAGAAGGGATTCCTCGCAGTCGCGAAGACGACGTTGTCCGCCAACTCGCTTTTCCGGATGACCGTTCGCCGGGCATTATCAGGGTCGTAACCCTGGTAAAGAGGATTCAGGTCTTCTTCGTGGTCCGCCACGTAATAATGGCCGATGTATCGCATCGGGCTGAGTACCGGTCGGCTGTCGGATTCCCATTGGGTCAGATATGTCCCGCCTGTTTTGGGAATGTGGAGATAAGCGGGAATTTTTTTGTGACGTGCCCGCCAGTAGAGTGATTTCAGACGGTCCATCAAATGCATTCTCTCTGCCCTCGTATAGGTCCCCGAAGCATCGGCATCGCCGTGCGGCCGGGGACAAGAAGCTCAGACCTGATCATCAGTATGGTCCGGCTCATATCCGTACTGCCGTATGATATCTCCGTGCAGTTCGTTAAAGAGTTTTATCTGTGCGGCGGACAACTCATTTCTGTAATCGCCTATTTTGCCTTTCCTGAAGGTGACGCTGCCTTCATTGAAAACTTTCCCTGCGATCAGCCGCGCGTCGATCCCGTCTGTTTCAAGATAGGTAAAAATATCGGCCACGGTCTTTATCTGCTTTTCGTCGTCCCCCCCGCCTCTGGACCCGATAAGGTCCTCGAACCGCACGTTCAGAACGCGTGGATGGAAATACAGCACTCGTGACAACCTGAAACGCTCTATGGGGTTGTATTCGCTGTCCCGGAACTTGTCGACCCTGATGAAAATATCCATGAGCTGCTCATCGGTGAAGTGGCTGTAAACCTTCTTCATATAGGCGTGATGCAGGTGTATGCTCTTCGGGTTTTTGGGATGGAGCCAGTGGAACCACGATACAAGCACATCCCTGGGGTCGCGGAAGTTGAAAACGATATGGAGTTGTCGGTTGCCTTCCTCCAGGCACATCTGGACCTCGTCCGAGGGGGTAAAGCTCGAGATGAGATATTGATTTCCCTTCAGGCCTTCGAAATCGGCCATAGTGCAAGGCCTTCCAACTCCGACATCCTCGAACCCGGCCTCCTTCATCACGTTCCGTATCAGATGAGTCCCGCATTTCTGGAGTGAAACCAGGAGTATCTTTCTGCCCGGTCTTCCTTTAATCAATCTGCTGACTTTCACGAACCGGATTCCTTTTTGCGCATAAGCGGTTTCGACAAGCTGCCTGCGATCTTCGAAAAGAACGTCTCTTTGCCCACGAATTTGCTTCTCTTGTCACTGGCGGTGTAATTGTCATCCCATAGCTTGAGACCTTTTTTGGACAGTCCTCTTCCCTCGTAGTCTATTTCAAATGATTTGGGGCCGTCTTCCACGAAAAGGACGGTAAATCCCTTGTGGTAATTACGCCATCTCATATTGCAGGTCTGAAACAGCGAAATAAGATATTCGTCCGTGTCCCAGCCTTTCAGAACATTGTCCCAGTGACTTGTGGGGGCGCACCTGAAGCAGTTGTTGGAAGCGCCTACGGTCATTGCCGGCTGGTCCGGGTGGGGATACGAGAACCCGTCGCCGAGGGAGACCCTCTGGGCATGCGTATGGACCAGGCAGGCGGTGAACATGCCGTATCGCAGTCCATTGGGAGAGACCTTGCCGTAATATTTTTGCATGGCGCCGATCATCGAGGGTATAAGGCCCTGCTCGAAGCCGTGGTCATCGTCGATGACGCAGATATACTCGGGGGCATAAAGCTCCTGGCCGAGACGCAGGCACATGTTCCGCGCGTGCGCCATGGAGAGATTATCCGAGAGAATGAGAAAGAAGTCCTTCTCCCGGTTCAGTTCCCGGAGATAGTCCCACTTCGCTTCGCGACCCTTCACGCTCGAATCGTGAACGATCAGGCGGGCATCATTTCTCTTCGTCTCCTCGATCACCGAGGGCAGGGTCTTCCGGACCACATCCAGATTTTCGAAGGTGGGGAAGATCGTAAGGAAGTCAGTCTTGTCCATTATAGGGCTCCTTGGTTTTGCTCAGGGCTGCGCTGCCGGCTGCGCGGAAGAACGGCTTCCGCTCTGCCTCCTGCGGGTGCAAACTCAGGCCATACATCATATCACTCAACGGGATATCCCATCTCTGCGAGCATATTCCCCAGCTGCTCCTGAAACAATCTCCTTTGGGTCTCCGACAGCTCCTCCCGGTAGCGGGCCGCAACCCCTTTGTTAAAATGAAGATGCGACTTGCTGCTGGCATCGAGACTGTTTCTGTCGTACTTCTGAATGATCCTGCGGATCTCTTCATCCCCCACGGCGAGCTTTAGATGGTCTGCTATTCGCCGCATCTGGACGACCGGCTCATTTACCAGGTCCTCGTATTTGATCAGCAGCGCATTCTCACACCTTTTCCATTTTTCCCAAACAGCGAAGAGGGAAGGAAGCGTCGGGAAGACGTCGTCAAAACCGAGCTGCTTCAAATCGCTCCTGCCGTGCTCTTTGCGGTCTATGTTGTCCCGGTGATCAATGGACGACAGCAGGACGTCCCTCAGGTCACGGTAGATATAGACCGACCTGATGAGCCCGAGGCGCATGAGGAATTTTACAAAAGCTCTTGGCTGCCGATGCGTCTTGATCACAAACGGTTTTTCCCTGAACCTGACCGCAAGCAGTTTGAGCATCGTAACAGGTCTCAGGTCTCCAACGTTGCAGTTATAGTGGCGCAGGGTGTTTTCAAGGTGGTACTTGTCTTTGATGGTCCGTACGTCGCTGCCGCCGGATGCGATGACGAGATCATTCATGAGATTAAATATATAACCGCTGCCGGACTTCGGCATTCCTGCGCTGATGACGATCATCTCGACCCCCTGCCTTCACCGTCTGTTGTGATCCGGTCACGATCTTCCCCGACGTCCAGGTCATGGCCGGGACCGGCTGGCCGAAAGGTGCGCCGGATATCAGAATTCAGATGGTCAAAATGTATATCTATTCTCCTATGATGAATTGTCATGGCTTATGGAATAGACGACAGTGCTGCCGTTGCCGGGAGCACGATCCCTTTTTCTGAAGCGAGTTTTTGATAACGCACGATGCGGTCCCTGCAATAGGACAGGTCAGCGGGATTATCGTACCCTTTTTTTGATTTGGACCTCGCATTGATCCGCTGACCCGTAAGCTCCCTCGTCGCAGACGTCGGAACTATCCTGAGGGCGCTGAAGAGCGCTTCGACATTGGCGTAATTGCTCAGGTCCTCTATCCGGACCTCATGGGTCCGTACCTGCGGATATTCCCGTTGGAACCTCAGGGTCCGCGCCTCGATATCGAAGAGGTAGCCGACGCAGAGATCGTACTGGTCCAGTACGCTGTCCGTCCCAATGCACGGCAGCGCAGCAGTGACCGCATTCGGGCTGGACATCCAGTCGGGCCAGGCGGTGTTCTTGGGAGAAAAATAGCCGAGTTCTATAAAGCTTTTCAGGACATGCGACAGGTCCCGGCGAAGGATGACCAGTTCCACATTGTCAAAGCCTCTGACGATGACATCAAAGAACGTTTTAATGAACATGTGGTTCGTTTCGCAATATATGCCGCCCGGGGGAAGAGTGCGGCTGATCTTCCTGATGGCGTGTTCCTTGATCCTGCGCAACCGGAATGTTTCCTGATACGGCCGTTTGTTGATCATGTCGAGATACGCTCCCGTCATGGTAGGCTCAGCCTCGTGGAAGGCGGTCGCCCGTTCAGCGGTTCCCAAAAGCTCGGCCAGGTAACCCGATCCTGCCCGACCCGAGTTGATCGAAAAGATATATCTGATATCGCGCCTCTTTGGCAAAAAATAACTGATCACATTGCCGAATGTCCTGCGCATCACGTCATCCCGCCTTGATAAGCCTTTTTATTGAGAGGGGCACGCGCCCTGCAACATACATGATATCCCTCACGATATCAGAACCGGTCAGCAGATCACGGAATTCGAGAAGGCCCTTAATCGACCCCACTATCTGTCCGGCATCCGCACTTTTTCGAATCGCCCAGTTAGCGCGGTCTTCAAGAAAACCTGCCAGGTTCGTCCTGATCATATCCTGCTCCGAGGCCGGCAGACCATCGAGGAGAGAGAGATTCTTCTGGCAAACAGCCAGGATCTCCCTGAGCAAAGAGGCTGCGGGCATTCGCTGCGAAATACCGCCGCCGTGAGTTCTGTACTCAGTCAGCGGCTCAGGACAGTAAACGGCCCGGAAATGTCTTGTGAGCCTGATCTTGAAATCCCAATCTTCGTGCGTAAGCCGGTCCTCGTCATAATAACCGACAGCGTCAAGGCACTCACGGGCTATGAGTTCGCATCTGAACAGGCTTCGTCTATGGAACGAACGGCCGTAAACCTCAGGGAATATGTAGCCGGAGGGGGGAGTGGCCCCGTCGGACCAGCGCTGCATGCGCTTGCCGGCGGGGTCTATCACATAATAGTCCGAATAGGCGATACGGGTATCAGGGGTTTTCTCGAGACATTGGAATTCATATTCGAGTTTCCGGGGCAGAAACCGGTCGTCGCCATCGAGATACGTAAGCCAGTCGCCGCGCACCTGTTTCTGGGCGAACGCCTTGTTCTTCGCGATCCCGAGATTGTTATCGTGCAGGTACGCCTTCACCAGCCCGGGATAGCGTGCTGCGTAGTTCGTGATCAATTCCCGGGAACCATCCGAAGAGCAGTCATCTGCAATTATCACCTCAAACGGCCTAAGCGTCTGGGTCATGACGCTCTCTATGGCCTCCGAGAGAAAGTCTCTCTGATTGTAGGACGTGATGAATACGCTGATTTTCGGTATCACATATCCTCACGCGGGACAGATATGAAATTGGCGAAAAATCTGTCAGTATCTTCTACGGGGGCCAAGAGCTCACCCCGCTCTGATATGGGACGACATACATACCCCGACTGGCCAAGAAATCGGAACACCTCGGACGATTCTCTCTTCATACCCTTCAGCATTGTCTGAGATATCTCGAATTGGATATGCCTTATCGCCTTTCTGGCGAGCATCTCCCTGCATCCCTGAAACACCTCCAGTTCAGCGCCTTCGACGTCAACTTTCAGGTAGTCGATCGAGGCGATGCCATGCTCGGAACAATACCGGTCGATCGTAACCGTATCGAGATAATCCCTGCGGACAGGATTCTCTGAAACACCGGGTGCTCCGCGGACGAACAGGGTTGGATTACCCATCGTATTATGGACAGATCTGCCTTCAGAAAAGACATTGAACGGCATTTTCTCCGCATGCGATGAGAACACGAGCGATTGTTCTGTTACCACATCAGGAAAGCCGTTCAGGATCAGATGCGCCCGCAGACGCTGCAGGGTTTCACTGCAAGGTTCGAACGCGACGACCTTGCCGCCCGGTCCGACAAGCGATGCAAAAAGAAGGGTAAATTGCCCGATATTGGCGCCGATGTCCATGACCGTCATTCCCGGCCTTATGGTCTTCTTGCAGAACTCCTGTTCGCCGATTTCGCTGGCGCCGAGATATCCGTTATAAAAAAAGGAGTAAAGCCGCTCCTGGGGCAGCAGAATGAGTTTGAACCCGTTCCGGTCCTCGACAACGACCGGCCTCTTGAGGATCTTCTGGACCAGATAAGTGAAGAATTTCGCGCGCCGATGCTTGGGGTCGCGATATCTGAGCAGGATACTTGCCTTTCGGTGCAGCCAGTTTATCAGTCTCGAGAGGATCATCAGATCGTCAACTCCATTCAGAACGATTTACGATTTATCCGGGGCAGCATAAGTCAGTTCCGGTCAGATTCCACGGCCCACGAATGAGCGGCAAGGAACGGCCCGAATTTCGCTTTTTTCTGACGTCCGGTGCCGAAGAAATCTCCCTCCATGACCCGGATTTCCGCTGCCGGCGATATCCAGTCCAGGAACTCCTGGTTCCTTCTTGCCCATACGGTTACCCGGTACATGCCGGGTATCAGCGGGAACCTGGGAACAGTACAGACGGCATTTCCCTCAAGGGGAAGCCCGGTGAATGAATCGCCGGTAACATCGCTTGCAAATAAGAGCAGTTTTTCTCCCGTGAGGGACTCCACGGAAAAGCTGAAGATAATGTTGTCCATACTGCATTCGGGTCTTCTCCTGAATCTAATTACGAAGCGGGCATCCTGACCGGAGACCGCGACATTATTTCAGGATCCCTGCGCGTCTTCGATGGCGAAATCGACAATAACAAGGTTTCCGTTGCCTTTCCGGTCTGTCCGGTCGGCAAGTGCAAGGCCGATATCGCTGGACATCATCTGCATATATCGATCTATGACCTGTCCGGTTGGGCCGTTCTCGACCGCTCGTCCGTCTGCGAGCAGAACGGCCTTGGTGGTCAGGGCATTCACCATGGCAAGATTATGGCTCACAAACAGGACGGTCCGGCCCTGGTTTCCGATCTCGTCCATCTTGCCGATGCACTTTCTCTGGAATTGCGCGTCACCTACCGCGAGCACTTCATCCACAATGAGTATCTCCGGCTCCAGATGGGCGGCGACGGCAAAGGCAAGCCTGACATACATGCCTGAGGAATATCGTTTTACGGGTGTGTCGAGGAATTTTTCGATCTCGGAAAAAAAGACGATCTCGTCGAATTTCTTCCTGATCTCCGCTTTCGTCATGCCGAGAATCGCCCCGTTGAGATAGATATTTTCCCTGCCGGTCAGCTCAGGGTGAAAGCCGGTCCCCACTTCAAGGAGACTGGCCACCTTGCCGCGAAGCCTGACCCGTCCGGTTGTGGGCTCCGTGATCCTGCTCAGGATCTTGAGAAGTGTGGATTTACCGGCACCGTTTCTGCCGATAATCCCCACGCGCTCACCCTGCGTCACCTCAAATGAAATATCCCTCAGGGCCCAGAATTCCTCGTAACGATCGTTTCCTGAAGCAGCGGTCGAAAGTCTTCGCGACAGCCTTCGTCCGGCCGTCTTCAGAGACTCGGTTACCGATTCCCTGAACGTCGAGTATCTTCCCTGGCTCTGCTGATGGCCGATGATATATCTTTTTCCTAAATTCTCGATCTGTATAATGGGATCCAAAATTTACCTCAAATGACGTCGGCGAAGGTCCTCTCGGTCTTTCTGA
>VEOY01000004.1 GCA_012026685.1 Nitrospirota bacterium
ATCCCTTTAATTGTTTGCCTCTGAGTTTTGACCATAGCAGTGTCTCAGCGTCAGTCATGTTCATTCTGAGGTTTCTCGATAGCTGTTTAATGTCCTCATTGTATGGAAGCATTGTCAGTTCCGGGCATTATTAAATCCCCCCGCACCCCCCTTTGTCAAAGTGGGGACTTCTAACAGACATACTTTTTGGGGAATATCTTATGTGCCCATATTCCCTGAAAAGTCATTCTATTCCCCGAGCTTTTCCAGCAGATCGACTGTCTTCTGGTCGGGTTCTCCCTGGAAATACCTGTCGAGGACACGGGCGAACACGGAGCCCGGTCCTGCTATGGATGCAAACAGGGTCATGGAGGATCTGAGCTTTACATCGTCAGGGAATCCGAATATCTGCGAGGCAGACAGCCCTTCAACGGAAAGGACCGCTTCGGCGCATGCCAGGAGCCTTGGGCCAAGGACAGGATGTCTCAGGTACTGCCGGGCCTCCTCCGCGCTTTTGATCGCGTAGAACTTTGCCGTTGGACTGTGTCCCAGTCCGTCGATCTGCGGGAATATGTACCACATCCAGTGGGTCCGTTTCTCGCCATCCCTCAGCTCCGAGAGAGCAGAAGCATAACTTTTTTCCTGCGCACTCACGAATCGGGCCAGATCAAATGGATCGGTTACGTTCATGGACAAACTATAGCACGAAACATCAGGGGTTCGCCCCGGACAGCTTGTTGGCCTGAAGGCTTGCCAGCTTGTCAGCAGAGGGACTCGGTCGCAGAGCTAAGATTTCCGAAGGGATCCCATGAACACCCTGATTCCATTTCAATCAGACATTGCCTGCTTAACAAATCCCTTATCGAATAACAAATCAAAGGGCCGGGGCTATCCCCGGCCCTTATCACATAGTTTTCATGCAGTTCTGTCAGATCAAGGTATCTGGTTTACCTTGATATTGTCGAAATATGCGTCTATGAACGACATGGGTCGCGGAAGGCTTGTGCAGTTGGGAATCTGGTGGTTGACTTCTAACCGCTTATTACCGTCGCCGCTGCCTGTCCCTGGAGGGCCACCGACAGTCGCTGTATTATTGACATACACCTCGGGGGCCTTTCCCCTCTGAAAGATAAAGCGGTTGTTTGCCTGGTCCCAGGCAATACGGAGCCTGACCGGGAAGTTCAGGAGCGCTGATCCTACGTCCACGTTGCCGATCGGTGTGTTAGTGCTGCAGGTTGCATCATTGCAGATCGCGACCACACCGGTGACATCGAGTTCATACTTCGGATTTACCGAGTCACTTGGCCGTCCGATGGTGATGAAGGCAAATACGTCATTGGTCTGGTCAACCGGTGTCGCGCCGGTATTGAAATACATGCCTCCGATCCTTGCCTGCGGGTTGGTGACAGCTGCATTGGAGCTGCAGGTGGTTGCCTGGACCTTCCTGATCATGACTGTCGCCACGATTTCCGTGATCCCGGACCCGTTGATAAACTGGAGTCTGTTAAACGCAGTCGAACGTCCTGTATCAGACGACTGGGCCGCATAGCTCCGGTTAAAGATATCGAGCCACTTCAGTCCGAAGATCGGGTCGACGAGGATAAACCGGGCGTGATCAAGCGATGCCACACCCGTGTCTGAGACGCCCCTGCCTACCCATTTACCGGGATCGATGACCTTTCCCTGAAAATCATCGTAGAGTACGAGTTGTGCCGAGGCCGGAAGCGCTGCCAATACTGCTACCATGAACACACAAAAGATAAGAGCTGCCTTCATGATTTTTTCCTCCTTGTTGCATGTCGAGGGATCGTCTCCCGTTTAAAGGTAAAAAGAGCTGACTCACAGCTTGTCCTTCGGATTCCAGTAACCTAAACAGACTATATCACGAAATAAAGCTATATTGAAGATGTAACCAAAATAAGAACTGAGGAAATTCCCGGCTCATCAGCTGAAAATATGTGTACGAACGGGAAAAGGCCCGTCGCCATCCGATGAAACGGACTCCATAATTTTCTGTGTTCGGCACTGCCCATTGCCTCAATTCTTCTCCGTTGTTTCTAAAGTTCTTTTCCTTTTAATTCGACCAGTATTACGTCAGTATTCGTATCTCCTATATTTTCGCCGATGTGTATATGCGCTTTTATCCAGGCAATACTCCCCGCTTTGACGTCAACCTCCTGTTTCCGGCCATCAGGAAATGTCAAACGCCGCTTGAAAGAAGACTCCGCGTACAATACGTAGTCAGGGTGAGCGTGCTGTAACGTTCTGTCCCCGGGCTTATCGTGATACCTGAGCACCCTGACGCGTTCGTTTTCCAGAACAACAGAATACTTATCCCCATCTGTTACAAGAGGGTCCTGTATTTCAGATTTTAATATCATTTGTCTCCTCCTCGTTTGTATTTGACTGACATTTGCACAGAGTCTTCTGTTCTCCTCTCTTTTCCTAAGACTGACTGCGCACCCGTCAGGCCGGCTTAATATTCTGGTTCATGCGAAACAGGTTGTTGGCGTCGTACTCACGCTTCACGCGAGCGAGGCGATCATAGTTCGGGCCGTAGGCAGCGCGTACCCGATTGCCTTCGTCGGCGGTGAGGAAATTGACGTAGACGCTGCCACTGGCAAAGGCGGCTGAGGCATTGAAGAAGTCGCGCGCCCAGCCGATGCAGCGCGCATCGTCGGCAGGGTTCTCCCAGCGGCCATGCACGTTCATAACGAACTGGGTGTCGCGGTGCGGGTACGCGGCGGAGTCCGGGGCCGGCCGCGTTGTAACACCACCGAGGGCGCCGAAGAAGATCTCGCACTGGGGCGACGGTTGTCTGCCAATATACTCGATGACGATGTCGAACAGTCCCTCGTTGAGAGCCGAGAAATTATGGGATTTCCAGTAGTTGCGTGCACCGGCGGTGAGCAGTGGATCGAAGGTCTGCTGCCACGCGATATAAGGCTGGACGCCGACATGCTCCCCTATGGGGGTACCGAAGGTGCGCAGAGGTCCGATGAATTGCTCGCCCTGTTTCGGATCACCCGCGAAAAGCAAAGCGAGCGCCACGATTCCCTTGCCGTGTGCCTCTTTTGGAAGGAACGGCAGAGGCGGTGCCTGGCGCAGGATGGCCCACACGGAGAGTTCGTCCGGAGCCTTCGCAGCGAAATCGCGGTACTGCTGAAGCAACGATTTTGCTTCTGAGAGCGGGTAAACGATCAGGCCGCTCAGAACATCGGGGCCGACGGGGTGGAGCCGGAACTCGAAGCGGGTGACGACACCGAAGTTGCCGCCTCCGCCCCGAAGCGCCCAGAAGAGGTCGGGGTGTTCCGTTGCGCTGGCGCGTATGATCTCGCCGGCCGCGGTCACGACCTCGGCGGACTCGAGATTGTCGATGGTCATGCCGTATTTGCGGCTGAGCCAGCCGAATCCGCCGCCAAGTGTCAGTCCGGCTACGCCGGTGGTGGAGTTGATCCCGAGCGGTGTTGCAAGGCCGTGGGCCTGGGTGGCGGCATCGAGGTCAGCGAGCCTGGCCCCGCCTTCGATGGTGGCGCGGCGCGCACTAGGGTCGACGCTCGCCGCTTTCATCTGCGAAAGGTCGATCACGATACCATCATCGCACAGAGCGCTGCCGGCTATGTTATGTCCTCCACCGCGGACCGCGAGCGTGACTCCGTTGTCCCTTGCGAAGTTCACCGTGTGGACGACGTCAGACGCAGTGGAGCAGCGAACAATTGCTCCGGGGTGTTTGTCGATCATTGCGTTCCAGATCTCACGAGCGCTTTCGTAGGCTTCGTCGCCCGGAAGCAGGACATCTCCTTTTAATCTGTTCTTCAACTCTCCGATCTTTGCAGTATTGAATTGCGGCATTATTTCCTCCTTGCTTGCAGCTCATTGCCCCGCCCGGATCAGATGGGGTGCTAGTAACCAGCTTGCCAAATTCCGGCTAATTGTTATCATGAGCAGAATATAGCACATGAACGTGAAGGGGCAGAAAAAGATATTAAAATCAAGGAATTAAAAGTGATCTCGGATAATCCGCCAATAAGGACCGATAGCAGTGAACTCCGTGTAATCAGTGAAGATTGGCAAGTGTCCGGGGCAGGGGGACTTAGTGGTATTCCTTCGATAAATAAGTTGAATTCCCCGCAGGGGCAACCAGCCTGAGCCAAAAACGAGGTTTAAGTCGTTGTCTTATTCTTCTTTTCCTTGCTTCCCATTAACCATTACCTGGCTGGGCGCCGGGCCAGTGGTTAGCCAACCGCCTTGAATCCTTCATGGAACGTGACGGTGCCCTGCGGAGTATGCCCGTTGAAAGACAGAGCGAAGAAGAACTCCGGTGGCACGCCCTCATGCGCAAAGCCCGGCATATTTTTGAACCCGAATTTCCTGTAGTATTCCGGATGTCCCACGAGGCAGCAGCCTTTGGCCCCCAGTTTTCTTAGCCGTGACAGCCCTTCCTGTATCAGGGTTTTGCCAATGCCCTGCCGTTGGTACTCGGGCAACACTGAAACAGGTCCGAGTCCGTACCAATTCCTGGTGCCGTCTGAGATGGTCACGGGGGAGAAGGCAATATGCCCTGCCACGCGGCCATCCACTTCTGCCACGAGTGAGACCGTGAGCGCCTTGGCGTCACGCAGTTCGGCTATGATGAATTGCTCCGTGTGGTTGCTGATCTCCAGGGTTTTGAAGGCAGCGACGGTCACTGCGGTTATGGAGCTGACGTCGGCAACCGTCTCGTTTCTGATTATGATCGCAGGGTTCATGGAAGTCTCATTCCTCCTTCAGGTCAGCGCTCAATGTCAGCGGTGGCAATCGGCCATCCGATAGAGATTGTTGTCATCAATTTGGCCGTAAATTCTATTCCTTAGAAACCAGTTTTCTTATAAAGAGCACAACAAAATGGAGCAATCATAGCTTCACGCCCCACCAAAGCGCTGGCATCCACTGAAAATAGCCTGCTAAGACGCAATAGACCCATAAAGCCGCAATTGAACAGACTACAAATAGCGGGCTTTTCCATGATTAATTCTATTTTTACTCATAACGAGTGATGTCGACTCGAGTTGGGATGTGTTATGAGCTGCTAATCGCATTGTGTATTTCAGGCTCAATCGCAAAATTTGCCTTGCAAGTGATGTAAATCCAAAGAGCGAAGAAAAAACCGATAATCATAGCAGGGACTATACCAAAGAAGACAGCCATGCCCGTATCCGACAGAAGATGGTATCTCTCTATAGCTGCTCGGTAAGTATAGAACATTGCCACTATTGAAACAGGTATCGAAAAAAGGCATAACCATATGCAGCCTGTCATGTTTCGAGGTTTTATTAGCAGTGAGAAAAGAATCATGGCAATTACAACTAATGGGACGCTGAGCGTAAACCAGATGATCTCTAATTTCTTTGTCCCGTCAGAGTGAAGCCATGTTAAATGTTGTAAATCCAGGCCAGCACCAATGATGATCGCCAGCACAACAATAGCCCCAAGTTTGTGCCACAAAACAGATTTTTCATAAAGCCTTCCGCCTCTTTGATTATCTTGTATATTCGAAGCTTGTCTGATCTTCAGAATAGTGACGACTTGAATAATGATGATAATATCGATCAAAACAATAAAAAAATTATCGTGAAGTATGGTCTTGAATGTTGCGTAAAAATATTTGCCGGCGGCTATCACCAGCATCAATAACAATGCGGTCCAGTAAGGGGACTTCGAAAGTCGTCTCCATGGTAACAGGATAAGAATTGCAAGTATCACGGTCGGGGCAGTACTGTTTAATAGGGTAAGTTTGCGGGCAAAATCCGAGGACTGGAACATTGTCGAGAACCATATGCGATTAACAAAAAGTGCAACTCTTGCAAGCAGCCATAAAGAGGTGCACATACCTATAAATCTGGAAACTGTTATCAAATCTATTTTTCTTTTTTTTGTCATAACAATCACTATACGAACTTCCGGTTTATTACGTTCATGGGAGGAATATAGCACAAAACAGGGCAGGCGATGAAGGGAAAAGTTAATAATATCAAGAAGGTCATAAAACACTATTTTGGATAATCCGGCAATAGGGACTAGAGGTGAAGTTCGTGTAATCAGGGAAAATTGGCAGGTGTCCTTAGCGGTATTCTTCGATGAATAACTTGAATTCCGGATGCTCGCGGAGGAGGAGGCTGCCTGCATTGATCAGGCGGTCGACCTGTTCCTTTTCGAGGTGGAACGAGGTCGGCAGGTGTTTCAGAAACGTCTTCTCGGCTTCGTCTTTCAGATTGTCGAAGGAGAGATCGGCAACGTACAGCTTCATGCTGCCTCCGGCAAGCGGGCGGAGCTTGTATCCATCCTTGCAATGCTCGTCCAGTTTCTTCTGGCAACCCTCGACATTCATCTGTGCTTGGATCCTCTCGATGAACAATTTCTTGATCGACTCGACCGTTTCGAAGGAATAGTTGTCCATCGAGATCGTGGCGGTCTTCATCGCTACCGTGCCAAGGCCCGGAGGGCATTCCTTTTGGTCGAAGGTTTCCTGCGGTTCGGTCTTTGCGTTCACCACGATCACGAAAAGCCTTTCGATGTTTCCCTCGAGCATCTTCTTCCGTATTGCGCCCCTGACATAGAGGTCCTGTATCGCCCTGAGCCCGATATTGTCCGCAAGACCGCCGTCCATAAGGTGAAGATAGGGATGGTTCTCCTTGTCAGCGTACATCGTATTGTTCAATGCGCCGTAATATCTGCCCTTGTTGTACTCGTAATCTTTAAGCGCTATGCGGTCGGCCTCGGGTATGGTGTACCCATCGGGGTAGGGTTGATTGACGAGTGTTATGGGTGAAAGCAGGAATGGAATGGCGGATGACGCTGCCACGGCGCGGGAGACCGGATAGGAAAGGATGTCAGAACCGATATAGCTGAACTGGTCGCCCGTGAACCCGAACCTGCTTCCTGTGTAGAGATTCGTCGCATTGATGATCAGGAAGGGCCTGGTTCCTCTGTCGGCCAGCAGCCGGAAGGTGCCGCCTTCGAAGATCGTTCTGTCATAGAGTTCTGCCGCGAGGTCTATCCTGCTGAAATGGGGCGAGGCAAGGCGCACGAGGGTTACCGGGTTGAATAACGAAGAGACCAGTTCTCCCTGGATGTTGCGGTACAGGAATTTCTCTTTATAATCGTCGAATATCCTCTTGCCGAAGAGCGCGTAATACGCGCCGGTGAACGAACCTCCTGAAACCGTAGAGATGACGTCCACCTCGTCAAGGAGCGTCTTTGCCGTACCGGGCAGCCGGGTCTTTCTCATTTCTTCGAGTACGCCATACGCTAAGGCCGCGGCACGCGTGCCGCCCCCGGAAAAGGTGAGTATTACAAAGGTCCTGTCAGCTTCGTCCGGGGCGTTGAACCGGTCGAGGGAATAGGCATCATTGCCGCGGATGTCCTTGAGAGCGGGGTTTACAGGGTAATGGGCGCAGGCGGTGATGAGGAGCAGGAGAACGATCAGCGTGAACAGGGCCCTAGAGCTTTTCAAATTGGATTTCCTTTGGATTGAGTTCGGATGTCCTCCTCAAAATGAACTCGCGCATTTCAGGCGCGAAGTCGGAAGGGCCCTTGAGTGTGGCTGTGTGGGTCCCTTCCTCCAGTTCGATCAGTTCGTTGGTCATTCCCTGTTCAGTCCCGTCAATAATGACCGCGCGCTGTTCAGGGAATATCACCAGAAGGTATTGCATGCTCTATTGTTCGCCTGTGGGCCTATCCCTTCTTCCTGATCATGATCATGTCATTTGTCAGCCGGGTGACATCATCATGGAAGTCCCTTATCTGCTGGTACTGTTCAGGCGGCGTGACAGACTTCCGGTACTCAGACACCTCTTTCCCCCTGATGGTGCTGCCCGTCACGCTATAGGTGCGTTCGTACCCTGCAAAGGCGCTCTTCAGTATCACGTCCTTCGGGAGATTCACGATCTCGTACCCGTCGGGAAACTCATAGGTCACCTTCTTTTCCTTTCGGGCACTGGAGGTGAAGACGACAGGATATTTCCGCTTCATCACCGTGAACATCGTGCCTCTCGGGTTCTGGGGCATGCCGAACATCAGCATATTCCCCACACGCTGGGCCCACTGCGGCTTCTCGTATTTCAGGCGCACGGTTATCCTGGTGTAGGGCGTGTCCAGGTTCTTCCATTCCCGTTCCGTGACCTTCCCCCCGGCGGCCAGAAGGGACTCGAAATACTCGAACATCTTCTGCCTCGCGGTGTCGTTCTGGTTCCGGTACTCCTCCCGGAACTGCACCGAAAAGTTCCTGGGGAAGAATGCCGTGATCTCCACGGTCGCGTCCCCGTTCTCGCGGACAACAGTGTGTTCATCGGTGATACGGACCGTTTCGGCATCGTCAGTCCGGGGGATCGTACCGAAAAAGCCCCCCTTTTCATTTATGACGAATACCTTTTTTTCCGACATCGCGTCCGGGATGTCAGGAAGGGAATATCCCTTGCGCAGAAGATCGGAATAATAGCTGGTGCCATCGACCTCGAAATACAGGATGGCGTGATTAAAATGGGTCGGCATGGGCAGCAGCCGGTCCCTGCTGAACGAGCGGGACGAGGGGTAAAGGACCGGATATGCCTTCACCCCAAGCTCGGAAAGCATGGCCATACCGAGCAGCGTGTAATCCTTGCAGTCCCCGAATTTGTTGGCGAACACCTGATCGGAAGGGTGGGGTTCATAGCTGTGGAACTCCATGTTCATCGCCACATACCGCAGGTCCTCCTGTATGTATTCTATGACTGCCTGTACCTTGTCGGGCAGCGTCTTCCTGTCCTTCGTTATCTCCGCCACTTTTTTCTTCATGGCGTCTGTCAGGTTCAGGTTCTTCGTGAACAGCTTCCATGACCACTGGTTTATCTCTTCCCATGAGTTCAGGGTGGAGATGGAGACCACTTCCGCCACCTCGTCCCAGGACGGCATGTACTCCTCCGGTTCGATCTTGGGGTTATCGGCGACCTCCCAGGTGTAGATGACCGAGTCTTCCGTGTAGCTGACCGCCGGTTTCCTTCCGGTGTTGAGGTAACTGAAATGAAGCGCGATATCCTTCGGCGCCTTGAGCGTATACCGCTGCATTTTCACCGGCACGAGATACGAGAACGTGACCGAGTCATAATAGTTCTTTTCGATCACCGGCTTCGTGGTCTCTACCGTTGCCTGCCAGTCAATGGTGCTGCCGACAACCACGTTCGGCATGGTGATCATCTTTGTCCTGCTGTCGCTGTATACCGCGTGGTCCTTGTCGCGGGTCAGGTCCTGGATCTGCTGATGCTTCAGCTTCTCGCCGTCCGGCGTTATGGTAAAGGCCTGAATGTCCTTTATGACCTCCCTGCTGTTGTCATAATCCAGCGATATTTCTCCCAGTTCCTTTGCGCTGTCCTTCTGTATCTTCGTGACGACATGGACCGTGGTCAGGGTGGTAAAGTCCTTCCTCAGCTCGACATTCTGCTCCATGAGCAGCGTCACATACGGTTCGTCCTGATATTTGTCTTCCCACGACGGCGCCTTGTCCGCAGCGACGGAAAATGACGGCAATACCAGGAGCGCCGCGACAATGGCGGCGACAGTGAGTATGTTCCTGTGCATAGATATTTTCATGATCCCTCCCGGATTATGATGACGGATTTCTGCAGCCTGCGCTGTTACGACAGGGCGGCTTTCCTGGACATCATACGAAAAAGTGCGCCGAAATCGCAATGCGAAACAGGAGATTGACGGTCCATATGGAAGGGAAAAGAACGGGTACGCTGCGTTAAACCGCGGAGCGGACCCTGATGAATGCCCTGATGCGTTCCGCCTGCTCCCTGTCCAAGTCAACGAACTCGAAGCCGATATGGTACTTCCTGTCCCCGTCATGTTTTACGGATTGGCAGGAGGTGACGCGCATCAGGCACTTGAACGGCTCAGGACGGTCGGGAAGAAATAGCCGGGTGTCGTTCTCCGTTCCGGGTTCCAGGGGGTTCCATGATTCTGCCAGCAGTCCGCCGTAGCTGATGTTCAGGACCGTGAGGGATTCGGTGAAACTGAGGAGTATCTTCATGTCCGGAGCATATATGCGGACCGGCCTGGTCCTGCCGTTTCCAGCGACGCAGGCTGTCGACATGATATTGTTGTGCGGTTCATCAAGGCGTATCCCGGCGGAGAACAGGGGACCTGCCTGTCCCCGCGGTCCCATTGACCAGCCGGCAAACCGTTCCCACACGGTCGTTCCTCTGAGTATCATGAGCGAGCCATTCGTGCCGATCGATACCATGCACGGGCAGCCGGGCGTCAGACGCATGGGAGACTTTAATCCGATCCCTTCATTGCTCAGGTCGGAAAGCTCTGCCTTTGTTTCGGATACGGTCTCGACGCGGACATGGATCCCCTTCATCGATATTCGTTTGTATCTGCGTCGCATGTCCCCTCCGTCTGCATCCTTCTGCCCCCATATCTTACGGCAAAAGGCGGGAAAGGACAAGACTGATGGTAGAACCTATCTCAAAATCGGTCCTCCTATTAAGGCTGTCATTCCCGCACCAACAGTAGGCGCCTTAAGCGAGCAAGGCGCGTCGGGAATCCTTCTGAAAACAAAGAAAGATTCCGGGCAAGCCGGAATGACATACTGGTGACCCTGTCTTGCATTTCAATTTTGAGACAGGTTCTAATTACCGGCGATCGGGCAGGAAGTTGCACTGCACGGATACCGGACGGTGTTAAAACTACGGCTTGATCAGGGATTCAAAAAATGACTGCAGTTCGGCCGGACCGGGAAGGGGGGATGGCACCGGAATGTTCAGGCAACAGCCGGTAAGGATCTTTTCCACAAGTCCTGAAACCGCGAATGGAACGATCAGGGGAGGGAGCGAAGGGGGGGAGCCTTCTATTCGCATGATCTCCGTGTACCATGTTTCGTCCGTCGGCGCGGTCCCGGCGCATTCCTTTCCCCTCACAGCCCTCGGTGTCGCACCTTCAGACAGGGCCAAGCCGGTCACCGCATGCTTTACGCGCTGCAATCCCCGAATGGCAGGATTTGAACTCAGGCCGTGGAGGCCCCTGGTGAGTGCCCGGAAGCGTGTTATGTTCACACCGGAGCAGAAGATCAGGACGTCCCCGTCGGAGCTGTCGGCCAGCCTGAGTACAACATAAAGAAAATCATTGATGTATGCGTGGCGTGTCATCAGGCCCCTATCATAGGGAATATCAGGACAAAAGGGCAATGGAGTCGTCTGCAGAGAGAAACCGGGACTACCGTGACAGCGGTTTCCGGCTGTCAATGAGGGCCTGGACAGGCTTTAATCCGTACGGGCTTGCCTGTTCGATCGCGGTCAGCACGGTTCCGCCCCCGGTGAAGAAATAATAATTGGCGTTGTCCATCACCGAAAGGTAGAGTCCGGGGCAGAGGTCCTTGAACTCCTGGAGCGTGTCGCCCCCGCCGTACATCTTCATTGCCGTGCTGTTCCGGTCTATCGTGTGGTCAAGCGCCTGCGATCCGGCGGTGAAATGAGGGGTGTATCCCATGACAGCATTGACGAATATGGTCCTTGCCGAGGCAATGGCATTCGCGACCGCGCTGTCCTCAAAGGATGCAGGGTCAATGTCGAGGACATATCCGCAGGACTTGCCCGGAGAAAAGTCCTTTACGGATATCGGCCGGTATTTGCCGTCGACCTTGCCGTCCGGGATGTCCGATTCCACAAGGTAAGGAAGCTCGACGATCTTTTTCCGGTCTCTGTCCTTTTCCACCAGTTCCCTCGCCAGCTGAATATCTTCGTCCAGCACTCCCCTGATGCGAACGTTGTATTTCGCGCAGAGGTATGTGTTGTAGATGACACCACCGAGGATGAGACGGTCCACCTTGTCGTAGATCGCATAGAGAGGCCTGATCTTGGTATCGTATTTCGAGCCTGCCACGACCGCGAGGAACGGCCGAACCGGATTGAGCACCCTGTCGAGGTTCATGATCTCCTGCTGCATGAGAAAGCCTGCAAAGGAGGGCAGATGCCGTGTGATGTTATAGGTAGATGCATGCGGCTGCCAGGAGCCGAAGGCGTCATTGACATAGATGTCGGCAAGCCCGGCCAGCTGAAGCGCAAAGCTCTCGGCAGCCTCGTCCTTTGACTCCTCACCCCGGAACCAGCGCATGTTCGGCAGATAGATGCCGCCGATCCTGCGGTCGCGGAGTTCCCTGATGGCGAGGTTGACCGAAGTGTCGATGCCCGCAATTCCGCTTGCCGGATC
>VEOY01000199.1 GCA_012026685.1 Nitrospirota bacterium
ATTCGGGACCAAACAAATCTCTTTTCCGCCTGTTATGTGTTTCGCAACAAATGGTTCAAACCCGGGGGAGTTAATAATAATTTTATCGGCAGACCGGTAAAGGATGCGTTCCACGATCTTCAGCGCTCGTATCATATAACGGTTGCTTATAACAGACAGCTGTTCAGCAAAATCAATCCAAAGGTCACGCACTTCAAAGACAAACGGTGCCCCCCTCAATTTAGCCACCGTCAGAGCGGCCAGGGACTGAAAAAGAGGAGGCGATGTGCCCCAGACAACATCGACATTGCCCACCCTTAATGCTTTAATGAACGATGATACGGTAAAGGACAGGAAACTCATTGCCCGATAAACGAAATTCTTGTGTACCGTCTTGAGAGTGCGTGCGTACAGTATCCTGATCCCGTCCCTTGTTTCATCGCTGTTTGATTTCCTTTTTCCTGAGAGGTAGTCAATATCACTGGCAATGACAGTGACCGAGTGACCCTTGCTGACAAGATATCGCGCAAGTTCATAATGACGTGTACCGCCCCCCTCTTCCGGCGTAACAAAAATCTGATGTATGATAAGGATGTGCATGGTCAATTCTCCCTCATCCTGCCAATGAGCATTTCCACGTTTGTGCACAGATTGAAATCTCTGAGAACCCGGTCTCTGCCCAGTTTCCGCAACGTGTCCCTGTATGAACCGTCTTTCGCCATTCTCTCGATAGCGTCGGCCAGTGCCGCAGAATCCTTCTGCGGTATGACAGCACCGGCACCGTTAAGCAGTTCAGGAATGCCGCCTGTATCCGTTGAAATAACAGGAATCCCGTAGGCCATTGCCTCCATGAGTGCGACAGGTATACCTTCCTTTTCGCCATCACTCGTTACAATGCTCGGCAATATGACTGCATCGACAGCGCCACCACCATACATTTCAAGCAGCTTATCGTGGCCCAGTCTTCCCAAAAAACGGATCCGGCCGTCCAATTGCAGGGATTCCACAAGCTTTTTCAGTCCATCCTCAAGCGGTCCGTCGCCTGCGAAATCACCATGAATATCCAATCCTTTATCAACAGCAATTCTGACAGCCTTGATCAGATAGCTATGGCCTTTCTTCGCCACGAAATTTGCAGGACACAGGAAACTAAAAGAGTCTTTCGCGATCGAAGGCAAGGGCAATTGCCCTGGTATCCCAACCCCCATATGAATGGTAATGACGTTCCCGTCACGTGCATCAGCGCCTGTTGCATCGATGATTTCCCGGCGGCCCGGAGCATCAATAGTTCTCCCGAAAGAAGCTGTGCGGACCTTTTCATCTAGCATGTTGTTTTCCGCTATATCCCATCGGTGAGCGGTGAAACTCCAGGGAATACCTGAAAGAAAAGAAGCAATATAGGCGGCCGTTGACGGTGTAGAGGCCCAATGTGCGTGGATATGGTCGATTCGACACCGCTTAACAAGGCGTGCGAAATAAAAGCCCCGCGGTACCACAATCAGGTTCTTAAGGAGGATCCTTACATTTTTGCTTTTCCTGACGATGTTTGCTACTACGCGGGCAGCCTTTAGCGGATGCAGGAATAACTCTGTGACAAACTCCCGGAGCACGCCAACGGAAAATAAGCGTGTATCATCGCTGACTTTCCGGAGGAACTCAGCTTCTGCATGAAATATCTTTTCCCCCGGTCTGAGCGGAAGAACGATAACATCATTTCCCTGTCTCTGAACTTCCCGGATCTCGGGAATGATAAAACTCTCCTGGGGACCGTACGGGAGTTGCACTGTCACGTAAGCTATTTTCATTTCACAATAACAACCGGCGAGGGATTTCTTAACTTCTGAAAGACCTTTACAGAAAAAGCGCGGGCTTTTTTCATTCTGTTCTTCCGGTATTTTTCCCAACGGTCGACAAACCCGGCAAGAACATCATCTGGTGATACCCGCTGGAGCGCCCTTAGCTGGTTTATATGGAGATCATGATAAAACGGACTAGCAAGGGCCCCGTTTTCATCATAATAGGACCAATACCCGGCATCATATTTCCTCAACTGTTTTTTCAACGTCTCGGATGATCGGTAAAATAACTTCCGATGCGACTCGTTGCCTGTTGCCAAATGCATGTCGTGAATGCCAAAAAGCGCAAACAGCCATCCATTGAGAATCGTATTCTTTGCAGGACCAGGGCATTCCTCCAGATAGATCGTTCCATTTTGATAATAAGCTGTGCCTCCGTTTTCGACCGGCGTCATCATGAGATCGAAGGCCTTCTCGGCGCATCTTAAATATTTCATATCACCGGTCAATTTCCAGGCCCTGACCAGAGCGGACGTCGCTTCTCCCTGCGGCATCGCAGAATATTTCAGCCCCTCGGGAAGTCGCAAGAGATCGCTCACATCCCACCCGCCCCTCATGTCCTGATGATCAGCCAACCATTTACAGATAGTCAGGAACTTATTTTTTTCATGCATGTCACCCGTGAGAATATGAAGATCAAAGTGCCCCAGGGCTTTTTGTACGATTGTTGTAATGAAGTAACAGGATGTTCCGTCAGCGAGCTTGTTGACCGGCATGCCGTCTGCATCCAGGCTCCCCTTCCATTTCGCCTTGCCGGTCAGATCATTGAAATAACCATGAAGTCGCTCGGGGTCAAATGCAAGCCCGATACCCTGAGGAGTGTGATAATAACTTTTCCCCATCAGCATGCGAACCCAATGAAAAAGCTGCCGCGCTATTCTCTTCTGATGTTGGAACATCATCTTCAGTTCATCCCAGCTGATTCATTTGCTCTGCAAATAATTATCGTAACTCTCATGGACCATGCCTCTATGAATCCCGTGCTCTTCGGGTCACTTCCTCCACGATGCCGGAATCTTCGGATATCTGGTCGATGAGGTCGAGATAGCTCGTTGTCATTTGATCGATCGAAAATCTCTGTTCAATAACTTTTCTTCCGTTAGACGAATACTTCTCTCTGAGCAGATCGTCATTCAGGACCCGGAGAATTGCTGTCGCAAGGGCCCCCGCATCCCGCGGCGGGACAAGCAGTCCATTATAATCGTTCTGAACAACTTCGGCATTGCCGCCAACATCGGTCACGACCGATGCGACACCAAAGTACTGGGCTTCCAGGAGGCTTATCGGCAGCCCCTCCCACAGGGATGAAAGTACAAACATATCAAATGACGGAAACAATTGGTCCATATCGGAGCGAACACCGAGAAAGTGACAAAAGTCCCTTAAATAACGTTCATCAACCTTTGCCTCGATCATTGACCTCAGCGGTCCGTCACCAACGAATACAAACTCAACATCCTGATAGGAGCGGATAATTTGAGAGATCGCCTCGACAAAATAAATGTGCCCCTTCTGTTCAGTAAATCTGCCTACGATCGCAACCCTCTTTTTCATGTTTCTTCTGTCCCGGAGGACGTTTGACCCTGCAGTGAAGCGTTCGGTGTTCAATCCATTCCGTATGACGACAACCTTGTCCGGCTGGTGCTTTTCGATGTCGAGCAGGGAGCGTCTCGCTTCCTCGGAAATGCAGACGATCTTATCGGTAAACAGCGCAAATGCCCTGTTAAGAAGGATGTGATACGCTCTCTTGAAGTCCGAGACATTATGTTCGACATGAAGTATGATGGGGATCTTCAGGAGGATCGCGGCAGTCCGGGCAATGACGCGGTAATTGCCATGAGTGATCACAACGTCACCCCTATTATCCTTGAGATAGCGCACGACCTTAATAAAGGAACGCGGATCATAAACGCTGCTTGCCCTGAGACAGGAGCACGGGATATCCGAAGATTCCAGTTCCCCGACGAGTTCGCCTCCGACGTCCGTACTGCACACCATGGACCGGTGGCCTCTGACTTTGAATGCTTTTGCCAAGTCCACCACAACACGTTCCTGACCGGCCAGGTGGAGACTGGAGACAATCTGTGCGATCGTTACGTTCATGGTATGTTCTCTGACGCATCAGCCCCTGACCGGGAAGATGCGAGGTAATAAACAGAGGATATCAACGCCAGAAGAAACCATAATATCTTCTTGTGATCTGCAGATATAAAAAAAGACGTGATCAGAATAGAAATATACGCCGCCTTTAAGCATATAAGGAAATCACACCATTGTTTATCATACCGTTGTCGGAGCCGCAACTTGCGCCAGCTGCTCACGAGAATTGCGATAAAAGGAATGAAGCTGAGGAGGCCGCCTCCCGACAATATCTCCAGATAGGTATTATGAACAACCAGATGGTTCGAAACTCCATAGTCCTTGCTTCTGACCTTGAAATTGTAAAGTCCCACTCCAAGCACCGGATAGTCCACGGACATCCTCAGTGCCGCCTTGTAATTTTCGAGTCTGGTCGATATCGATGACCCCTGCTCTGCCTCCGGATTCGTTATCGTCTGAACTCTCTCCCAAAACTTGTCCGGCACGAAAAGAAAGGCTATGATAATCATGAC
>VEOY01000022.1 GCA_012026685.1 Nitrospirota bacterium
CGGGATGGGCCGCTGCCTCATAGGGGTCGCCATACGGCTTTAAGCCGAGCTGCATCAGCTCTTCAACTTTCTTTATACGCTGCTCTATCAGTTCGTTGGTATCTTCCACACGTGCCTCTCAAAAAATTTATGTATTGTAATGACTTAAAGAACCAAAGGTCAAGAAAGCTCGAGTGATGGCTTTACACCGCGGAATCATGAAAGTTGCCAAGGCGGTCATTCGTTAAACCTCAGAAATTGTTATTCCCGCAAGCATGGCGCGTCGGGAATCCCTCCGACAGGCAAAGAAAGATTCCTGACAGGCCGGAATGACAGAATATTAGGTAATGGCGCTTTACATACGACTTTCGGATATTTCATGCGATTTAATCTTAAATTAGGAATTATTATCCAAGCTTTTCAAGTAGATAGCGGCTCGTAATTTTCTGTTTTCTCTTGACGCAACGCAATATCACTCCTATAATCAACAAAAAAACCGCATGCGACATAAAAAACAGTGTTCGTGCAGATAGAATCAACGAACAAACCTGAATGAAAAGAACGACAAAGATATTCGGAATTATCACCACCCTGGCTGTTGCCTTAATCATAGGATATTTGATCTTTGGTCTAGATTTGATCCCGAAAAGCAGACTCGAGTCGTCTTTACGAAAAGCGGTTAAAGACAACAAAGGCGGAACAATAAGCATCAACGATTTAACCACGTTTAAGTGGGATCGAATGGACATATATACTCCGTATTCGACATACAAAGGTGCAAATGGAAAAGCAATAGATGTAGACGAAGGAGAGTGTCTCTTGGTGTTCGGCTACAAGGGAGCTGTTGTCTCTATCCTGAACTACAAGAGATTTTATGGCGACTTTTCCAGCCTTTATCGGGAGGGTGGCTATTCTCCTTCAAGTGCGCGTTTCAAGGTGCCCGTTAAGGATCAAAGTAATTGGATTAAACTCGAATGGGCACAAAATGAAAGCCCAGCCAAGGGGCCCAGCGGTTTGCACCGCTGACCCCTTGTTCGCAACGTTGGCAGGGTCAAGGTTCTCCATTTGCCTCTGCAGATTATCATCCCGTCCTTATCGCCAATTTCGACAGTGCGAACCGTGCTCATTGTTCATATTACAAGATAAATATAGACAATAAAAAACGTATGCCGATTGGCTGGACTTAAAGGTATAATAAGGCAACAGGAGGCGATATGAAACAAAAACTCACGGCAATCATAGAAAAGGAGAATGATGGGTACGTTTCTCTCTGTCCCGAGCTTGATATAGCAAGCCAAGGCAACACAATCGAGGAGGCGAGGGACAACCTCAAGGAGGCAATTGAATTATTTTTTGAAGTTGCGTCTCCGGAAGAGATTAAACAGCGGCTTCATGGTGACATATTTGTAACACAGGTCGAGGTTGCTATTGGGTAGACTGCGCGTTCTTTCCGGGAAAGAAGTATGCGCGATTCTTGCTCGCTACGGCTTCGTTGAAGTGAGAAAAAAAGGCAGCCATATCATTATGCAGAAGAAACTGCCTGACAGCACAATTACGGTGCCTGTCCCTGACCATCATGAAATTAGAATCGGAACACTGCAGTCCATCATTCGTCAGTCCGAAATTCCTCGCTCAGAGTTTGAGCACTAAACTACGGGGAATAGCGCTTCAATCAGCCGCAGGAAAAAAGAAGCAGAAACGATGTATGGTCGGTGTGGTGCTACTTCTTCTGCTTGTACTTCTCCATGAGATACCCGATCAGCGATTCCACGCGGGCGACGAGTTTGTCCGGGTCGGGGTCGGACCCCTTGTTCACATAGTTGGCAGGGTCGAGGTTCTCCATCTGCCTTCTCAGATTATCGTCCGCTTTTTCTGCTGAAAAGAACATGATCGGTGTCTTTTCCGCAGCGTTCTGTGATTCAAGGGACCGCATGAGGCGTGCTGCGGTCAGGCCGTCCATGACCGGCATGTTCAGGTCGATGATCGAGATGTCGACCTGCTTCCTTTCCGTAAGCATCTTTGAATAGGCAGAGATCAGCTCGAGCCCGTTCTGGAAGGACATGATCCGGGTGGAAAACTGCGTTGCCTTCAGAATGTCCTCGATGATCTTGCGTGTGTATGTGGAATCGTCAGTAACCAGCGCGTAGCTTTCTGTCGTAGCCGCAGGGGGCTCCGGCTTCTTCGGCTCCCAGAGGTTCTGGATATCGAGCGTGAAACCGCAGTAGGCGCAGGTCGTTTCCCGTCGTTCGTTCCTCTCGAAAGTACCGAAAGGAACATTTTCACCGCAGCAGAGGCAGTATTTAGTATCTTCGCCCATTGCAAGAGATTATAAAAGAGTGCCGGGGAGATTGCAAGAAAGGGATTTACGCCGATATTCTGCTAAAGTAGTGGTATGAGGGAGGTGGAATGGCTGTTCCTTCATACCGTCTGCTGACAGCCGCTGAATTCAGACAAAGGGTTGATGAACTGTATGCGGTCCTGCGGGACTGCACGATCTGCCCGCGGCAGTGCCATGTGGACCGGACCGCGGGCGAAACCGGCTACTGCCGCACAGGATCGGAACCGTTCGTCGCGAGCTGGGGACCGCATTTTGGCGAAGAACGGCCCCTGGTCGGCAACGGGGGATCCGGCACGATCTTCTTCGGCAATTGCAATCTCGGTTGCATATTCTGCCAGAACTACACGATCAGTCACGGAGGAGAAGGCAGGGAGATAACCTGCGCAGACCTGGCAGAGGTGATGCTCTCGCTCGAACGTGCCGGTTGTCATAATATCAATCTCGTCACACCGACTCATCAGGTTCCTGGCATCGTCCACGCGGGGATGATCGCTGCAGGCCGCGGTCTGTCAGTGCCGCTGGTGTACAACTGCGGCGGATATGAATCAACCGAAACGCTCAGGCTGTTGGACGGGATCATTGATATCTTCATGCCGGACCTCAAGTACGCGGACGAGGACGCAGCGCGAAGATATTCCGATGCTGCGGATTATCCTGCAGTGGCACAGGAGGCTGTTCGGGAGATGCACCGGCAGGTCGGAGACCTTGTCATGGACGATGGGGGCATTGCGCTGAGAGGTCTGCTGATCAGGCATCTGGTGCTGCCGGAGGATATTTCAGGGACGGAGCGTGTGGTAAAATTCATCGCTGAGGAGATCTCGCGGGATACGTACCTCAATATCATGGACCAGTATCACCCGAGCTACAGGGCAGGCGATTATCCGGAGATCAACCGGCGCATAACCTCTCTTGAGTACGAGCATGCAGTAACCTGTGCCCGGAGGGCCGGGATCAAAAGGATCGACGGGGTGACCATATGAAACTGCAGTTTCTCGGAGGTGTTCGAACGGTTACGGGCTCCTGCTATTATCTTGAAGGAAGGAATTTCAGGGTGCTTGTGGAGTGCGGCATGTTCCAGGGGCCTGACGCCGAGGCGGTCAACAAAAGGCCGTTTCCTTTTGATCCCGCATCGATCGACTGCCTTTTCCTGACCCATTCCCATCTTGACCATGTTGGCCTTGTGCCCAGACTGGTGAAAGAAGGGTTCAAAGGAAAGATCATTGCCACGTCCGGGACTGCCGACATCGCAGAACTCATACTCTACGACTCCGCACATATCCAGGAGTCGGACACAGAGTGGCATAACAGGAAGGCCATGCGCTCCGGCCTCGGCGTGAAGGAGCCGCTCTATCTTCCTCCGGATGTCGACCGCGTCCTGCCTCTTTTCGAGAGGAAGCAGTATGGGAAGATCGAGCAGCTCTGTGAAGGAGTGCGCTTCCGTTTTGTGAATGCAGGCCATATTCTCGGCTCCTCGACCCTCGAACTCTGGTATCAGGACGGAGAGGGCGAGAAGAAGATCGTCTTTTCCGGCGACATCGGAAAGAAGGACAACCCCATTGTCAATGATCCTGTTTTTGTCGAGGAGACCGACTATCTCACGATAGAGTCCACCTACGGCAACAGGAAGCATAAGAGCATGGGAGAGTCCATTGACGAGCTTGTCAATATCATCAAGACGACCTTCAAGAGGGGCGGCAATGTCATCATTCCGTCCTTTGCTCTCGGCAGGACCCAGGACCTCCTCCTCATCCTGAACAAGCTGGTAAAGGAGGGCAGACTTTTCAAGATCAATGTCTATATAGACAGCCCGCTGGGTGAGCGCATCACCCGGGTATACACTGCGCATCCCGAGTATTTCGACGAAGAGGCGCGGAAGCTCTTCAATATCGAGAGCAGGGACGCACTCAGGATCCATTTCACCCGGAAGACCGAGGATTCCATGGCCCTCAACCGGATAAGAAAAGAGGCGATCATTATCTCGAGTTCAGGGATGTGCGAGGGCGGCAGGGTGCGGCATCATCTGAAGCATAATCTCTGGAGAAAAGAATGCAGCATTGTCTTTGTCGGCTTCCAGGCGGAAGGGACGCTCGGCCGCCAGATCGTGGACGGCGCAAAGACGGTTGAGGTGCTCGGCGAGAATATCGTCGTCCGGGCAGGCATCCATACGCTCGGCGGCTTTTCCGCTCATGCCGATCAGAACGAGCTCCTGGATTGGCTGTCCTGTTTCAGGAGATCCCCCGAAGTGTTCATTGTCCACGGGGAGGAACAGGCGTCGCTGGATTTCCAGGAAGCCTTGAAAAAACGGTTTTCCTATGTCACCCGCGTGCCCAGGGTCGGAGATACTTTCGATATATGAAACGGTACCGCAGCCCGCGGGGCTCCGCCCCGGATTATGCATCGAATCTGATATCAGGGATAAGGAGAACTGATGCAGAATTGCTACAGTTCGATGAGCTCGGCTGATAACGCTTCGAGGTCTGCGATCGCGACCGTTGATCTTCCGTAGAGCCAGCCGCCCAGTTCCCCGGGGTTCACGATGAGGGCGGTGCCGCGCTTTCGTATGTCAGGTTCATGCGTGTGGCCGTATACCACGAGGTCAAAATGGCCGCTGTCGGCAAGCGCATCCACGACCTGATGTTCGTGCATGATGACGACCTTCCTGCCCGAAAGTTCCAGAATGTACGGCTGGGTGAATATCCGCTCATGCGAGAGCTTCTGCAACAGTACCCGTTCTCCGTCATTGTTGCCGTAGATGCCGGTGAAATCGCACGGCAGATGCTTCAGGGCCCTGAAGGTGAACGGTGAAGTGAAGTCCCCGGCGTGGATGACGTGCGCGACCTTCCGCTCGGTAAATATCTCCACTGCCTTTCGTATTGCCGGCATATGGTCATGGGTGTCAGACATGATTCCGATCAGCATGTTTCCTGCCTATGGGTTTGTCTTGCGCTCGATGTCAAGTATTCTGGTAAGGTCATCGAACTCAATGACCTTGTAGTGCTCGAGGCTTTCGAATTTGCCGAGCAGTTCTGCCAGGCGCGCACCCGCGTGGCTGATCGCCTCCAGCTTTCTTCGGGCCGCGCCCGTGTCAAACGATTTCCCGTCAGCGATCTCATCGACAAGAAGTTCGATCGCCATAGTGAGATAGGTCAATGGCTGCCGCAGGTGATGCAGGAAAGCCCGGGCCGTTTCGACAACAGCCGCATCCTGCTTTGAACGGACCAGCTCTTCGCTGGTTTCCCGGAGTTTTTGAATGCTCTCATGGAGGCGCATATTCACCTCCTCAAGTTCGGTGTTAACCGACCTTAGCTCATCTTCGCGAAGGCTGACGGCCTTTGTCATGGTATTGAACGCCATCGCAAGTTTGCTGATCTCATCGTAGCCGCCTGCCGGCGTGGTCCGGGTGTAGTCCCCCTCGGCTATCCCGGTAGCGGACACGGTCAGCGCGGTGAGGGGGGCGGTCAGCCGCCGTGCGATGAACAATGATATGGCGAAAGCGATCCCCAGGATCACGACAGTGACCAGCGCGATGGTCATGATCATCTTGCCTATGAGTTCCCTGCTCGTCCTCTCGTCTATGCCGATCCTCAGGTTCCCCGGGCGTCCGCCGTGGATAGGGGCGGAAATATCGAGATAGTCGCCATGTTCGGTCCTGAGCGTCATGAGATCTATGTCGTCAGTATTGCGGTGCATGCCGGCAAGGTTCTTTGGGAAACCCTCCTTGAACGTATTGAACAGGATCTGGCCGTCCTTTTCTATGAATATGTAGGCGATCTCGGCATTTTCCTTCATGGTCTCATCAGCGTAGTTGTCTATGGCTACATAATCGCCGATCAGGAGCGGGTCAACGATATGGCGCGCCATTGTCGCTGCTACGACCTTGGCATCTTTAATGTCGTCCTGCATAAAGACATTCTTGACATACATTTCGGTGAATAATACGACGAGGAACGAAAAGGCTATGACCAGCAGGAACATGGACAGGAACAGTTTTGTCTTCAGGGACAACGGTCTCATTTCCTTGAATCCAGCCAATCCTGCATTTTCCTTAGCGAGTCATAGGATGAATCTTCCGGTTCGATGAACTTCTCGATCTTCAGCTCGTCGAGGATCCTTTTCCCCTCAGGATCAGCATGCATCCCGAGAAAGATCTTCCTGAGACTTTCCTTCGTAGACGAAGGCGTCCGGGGATGGACCACGACCGGCGGAATGCCGTACAGGGGTGACCGGTACATTATCCGGGTCTTGTTGACGAACTGGGGATTTTTATCATGGTAATAGTCCCATATGAGACCGTCCACGGAAGCTCCTTCTACCAGACCCTTTGCCACGGCCTTAATGGAGTTGTCGTGGCTGTATGTGTAGATAACGCTCTTGAAAAATGTCTGCGGCGTTTCCCCCCTGGTCGAAAGCGTGTAGGTCGGGACGAGCGCCCCGGTATTCGAGTTGGGATCACTGAAGGCGAACCGTGTACCCCTGAGCCCCTCGAGGTCCCTGATCGGACTGTCCTTATGGACAATGAAATATGCCTGATAAAAAGGCTTGCCATAGAGCATGGGGGCGACACGAAGTTCCATGCCGAACTTCCTTTTCCCGCTCACGTAGGGGCCGGCACAGACGAATGCGATGTCGATCTCTCTTTTTTCAAGAAGATCGTTCACTTCCTGGTATGTCTTTTTCTGAATGATCGCGATCGGCCTGCCCGCCTTCGTGCCGATAAATTTCATCATCTCATTATAATAAGCCGCTGTCTCCCGCGGGGAGATAACCGCTGCAATTGCGACTCTGAGCGGGTTTTTGTCTCCGGCAGGAACGTCTCTCGCTGTCTCCATTTTTTCTTTCAGATCCACGGTGACTTTTTTTTCGTCAGCCTTTTTGCATGACCACGATGCCAGGGCCAGCAACAGAATGAGGCAGATTTCAAGGATCTTCGGGATGCGGGGCTGTTTCTGCATGCTCAATATTATCATAAAACGCGCAAAACCATGTGTACTGCAGGGCTCACCTGAAAATCGCCAGTTGAACACGGAGCGGCCGCACCTGCCGCCTGATCAGTTCAGATTATGAGAACAGGAACTGGAGGATGTAGCTTGCCGCGATGAAGAGTATCATCACACCAAGGAGCAGTCTGATGAACTTCTGGGGCACGAACTTCTGGAGCCGGGCGCCAAGAGATATGCCGACGAAGCCGCCAGCGCCGAAAAGGGAGCCGAGAAGCCAGTCAGGAGATGCCGGAGGTCCTCCATGTGCCGGTATGATGCTGTATAAGACCACGCCGGCAACAGAGGTGATGAATGTGCCCATGAGGGCCGCACCCGCCACCGTATAGACCGGCAGCCGGAAAACCGCGACGCAGAACGGCGCGATGATCGCGCCTCACCGAGGGTGGCGTGTAGTGAAGTACGCTCATCTGGAAAGGAAGGAGCAGGACTGCACCGGAGCCCCCGCCCATGGAAGTGAAGAAAGAGACGATCGTGGCAACAAGAGGTGGCGCAAACAGATAGGTTTTTACTCCGGAGACAGGAAAAAGCATATAGAATGCGTCGGGCATGTGAAGAGTGTACCATACTGATGAAAACGCATGGCCTTAACAAGGACAGCCATCGGCGGTTCTTTATAAAATTGCGCATATATGATATTTTAGAAATTATTTCACGAAGGACGTCCGAGATTCGGAAAGGAAAGACGATGGCTTTGACATTGGCAGAAAAGATATTCAGATCCCACCTGAGGGACGAGCCGTTTCCCGGCACAAAGGTGCTTGATATCGATGTGGTGATGTGTCATGAGATCACGACGCCGATCGCGATCAATGACCTTGTCGCGCGCGGCAAGGATAGGGTGTTCGACCCTGACAGGATCAAGGTGGTGATCGACCATGTGACCCCTGCAAAGGACACCAAGACTGCGCAACAGGGCAAGATCCTGAGGGACTGGGCGCGTCGTCACAAGATAAAGGATTTTTTTGATGTCGGCAGGAACGGCGTGTGCCATGTGCTTTTTCCTGAACAGGGGTTCATCCGGCCGGGGTATACCGTGATCATGGGAGATTCCCATACCTGTACCCACGGCGCATTCGGTGCGTTTGCGGCCGGAGTGGGGACAACAGACCTGGAAGTCGGCATCCTGAAGGGCGTCTGTGCTTTCCGCGAACCGAAGACGATAAGGATCAATGTGAACGGAACCGTGCCCGAAGGCGTGTATGCCAAGGATATCATTCTGAGGATCATCGGGGAACTTACCGTAAAGGGTGCTACGGACTGTGTGATCGAGTTCCAGGGA
>VEOY01000156.1 GCA_012026685.1 Nitrospirota bacterium
ATTTGCGCTTATATCCTGGCCGAAGGCGATGACCGTATGGAATGAGCCGGTCGCTTCGTTTATCGCCATGGATGCCAAGACCACAGCAACACCGCTCGGCATATTGAAGGAAGAAGGATTTGCAAAGCTCATCGAGGTCTTCGGCGACAAAATGAATCTGTACATGCACCTCCTGACCGGCAACAGGGCAGGTTCGATCGGCGAGGTCTCGGCTCTTGCGATCATCATAGGCGGCCTTTTTCTGCTGTATAAGAGGTATATAACCTGGCATATCCCGGTGTCCTTCCTTGCAACGGTCGCGGTCATTGCATATGTGTTCGGCGGCAAGGATGCCGCAACAGGCAAGATGGTACTCTTTGCAGGTGACCCTATTGTCCATCTCCTGAGCGGAGGCATGATGCTTGGCGCATGGTTTATGGCAACCGATTATGTCACTTCTCCTTCTGTCAGGAACGGACAGATCCTCTTCGGTATTGGCTGCGGATTCCTCACCATGATCATCAGGCTCAAGGGAGGGTTTCCTGAAGGTGTCATGTTTGCGATACTCATCATGAACTGTTTTGCCCCTCTGATCGACCGTGGCTTTAAGGCAAAGGTCTTCGGTGCCGTAAAGCAGGTAAAGGTAAAGGAGGCCAAGTAATGACCGTCAAGGACATCGTCAAAATAACCCTGAACCTCGTTGTTGTCTATCTTGTCGGCGGGTTCATACTTGCCTTTGTCTATGCGAATGCATCGCCGAAAATATTCAAGAACAATGAGAAAGCCGAGCAGGACGCCCTGAAACTCCTGATCCCCGGCGCTGACTTTACGAAACTCGGGGACTGGACGATCCATGACAAGCATGCCAAATACTTCGAGGCAAAGAAGAATGGTGAAACGGTCGGTTATGTTGTCCAGTCGTTCGGCAAAGGGTATTCGAGCTATATCAATACGTTCATTGCCGTAGACAAGAACTTCATTGTCCAGAAGATCAATATTCTTGGACACGGCGAAACGCCGGGTCTGGGAGACGAGATCGAGACCGATTCGTTCAAGGGCCAGTTCACGGGCAAGGACATTGATCACCTGAAGGTTCTCAAGACAGAGACAAAGGAGTATGTTCAGGCGATTTCGGGCGCCACGATCTCGACCCGCGCAGTTTCCGAAGATGCCGTGAAAAACGGTGTCGCATTTCTGATCAAAACAATCAAGGAAGGAGGCAATAAGGATGTCCAGCCCCAGCACAACTAGTCTCAAGGACCTGTTTCTTAACGGGATAATTAAAGAGAACACGATCTTCAAGCTCGCGCTGAGCCTTTGCCCTTCGATTGCTGTTACCAACAATCTGAAGAACGGGATATTTATGGGACTGGCGGTGCTGTTCGTCCAGACGATGGTGAACCTTACCATCTCCCTGATGAGAAAGATCATACAGCCCAAGGTACGGCTGCCGATTTTCATGCTCGTTATTTCCGGGTGGGTCACGATAACCCAGATGATGATGGCCGCTTTCGTCCCGGATGTTTATGCCAAGGTTGGTCTCTATATTGCTTTGATCGTTGCTTTTGCATCGATACTGGCAAGGGCGGAGATGTTCGCGAGCAAGAACAGCATTGTCCCCTCCATGGTTGACGGCCTTGGCATGGGTGTCGGGTTTTTGTTCGCGCTTACGGTGATCAGTTTCTTCAGGGAGCTGGTCGGCAAGGGAACGCTGACCGTTCCCACAGGGCTGGCGACCCAGCATGTTTTTACCTTTATCAATACAAAACCTGTTCTGATAATGGTTCTGCCTGCAGGCGGGTTCCTTGCGGTCGGTATCCTGATGGCGTTGTTCAACTGGATTGATGCGCGGTATATGAAAAAGACCGCTCACGCTTCGCACTAAGGAGGAATTGAGAGATGAACAGCGAATTCACAAAACTCTTCGAGCTGATCATATCGGCATCGCTCATTAATAATTTTGTCTTCACACGGTTCCTCGGCCTCTGCATTTTCTTCGGCGTTTCCAAGAAGATGGAGACAGCGGTCGGCATGAGCATTACCTTTACCGCGGTCATGATGATCAGCGCGGCAGTGAGCTGGGTGGTCTTTACAAAGGTAATGATCCCACTTGAGATAACGTTCCTTGAGATCATTGTCTTCATCGGAATCATAGCCGGACTGGTCCAGGCATCAGATACCATAATGAGGAAGGTTTCCCCGGGTCTTTACTACAAGCTCGGCATTTACCTTGCCCTGATCTCGACAAATTGCATCATCCTTGCCGTGCCGCTTGTGAATGCAGGAGAAAAGTACACTTTTATTCAGAGCCTTGCCTTTGGATTAGGCTCCGGTCTTGGCTTTGCCCTTGCGCTGATAATCATGGCAAGCATCCGGGAGAAGCTTGAACTTGCCGATGTGCCCGCTGCCTTTAAGGGACTGCCGATGGCATTTGTGATCACCGGTCTGATCGCGCTGGCATTTACAGGATTTTCCGGATTGATTACACTGTAAATATAGTATGAGGTTTAAAAACAGAGTCGGCCAGAAGTAGCGATGCGCTGATGAGAGCAAACACCGACACTAATAAGGAGCAGAAATGATGTCTACCGGACTGAACATGAAAAGGACCGGCTTGACCGCCGTCTTTATGATCCTTCTCTTTGCCTCTGTTGTCTTTGCCGGCGTTGGCGGCGGTATTGAGGCCAGGGAGAAGGTTGATATCCTACCTCTCGTTAAATGGACCCTTGTGTTTCTTGCCGGTCTCGGGGTCGTTTTAGGCGCCGGCCTCGCGATTGCCGCAAAGCGTTTCGCGGTACAGATCGATCCTCGGGTCGAGAAAGTGAAGGACGTGCTTGCCCATGCGCATTGCGGTGCTTGCGGCTATGCCGGGTGCGAACAGTATGCAGAGGCTGTGGGCAATAACCCCGACGTATCCCCCGCGCTCTGCATTCCTGCCGGAGCTAAGGGAGCTGAGGCAGTTGCCCTCATCACCGGCAAGAAAGCGGAGATAAAAGAGCCTCAGTTTGCCCGGATCATGTGCCAGGGAGGGACGAGCATATCAAGGAAAAAGTTCAAGTATGAAGGGGTCATCGACTGCAGGGCAGCTGTCCTTGCCGGAGGCGGGGATAAATCCTGCGCCTATGGTTGTCTCGGATACGGGACCTGCACCCGCGTATGTCCTTTTGATGCCCTTCATATGGGTGATGACGGCCTCCCGGTCGTCGATATCACTAAATGCACCGGCTGCAGGAAGTGTGAGCAGGCGTGTCCGAAGCGGGTAATCGAAGTGCTCCCTGCATCCCGGATGGTCCTTGTTGCCTGCCATTCGAGAGACAAGGGCGGCGATACGAGAAAGAACTGCGATGTAGGGTGCATTGCCTGCGGGGCATGCGTGAAAGTCTGTCCTTTTGACGCGCCATCGGTGCAGAACAATTTCTCCCGTATTGACATTAACAAGTGCAAAGTATGCGGTCTTTGCGTATCCAAGTGCCCGACAAAGGCGATCGTAGACCATATTCCTGTGCGCTCGAAGGCATTCATTATGGATAACTGCATCGGCTGCCAGATCTGTACCAAGGTATGTCCGGTGGACGCACCCGCGGGCGAGCAGAAGAAGAAACACGCGATCGATCAGGCAAAGTGCATCGGCTGCGGCATCTGCACGGCTAAGTGTCCGGTACAGGCCATCGACGGCACATTCAATGCGCTGGAGGTCTTTGCCGCGGCTGCGGCAAAGAAAGCGAAACAGACAGCAGCTGCCTGATTCTTCTCTGTGTGATAGCATTCCCCATACAGAAAAACAGGGGAAGACAAGACGATTCCGAACGAGGCCCTCTTTGAGGGCCTTTTATTTTCTTTTTTGGGAGGGTGGATAGATGAGATTTTGGAAGAGTATCTTGATCGCGGGTTGTCTCGTGTCGGTCGTGGGACTGGGGTATGCAAAGATGGTGGTTCAGAGTGATCCTTTTTCGAGGCTCTTTGAAGGTAATAAGGTTTTTGTTGGAGGGAAGCCGTCGCCGGAGGATTTCAGTCTGGAGCGGCGGATGGAACTTGCCAAGGGGCAGCACCCTCTTGCTACGGTGCTCACCTGTTCTGACTCACGCGTTGTCCCCGAATTTATTTTTGACAAGGGGCTCGGTGACATCTTTGTGGTTCGTGTCGCCGGGAATGTTGTCGAACCTACGACGCTTGGAAGCATAGAGTATGCGGTAGAACACCTTCATACCCCGCTTCTCGTCATCATGGGCCATTCACAATGCGGAGCGGTAAAGGCAACCCTGGAGACTAACGGAAAACCAGAGGGAAACATAGGGGCTATATTGAAAAAAATAATGCCTGCAGTAAAGACAGCAAAGAGAGCGCATAAGGGACCTGATGAGACGCTCGATATTGCTGTTCATGAAAATATCAGGAACACCTATAATGACATCATGAAAAACAGCAAGATAATCAGACACCTTGTTGATGAAGGAAAGCTGCAGGTCATGGGCGCGGAGTACTATCTGGCCAGCGGCAAGGCTGAGCCAATAGACCTTGCAGGCCCCTGGAAGACCCACAAGCATGAGTAGAGGAGTATTCTGCGTTCATAGGGAAGGAATGAGGCCGGCCGGAAAACCGGCAGGCCTCATTGGCTGGTTACGATTGCTCTCTCTTGTTGTATCCGAACCTTAGCTCGAATACCGGAGCGATGAGATTGTCAACAGGGGCATAGTCATCGGTCAGGACGACCGCGCAGTTCCTCTCGAGGAGCCTGTTCACGATCTCCACGGGTACGACCGCTGAGTTCGCATCATCTCCCCGGCTCTTCTTCATAAAGGCGGCAAAGTCATCGATGTCCAGAGTACCGGTGGTCGCAAGGACGACAAACGTGCTGATACGGATCTTTTCAAACTGGGGGCTGATCGCGATCAGGTGAACGTTCTGAGTGCCAAAGACCCCGCGCAGGGTCTTGATATAGGAAGGCAGGAAAGACCCGCTCTGAAAGTTGTCGATAATATTGGTCATGACGATGCCGTTGGCGTTCATCCGGTCCTTTACCATCTGGGCAAACTCCCGTGTGGTAAGATGGTACGGGATGGAGAGGTCATTGTATGCATCAAAGAACACGACATCGTATTTCTCCGGGCTGTTCATCACATGCCATCGGCCGTCCTCATTGTATGTGCGGATACGTGTTGTGCGGGGAAGACCGAGGTGGTCATAGGCGACTTTCGTGACCCCGGGATCGATCTCAACAACATCAAGGGAAGCATTCGGGTAAAATACTTCCATATACCGCGGGAACGTATACCCCCCGGCGCCGATGGTGAGACTCCTGAAGGAAGCATCTTTACCGAACCTCCAGGTCAGGACATCTGAATAGACCTTTTCATACCGGTACTCGATATGCAGGGGATCGGCCGGATTTACATACGAATGGACAAGATTGTCAAGAACGAGGCTCTTCAGCGGCGTCATGCCGTCAACACTCCTCACGTTCTTCACCTTGATCGTGTAGTAGTCGCTTTCCCGGTACACGAGAGTATGGGAATCCGCCGGCGGACCGAAAGCATTTCCGTAGACACCCCAGAGCAGAAGGGCCGGGAAAAAGAACGACGCGATTAAGGGCTTTTTCGACCGGAACAGAAAACCGGTACCCAGTGCCGTCGCAATAAGGATTCCTCCCATGGATATGATAATGTTCCGGGTTCCCATGAAAGAAATAAGGAAGAACCCCGCAGTGAATGTGCCGATTATGGACCCGAACGTGGAAACAGCATAGAACCTGCCGACTACATTTCCGGC
>VEOY01000028.1 GCA_012026685.1 Nitrospirota bacterium
GTGATGCAGGAGGCAAAACGCAGCGGCATCAGGATCATCCCGGTCGACAGCGAGCATTCGGCGGTCTATCAGTGTCTGGAAGGAAGAAAGAAAGAGGAGATCAAAAAGATCGTGCTTACTGCATCGGGCGGTCCCTTCGTCAACAGGGAAAAGCATGAGCTCGACGGCATTACGGCAGAGGACGCGCTGAAACATCCGAACTGGTCGATGGGCAGAAAGATCTCGATCGACTCTTCAACGCTGATGAACAAGGGGCTTGAGGTGATCGAGGCCTGCTGGCTCTTTGACATTGAGCCTGAACGTGTGGAAGTCCTGATCCATCCCCAGAGCATCGTACATTCCATGGTCGAGTTCAGGGACAGGACATTCCTCGCACAGCTGTCCATGCCGGACATGCGCGCTCCGATAGCCTATGCGCTTTCCTGGCCGGAGCGGCTCGATACGCCTATTCACGGCCTGGAACTCGACAGGATCGGGAACCTGACCTTCAAGAAGCCTGACCATGACAGTTTCCCCTGTCTGTCATATGCCTATGAGGCGATCCGTACCGGCGGCACGGTCCCTGCCGTGCTGAACGCGGCGAACGAGGTGGCGGTCCATGCCTTTCTCGACAGGAGAATAGGGTTCAATGATATCCCCTCCGTTATCAGGCGGACGGTCAGGAAACACACAGCCGATGCATCGCCTGTGCTTTCAGCGGTGCTCAGTGCGGACGCATGGGCACGGGAGACGGCTGAAGCATGTATCAAGGAGAAAAACACATGATGCTCGTATACGCAACGGTTCTGCTCGGCATCCTTGTCTTTGTGCACGAGCTCGGTCATTTTATTGTCGCCAAATCACTCGGCATAAAGGTGCTGAAGTTCTCGCTTGGTTTCGGGCCGAAGATCATCGGCAAAACCGTGGGTGAAACCGAATACCTCATCTCGGCATTTCCGCTCGGCGGTTATGTGAAGATGCTCGGGGAAGAGCCGGATGAGGAACTTGATGAAGCCGACAAAGAGAGGGCGTACAACCAGCAGCCTCTCTGGAAACGCTTTTCGGTCGTTTTTTCAGGGCCGCTCTTTAATCTTGTCTTTGCCGCAGCTGTCTTTGTTGTCCTATTCCTTTCGGGGGTCCCTGTCCAGAAGCCTGATGTCGGGAATGTAACCGAAGGCTCGCCCGCTGCGCGGGGAGGGCTCGTGAACGGCGATACGATTGTCGGGATCAACGGGACGCCGGTTCTGGGGTGGGACGAGATCGATGTCATGGTGAATGAGAGCATGGGTAAGCCCATTTTCCTCAAAGTGCGCAGGGCCGGGGAAGTCCGTGAGGTCTCTGTTATCCCTGAGAAAAGATCAGGGAAGAATATCTTCGGCGAAAGCAGGGAAGCCTGGGACATCGGCATTTCGCCGCTCCTGTACCCGGTCGTCGGCCGGGTGGTGAAAGGCACGCCTGCCGAAAAGGCAGGAATGCAGAAAGGCGACCGGATCACGGATATCGGCGGGAAGGAACTGAAGACGTGGCAGGACGTGACCTCGATCATCCATGAGAACCCCGGCAGGGAGCTCAAATTCACCGTAAAACGGGATGATCAGACGCTGGAGCTCATGATCACGCCGGAAACAAAGACCGAAACGGCCCCTGACGGGACGGAAAAGACAATAGGGCTCATCGGCATCAGTCCCGCGCCCAATGACGTTCTGCGGAAGTTCGGCCTTATCAGGGCCCTGTCACTCGGTATCAACAGGACATGGGACATATCCGTGCTTACCCTGCTGTCGATCGTGAAGCTCATCCAGCGGGTGATCCCCGCAGAAACCATCGGGGGGCCGATCATGATATTCCAGATGGCGGGCCAGCAGGCGAGCCATGGCGCCATGAACTTCTTCTCCTTTATGGCCGTGATCAGCATAAACCTCGGCGTGCTGAACCTGTTGCCCATCCCCGTGCTTGACGGCGGGCATCTCCTGTTCATGGGCATTGAGGCAGTGCGGAGGAAGCCGCTCAGCGAGAGGGTGATCATGGCCTCGCAGCGGGTAGGGCTCGCCCTCCTGCTCATCCTGATGGCCTTCGCATTCTACAATGATATCGCGCGGCTGATAACAGGAAAGTCGCTCTGATCATGCCGCACATCCTGAAGATACGGATCTATTATGAGGACACGGACTGCGGCGGTGTCGTGTACTATGCGAATTATCTGAAATACTGCGAGCGGGCGCGCACCGAATTTCTTGAGGCGCAGGGCATACGCATGAAGCAGTTGATCGACGAAGGCATTTTCTTTGTTGTCGCCGAGGCGTCCCTCAGGTATCTTTCACCCGGCAGGTACGGGGACATCCTTGCGGTCGAGACGGTGGTGGCGCGGGCCGGCCCCGCGTCGATCACCTTTCACCACGATATCAAACGGGACGCTACCGGCGAGAAGCTTGTTGAAGCAACGGTGCGGCTCGGCTGCGTGAACCCGCAGATGAAACCTCTCCGTCTCAGACAGGACATTGTGGACGCGGTGAGAACGTCCGGTGACGGGCACAAAGTATGATACGCCCCGCTGCGCTGAAAAAGCAGGCATCCGCCGGGGGGGTGATCGTCAGGACGTCCGGAGGCATGCCGGAGATAGCACTGGTATCGGTAAAGGGAGGAAATGCGTGGTGCCTCCCGAAGGGTATCATCGACGACGGCGAGACGCCGGAGATGGCCGCGGTGAGAGAAGTAAGGGAAGAGACGGGGCTGACCGGCAGGATCGTCGAGAAGATCGGCGACATCGCTTACTGGTACTACATCCGGGGAGAGAACACGAAATGCCGGAAGACGGTCGTCTTCTATCTTATGGAATATATGGGCGGGGATACCGCAGACCATGACGATGAGGTGGAGAACGCCCGGTGGTTCGCTTTTGACGATGCCATCGAGACCGTGACCTACAAGGGAGACCGGTCGATCATTGAGAAGGCAAGGAACAGGATCGGGGAGTCAGGGAAATAGCATGGGGAAGATATGCGACCGGCAGGGGATCAGGAAGATATGCGACCGCCTCAGGGACCAGGGTAAGAAGATCGTCTTCACGAATGGCTGTTTTGACATCCTCCATGCCGGGCATGTGCGGTACCTGAAGAGGGCGAGAAGTCTCGGCGACGCGCTCATCGTGGGCCTTAATTCCGACAGATCCGTTTCCGGGCTGAAGCCGGGAAGGCCGGTGAACAATGAAAAGAACCGCGCAGAGGTGCTGGCGGCCCTCGCGGCTGTTGATTATGTCGTTATGTTCAATGAAAGAACACCCTACAATCTCATCAGGACCGTGAGGCCGGACCTGCTCGTGAAGGGCGGAGACTGGAAAAAAGAGGATATCGTCGGTTCTGATATCGCGAAAGAAACGCGCAGTCTTCCCTACGTCAAAGGTCTTTCCACTACAGCGACCATCAAAAAGATCCTTGCGTCCGCATAGCTCCCTTGGATATCCGTTCCTTCCTGAACAGCAGACTCCTCCCCCTTCTTGAGGGCAACGACCGGGTCTTCAATCTGACGGGCTCTGCTGCCGCGCTCCTGCTTGCGCTGGAAACGCGGCCGTTTGCAGCGATCGAGAAGGACAGCCAGAGTGCGGAGACCCTCAGACAGGACATAGAGCTCTACCGCGCGATAGTTTCAGGCGGCAGGGTCTGTTTCATCCCCGATGCGGAGGGCCCGGA
>VEOY01000015.1 GCA_012026685.1 Nitrospirota bacterium
AGGACGTAGAGTACGGATGTCAAAGTCTCAAGCTGTATGTCTCGAGATGTTCAAACCGCTGAGAGCTGAGAATGAGCGAACACCACTTTTTATTGCCCATTGCGGTCAGCGCTGAATTACCCCATTTCTTTTCAATGCTGAAACTATTTCCCTGAATGTCTGCCCATCCTCTCTTCCCCTTTCACAGAGGGACCGACACAGACCTCAGCAACTCAAGAGGACCGGTCTTTTTGACGAGTTCAAGATGCTCAGGCTTCCTGACAAGCAGACAGCCGGCAAACCCGAGGGAATTGACAGAGACTTCCCCATAGAATTCCCGCGACCTTGGTGCAAGAAGCATCCACTGCCGCGTGACCACAAGACAGTATGGCCCCGACTGCCTCACCATCTCTTCCGCGCGGGGGACCGACATTCCCAGTTCCGAAAGCATTGTCCGGTAAAGAGCATAGCACTGCTCCCCGGGGTGAAGGGGAAAACCTGAATTGTCCAACTCCAGCCGGGCGAAACAGTGGCGGAACCTGAAAGAACGAAGCCGCGTGATCCTGCCCGCATCCATGATCTCGTCCACAAGAGGCTGGATCGGAACAGGAGGCCCCTGCTCCGCAAGGGGAAGCGGCACGATCTGCAGGTGCTTGTGTGCCTGGCTCGCACCCGCCGCCTCTCCGCCGTTGTAGAAACCGACCGCGTCATATTCGGCCATGCAGATCCAGAGGGCCGAAAAGTCAGCCGGCGTAAGAAGGTTTTCCTGGTCTTCGAACTCTCTCGTCACGATGAGCAGATGCCGCTCCATGACATTGAACTTGTTCAGAAGCGCGATGTGGGTTGGACCGAGGTCTGCAACGAATAGATCCTTTTCATGGGGAAGAAACGGGTTCCCCCTCTTTTCCTGCGCTCTTTGGAGCCGGTCTTCGTCCTTTCGTACAAGACTCGACAGAATGCGCACCACGAAACGAAGACCGTTGTCATCGACATACTCGGAACCTGTGCGGATCGGCAATAAGGAGCCGCTTGCGAGTGCCGTTTCCGAGACTTCGTCGATCAAACGCAGCAGCGTTCCTTTTTTCAGCATAACGATCTATTATCCATAATTCATTGGAGCGAATCTGCCCCGGTGTCGGGAGGCTTGGTCAAGCTCGGCCATGAGATCAGTTGTATCTCAGCGTATTCTCGATGTTCTTTGTCTGGGTCTCTGCGTTTTCCCAGATCACCTTTATCGAATCCTCCCCAACACTCCTCCAATACTGCCCGGTGGGCTTATACACGTGTCTCTCTGTTGACAGACCATATCTCTCGACCAGCGGATCGAGTTCCTGGGACACGTAGATCCTTCCCTTCGGGACGAAGGGGAATACGGACAGATGGGTCCGGCGCTGGCAAAGCAGCAGACCGTCCCTGTAGGTGGCCAGAAGGTTCGCATAGGAGGTGATCAGGTCGCGATCCGCCTTTGAGGCGGCCTTGTCCTTTACGGCCGCGATCCCGGAGGCGAGTCTTTGGAGCAGGGTATCCGGCACATCGCAGGTCTTGTCTGATCTAATAATGGTTTTCAGGTCCTGCGCGGTCCGGTCCAGTTCCGCGAATTTCTCTTTATCGATGCCCGGTTCCGATATGCAACCTGAAGCAAGGAGCATTATCACGGGCAACCATAAAACGACCATATTGGCTTGTCTCATGGTTTCTTCTTTATGTCTTCCATGACCTTTTTAGCACAATCCGGGCAATATCCGTGGCTGAACACTGCGTCTGAATGTTCGCTGATAAAGGTTTCCATTTGGTTCCATGCGTCCTTATCATCGCGGATCTTCTTGCAGACCGAACAGATGGGCAATATCCCCTCCAGGGTCTTTATCTCGGCTATCGCCTTTTGAAGTTCAGCGATCAGCCTTTCTCTTTCCCGCACTGCAGCAACTGCATGCTCCCGCCCTGTCACCAGCGACCAGGTCAGCCAGGTCAACAGCAGGCTGATCACCAAACCGGCAACCGCGATCAGTTCCGGTCTCCTGCTGTCGACACGGCTGTGAAGGCCTTGAAGGGCGCGGATGTGTATGGTCCATGGGCGGCCCGCTATCTCGATAGCGGTGCTGGACAGCAGCGACGATCGGAGAGACGGTCCAGCGGTGTGGTTTTGGGCCGAATCGTACATCAGCGAACCTGCAGTTGCTTCCTTGCCGTCGAAAATCTCGATATCAAGGTCACTGGCACGTTCCCCGTGTATTCCCTGCATCAGGTCATTCATGCGAAACGGAGAATATGTCCAACCGATGATGTTTGTACGCCGCTCAGCAACGGTGCTGTGCGGCAGACCGTTCCGATAAATCGGCAAATAGAGCAGAAAACCCGCCTGCTCCTCGCCGCCCGACTCCTGTACCAGCCGCACCTTGCCCGACATCGCCATTCGGTCATTGTCGCGAGCATCTTCCATGGCGGCACGGCGCACGGGCTCAGAATACATGTCGTACCCAAAAGCCCGCAGGTTACGGTCCTTGAACGGTTCAAGGTAAACGATGGAGGTATACAACTCCCGATGCCCTTCCGGACGTATGTCATATGCCGTGAAGCCTTCCTTTCGGAGAGCACCGACGTGCGCGTTCTTCGCTGCTGCCGGAACAATAAGCGAGAAACCTACGCCCTGAATGCCAGGGTAGTGATCCGCCAGATGCAGTGATCCAATATAGCTCCTGAATTCGTGCCGTTCCACGCTCACGGACGCTTTGTACAACCCCTGAACGCCGAGCAGTACCTGCTGGTAGGCCTGCATGCGCTGCACTATGCGGGTAATCGCTTCGCGCACCCGGAAATCGAAATAGGCATTCTTGGCCACGTTAACGGTATCCGTGGCAACATGCCAGGCCAGCCCGGTGATCAGCAGGGAAAAGACCAGCACCAGCCACGGCGACTTGTGGAGAAGGCCCTGTTTGGGCTGCTGTTTCAGGCGGGGCACCGTTTGGGCCGAATCGTCCCGTTCATTGAATTCGTTCATGTATGGGGCACCATCTCCGCGCTTGGCATGAAAACATCCGCTATATCCTTCATC
>VEOY01000213.1 GCA_012026685.1 Nitrospirota bacterium
AGGGGGAGGACGTTCCATATCATCACCGCCAATCCACCCTATATACGGAGAGATGAGCTTGACACGCTGCAGCGGGAGATCAGGGACTGGGAGCCTGCTTCAGCTCTCAACGGAGGGGAGGACGGCATGGACTTCTACCGGCAGATCCTTTCATCAGCCGTGGAATATCTTAAGCCGGGCGGCCGCATCTTGCTTGAACTCGGGTACGACCAGGCGAAGGCAGTTCAACAGCTCGCTCAGGAAGAGGGGGTTAAGGATGTTGCTGTTATCAATGACTATGCCGGAATCGGCAGGATCCTGAGGGGCAGCGGATAATCTAATCCTCGCATTTGCAGGGATAGTAGACCTTGAGCGCTGTCTGTATCTTTTCGAGGGCGTCCTGCTGCGTTTTGCCCCGAATACGCATACCCGGCAGCTCCTGAGCCTCTGCGATCCATGTGCCGTCATCGTCCTGATAGATGGTGAACTCCCGCATGCCTGGAATATACCATATTTGACGAAGTTGTAAAAACTCCATATGTTGCGTTGCACTTCATCCCTCGTCATTACAGAGTACCTGCAGGGGCGACCCTCTGTGGCCGCCCATCATCATATTATGTTGTGCCAGACCACTCCTTTTGTATTACAATTTGTATTACAATAACGAAAACGATATACGGAGAAGGAAGTTGGACAAGCTTGTCATCAGAGGCGGGAAAAGGCTGAAAGGATCGGTAACGGTAAGCGGATCGAAGAACGCGGCCTTGCCGATCATGGCTGCGACGCTGCTCGCCCCCGGCGAACATATCCTCAGGAATGTGCCGCATCTGAGGGATGTCTCCACCATGGGAAGACTCATCGCAAATCTCGGTGCCGGCTTCCTCCTCGAAAAAAAAAAAGCGATCCTTGACTGTTCGGAGATCAAGCATTATGAAGCACCCTACGACCTGGTCAGCACTATGCGCGCGTCAGTATTGGTGCTCGGTCCCCTTGTCTCACGTCTCGGCAAGGCAAAGGTCTCACTCCCTGGCGGATGCGCGATAGGAGCCCGTCCCATAAATCTCCACCTGATGGGCCTTGAGAAGATGGGGGCCACCATCACTCTTGATTCAGGATACGTTATTGCCAAAGCGAAGAAACTGAAAGGGGCCTCAATCTATTTCGATATACCGACAGTGACGGGTACGGAGAACATCATGATGGCTGCGGTCCTTGCTGAAGGCAGGACGCTCATTGAGAATGCTGCCCGTGAACCTGAAGTGGTCGACCTCGCCAATGCGCTGATATCCATGGGGGCAAAGATAAAGGGGGCTGGGGAAAGCGTCATCGAGGTCGATGGCGTAAAAAAACTGAAGCCGTTGAGGCATGCGGTCATACCTGACAGGATAGAAACCGGGACCTTTATGGCTATCGCAGGTATAACCGGGGGAGATATCACAATCAAAAACTGCAGGGTTGAGCATCTCGATGCCGTGGTCAATAAGCTGAAGGATACGGGCATGGAGTTCAGGCAGGTGCCCAGGGGTGTCAGGGTCATCGGACCTGAAAGACTGAAGGCCGTGAGCACGACCACGATGCCGTATCCCGGCTTTCCGACCGACATGCAGGCGCAATTGATGGCGATGATGTGCCGTGCGGAAGGAGCAAGCGTCATTTCGGAAAAGATATTCGAGAACCGGTTCATGCATGTTGCTGAACTGAAGAGGATGGGTGCGGATATTACTATTGAGGGAGGTATTGCGACCATAAAGGGGGTAAAGAAACTTACCGGAGCACCACTGATGGCGACCGACCTGCGCGCAAGTGCGTCCCTCATTGTAGCTGCATTGGCGGCCGAGGGTGAAACATCGGTGAAACGGATCTATCACCTCGACCGGGGATATGAACGGATAGAGGAAAAGCTGAAGTCCTTGGGCGCGGATATCACGCGTGAGAAGGAATAAACTTACGGTATACTTGGTGCCGAAGGGTTCCAGGAGCGGCGTAGTTTTACTTCAGGCTGTGGGTTGCGCAGTCACTAAACCATAACAGAGCGGACACAATATATATCGCCGAGCTTAAGTTACCGAACACGATTCAGCAAGTTTCGCAATAAGGCCAAGAATAAATGCGCATCTGACACCGGCATATAACCTTTATATGCACTTCAGGAGCTATTCAATTATGTCTTACTTATGGGGTTATCGTAAAAAAAGCATTGCTTGCATCCTGTCCGACAACATTGCCATGAACGTCTTTCAGCACAACTTTTATCTTGCAGCGCTTTCTTTCTCGCGCCACTTTCGGAACCCTCCACGGATACGACTTTAAGGTGCCGCTTACGGAACCTGCAGATGTCCATGCTGATCCCCCATTTTTTGTATAAGATATTGTGGCAAATGCCGTCGGTTTCCTGGTTGAATATGCTTGCCAAGCAACATTGACTATATCTCCGGATTTCATGATTTCAGCGCCATTTGGCGATATCACACGAATCGATCTAACACGAAAGCTAGCACTACTAATTCCAACTATCTCTCCCTTTTCACTGAAGCCAGTTATTCGAAGAGTAAAATATTTTTCGCTTAATTTTGGCACCGGGACTGTCCACGTAAATTGTGTAGAAGTCAGACCATATGCTATCTCTTTCCATGTCCCCCCCACATCAGTGACGGCTTTATACTTAAGGTCATAATAAACAGCGGGCCCACTCCACGTGATAACATATGTACTACCGGAATTTAGAATTTCCCCTTTAAGAGGAGATAACAGTGTAACAGCCGGCAGAACCACTGTGCCGGATAGTGAAACAGTAAGTAGAGGATGGACAGGGTCATTTGAAGGAATCAACATTGTTGCTGTTTTCGATCCAATGGTATCCGACACAAACGTGATCGTTACTTTGCAGCCGGCAGATGGTTTCAGGAGCTTTCCGGAGCAGCCGTCTACTGATAACGAATAAGATTGCGAAGTATTTTGGTCCAGACTTATATTCCCCAAGGCCAAATCTGCGCGTCCGCTGTTTATGATACGTACATCTTGGGAAGCCTGTGTATTGATGATGACGGCTGAGAAGTCAAGCAATGCCGGCGATACCGTTACCTCGGGGGCAATTGGCTTCTGATATATGATCGTTGCCCCTGAGCTTCCGCCCAGGACAACATCGGCAAGTCCGTCGTTGTTCACATCGCCGAACGATATGCTGTTGTAATTAAGATAGAGAATCTCGTAGAGTTCTTCTGAAGAAAGTGGACAGTAATCGTCCTGTCGGAAGACTCCCAAGCGCGAAGGGTGGATCGCAATAATATCATTCTTCCCATCTCGGCTGATATCAGCAACATATGAGAGAATCGGCAGATCTTCCGCTTTATGCAATCTGATTTTTGCGAAAGTTCCTGCCTGCTCCTGATAATATACGCCCATCAACGCATAGGGAGGGTTATTAGCATAACTTACCACAATATCCTTCAGACCATCGTTATTGACATCGCCAATAGAAAGCGTGTCCGGAAAGATATACATCCATCCATCGTCAAGCGAAACTAGTGGCGCGAATGTACCATCACTTTGTTGATAAAAAATGCCGATATCGTGATAATTTCGCCTGGTAATCCCTCTATGAAGAAGCAGGATAATGTCCTGAAGGCCATCGTCATTCAGGTCTTCTACGAAAATTCTTAAAGCGCCATTATGAAGGCTATCTCCAAAATCAACAGATTGGTCAAAGCCCCCGTCAACACCCTGATACAGGATATGGATATAATCATTGTTGCCAGCCAGTCCTATAATATCCAGCCGTCCGTCATTGTTGACGTCTTTGATCTTCATATCACTGAACCATGTTGCAGAATAGACGATTCCGGGATCAAGACTGCCGGAGTTGTTCTGAAGGAATACCATAATGCCTCCGCCTTCGATATCAAGCACAACATCGTCCTTCCCATCGTTATTCAGGTCTACAACTTCAGCCGCAACTATCATCTGTGGTCCAGAAGTACTGGCAATGTATTGGACTGGCGGGCTGAAATTGCCGGCAGAATCCTGCAAAAATACATAAAACCCCTCCACACTCCAGCCACCGATTACAACAACATCCTTTCTGCCGTCGTAGTTCAGATCTCCTATGCGCGCAGCTTCAGGATAAGGGAATTCAAGGGGAAGGGCCGTAGTCTGCGAAGAAAAAAGGCGGTCAACCCTCGCATATGTCCCGCACGCAGTAAAGGGGAATGTGTATTGGGGACTGTCAGGATCATTAGATGATAGAAGAAGACCTGCCTGTTTTGGCCCCGGAGCCCTTGGCGAGTATTCCACCTCTACAGGACAGCAATCTGTCAGAATAATGGTCTTTCCGGAACAGCCATCTGCGGTGATCCTGAACTCTCCGGCAGCATCACCAGATATGGATACCCCCCCTATAAAAAGGTCGGACGGGCCCACATAGCACACACCTACAACCTTCTTTTCAGCGGCACCAATAAAAACAGTTTGGAAATCAAGCATATATGCTGCAATGTCAGGGGACCCCGACTGACTACGATGGTAGTAAACCGCGAGATCACTAGTAAAAAACTCATTCGAAAAATAGGTAAATAATATATCAGGTCTGCCATCGCCGCTTATATCACCTATCTCCATGTTGCTTAAGTAAAAAGGTAGCGGAAAAATCTCAATCGTTTCAGGTCTTGCAGGACCCGAAAGATAAATACCGAGGCCCCAACCTCCATCATGCATCACAACAATGTCTTCATTACCATCTCCATCGATATCGGCAACCTCTACTTGAACGGGGATATCATTTGTTGCATAGCTCTGGGCTTGTTCGAAGCCTCCCTGGTCGTTCTGGTAAAGGACTGCTATAAACGAAGTAGGACGGTTCCCGCCGTAGACAGTAATCACATCTTTTCGCCCATCCCGATTGACATCGCTGACAGCAATTGACATGGCTATCTCATTCTCGAGGAAAGTATAGTACAATGGTTCGCTTAGCACACCACCGATATGCTGGTATATCAGGCCAATAGTATTTGTAAGTCCATACCCGCTAATTAAAAACAGGATGTCGCTCATACCATCACTATCCATGTCTGCGATGGTAAGCTGCCGAATTGGCCATGTTGCAGACTCAATTGCCGGAAAAGATAAACTGCGCACAATCGCTAAGCCTGCCGCGGAAGTATAGGCTAGCACATCTATAAACATGCCTTCTTCGTTTCCTACAAGTGCGACTATCTCAGTGTGCCCGTCATTATTCATATCGGCTGACTTTAGAGAGAGACAACTGAGACTGCCGGGATGGCCAAGTGGATACATGGAGGGAGATTCCAACTGACCTATACTGTTTTGAAGATAAACCCCTATCCGGTTGGAGCTATTGAAAGTAGAATCGGTTATGCCTATGACAACATCATTTCTGCCGTCGCCATTAATATCAGCAATATGAAGCACGGCACCGGACGGACTTCCCAGAGCAGAATAGTAGACTGGCTCATTAAGCATCCCTGCGGCATTCTGCAAGAAAACAGCGAGTCTCCCGTCAGCCCATGCGGACACATCTCTTCTGCCATCATTATTTACATCACCAATTGCAAAAGAAGTCATATCAGTATCGGCGCTATATAATACTCCAGGATATAGCTGTTCAGCTGCGACCGTGGTGGTCATTGCGAAAATTAGACAGACCGCGATTAGGAATACTGTCAGGTGTGCTCTTATCATTTCCCCTCCCACATCCCAACGATAAAGAAGAAATGCTGCTATCGACAGATTAAATTATAAGGCAAACACACATATTATTATCAACAAAATAATTCCTGATGATCATCTAAAGTTTATCGAGGGATACATTACTTTCTGGAAAAAATGAAGGATTTAGGTTTGGGCACAATTAGCGCTACAAAAACAAGTTGTAGTTTTTTCTTTTAATTACTTGGTGCCGAAGGGGGGACTCGAACCCCCACGGCGTTTCCACCACTAGACCCTGAACCTAGCGCGTCTGCCAGTTCCGCCACTTCGGCAATAAGGCTACTATATTAATCTCCACGTCAAAAACTTGTCAATACGGATAAGGAAAGATATGCGGGGGATCCTGCAGCGCGAGATTACTTCTTGTCGACCTGCCGGATGATCGCATCGGCCTCTATGGCACCGGGTATGAGCGTTCCATCCTGGAAGATGACCGCGGGTGTTCCGGAGATGCCAAATTTCTCCGCCAGCTTGATATTCTCGTCGACCGCCTTGGTATTACAGCTTGGCTTGGGAAGCGGCTTTTTCTCGAATGCTGCTTCCAGGAGTGCAAGGGACTTTTCGCAGAGGATGGCCTTTGCCTTGCCATATGCCTCTTTATGCATGGCCAGCGGATAGAGGATGATATAAAAGGCTATATCTTTTCTTTCTGCCACCACCTTCTTCATCGACTGATGAAGTTTCGCGCAATACGGTCAATCCGGGTCATCAAAGACAATGACTTTGTGTTTGGCCGCCTTTTCCCCCATAACGAGCGCGTTTGTCAGCGGTATCTGTGATGCGTCGACCTTGTTGATCTTCTGAAAACTTTCCTGCGTGAGGCTCGCTCTTGTTCCGATGTCGACGATCTCACCGCGGGTTGCGGGGGAGATGATATGTTTCTTGGCATAATCGAGATATACGATGGCTTTTTTGCCGCTCATGTCGATGCCAATTTCCCACATGCCGGTAATAGGGGCGTGCTGGACATTGATTATCTTCACATTCGGAATGAGGTTATTCAGGATCGCTTTTGCCTGCTCTGCGCTGAGGGTATGACATTTTGCGCAGTCCTGGCCGGCCTTCTCAAAAGGGAAAGCACCTTCCGGAAACGTTACGGCAACCGCGATAAACATCAGGAATAGCAATAACTTGCGCATGACGAAGTATACCACAGATGGAAGAGTTCACGATATGGTAAAATGATTTCCGGGCATTGATAACACCTATGCGCAGAAAGACATTTCTATACGGCTCACTCGCTGTACTCGTCCTGCTTATGGCCGGGGCGACGCTCCTCCTTTACAATGCCAACAGGATCATCAAATACGAACTTCAGCAATTCCTCGGCAAAGGGTTTTCTGTAGAAGACATCTCTGTCCGGTGGGGAAGCGTTGCTGCGCAGGGCGTGAAATTGGGCAGACCCGACGGCCAGGAGGCCTTTTCAACCAAGGATCTGTCGGTCCGAAGCAACTTCTTGGGGCTGCTGAAAAAAGAAAACATAATCTCGGATGTCACCCTGGATGCACCATATCTCTTCCTTGAGGTCGACAAAAAAGGGGAAATGGTCTTTCCCCTGCCTTCTTCCGACACAGCTTCGGCAAAGAAACAGAAGAAAGAGAAGTCTCCGGACAAGGAGACAAAGCCGTTTCTCATTAAGAAATTCAAGGTGAAAAACGGGTCCCTGGACTATCTCGACAGGAAAGTATCTGCGGTGCCTGCATTGATAAAGATGCGGGAGGTCCGGGCAGACCTGAAGAACTTTTCTGTCCCGTCTGACAGCAGGGTCTCGAACTATGAACTTGACGCCGTCATCCCCGGCAGGGCAAAGCAGGGGACGCTGAGTTCCATGGGCGCGATCAACCTTAAGACAAGGGATACGAAATCAAAGCTCAGGATCAGGGACCTCGACATTACGCAGTTAAGGCCGTATTACGAGAAGAAGGGTGATGTGGAAGTGACGCAGGGCTTACTGTCCCTTGATACAGATATCATCATTCAGAACAGAAAGATAAAGTCCTCGGGGGTGATCACCATTAAGGACCTTGAGTTCAAAACGACCAGCGGGAATTTTCTCGGTATGCCTCTCCTGGGGATAACGAAGCTGCTCAAGGACAGCAACAACCAGATTGCTCTTGATTTCACCCTGGAAGGGGATCTCGACAACCCGAAGTTCAACATTACCGAGAGCCTTGTGCAGAAACTCACTCTTTCCCTTGCTAAATCGCTCGGCATGCCGATCGAGTCCATCGGCAAGAGCGTTTTTGACCTTGGCGGTTCAGCGCTGAAAAAACTGTTCAAATAAGGTCCCCCCCGAGGACGCAGCGGCTGTCGTGCAGGGGACGGTCCCGGTCAAAAGTTCAGCGGCAGACCTTCAGTCCTGATAACGAGCCAGGTGGTTCGTTCTTTATCAAGGGTGAACTTCATATGCTGCGGTTTGGCCGCGTCCCCGATCACGTATCCCGTGTCCGTGCCCTGACTGGCGATGACCCTGAGGTCGAGCTCCGCAGTTGCGCTCGTGTCTTTGATGTCGATCCCGGTAATTTCATATTCGACCTTGATGCCGTCCATGCGCTGAAAGGCCCGCGGCATGCCTTCCTTGATATACAGATACGTAAGACCGTATTCGTCGGTATAGTTGAATGAGACCCTGGCCATGACACCCTCGATCTTTTCCTGTTCGATCGCTTTTGCGCCTCCCCTGAAAAGCTTCCTGATCCTGCTTTCATCCGACGGCCAGAGGAAATAGATGACGACCGGGGCAAGGATGAGGAGGACGAGGAAGATGATCGATTTCCTGCTCACGATACCGCCAGGGTGATGGCATGCCGGAGAACCGCGAGCATCTGCCTCAGATTGTCGATACTGATGTTCAGAGGAGGCATGATCACCACCACATTGCCGAGCGGACGGATGATCACACCGTTATCCCGCGCATGACATGCCACCTTCCATCCCATTTTATCTTCCCAGGGAAAGGCTTCCTTTGTCTGTTTGTCGATGACCAGCTCAACGCCTGCCATGAGCCCCTTATTCCTGACATTACCAACATGGGGAAGGGCGGCCATCTCCCTGAGCCAGTCTTCAAGAAGGGCGATCTTCGGCTGCATATCTCTGAGCGTGTCCTCCTTTTCAAAGAGCTCAAGGCAGGCAAGGGCAGTTGCACAGGCAAGGGGATTACCGGTATACGAATGGCCGTGAAAAAAAGTCTTGAGGTCTTTGAATTCTCCGAGAAAGGCCCGGTAGATATTTTCTGTCGCGAGTGTTGCGGCAAGGGGCAGGTATCCTCCGGTGATTCCCTTGGAC
>VEOY01000003.1 GCA_012026685.1 Nitrospirota bacterium
GCAAGTCCGCTCAGGTCCGGCTTCAGGGGATTTGTGCAATCGATGACGATCTTGCCCTTCAGATCGCCTGCCTGCTTGAGCGCACCGGGGACTTCGTTCCATGGCACGGCGATGAGAACGACATCGCTCTGGGCTACCGCCTCTGCCGGCGTGCCGGTCTTTGCATTCGGTACGGATGCGGCAAGAGCGGCAAGCTTTTCCTGACTGTGCGAATGACTGAATATGACCGTATGGCCCCTTTTCGCCCAGATCTTTCCGAGCCCGCCCCCCATGTTTCCCGATCCGATAATCGCTATATTCATTTTCATCCCTCCGGCTTCAGATTGTATTAAAACTATAGCAGAGATAAAGGGGCCTGTCGACAGGGCACCATGCCGGATTCAGATAGAATAGGTTCGGGCTGGAGAGGACCCCTTCGGAAATCTTAGCTCCGCGACCGAGGCTGATGGGTCAGACGCGGTGACTGTCCGAAGTCCGGAAATAAGAATGATGATTCCTTGCCGGACAAGTTTCAGCGCGCCCCTGAAAGGCTTGTGGGTATCATTCTCCCTTTATTTGTCACTCCGGCTCTTGTCCCGGCTTTGTCCGGGATCAGTCCGGAGTCTTTCTGAAGAAGGATTCCCGACAAGCGGGAATGACACACTGCAAATGAAACTCTCGTAGCTGATCCCTTTCTTCGGCGTCAGGAAAGCGGCTGGGGTCCGGGGCGGAGCCCCGAGAAAAAGCGGACCATTCTCTCTTCACAACACGTGTCACTGCAGAATTCTCCGGAGAGTCAAAAAAGAAAAGGCACGGAGAACATTTCTCCGCGCCTTTTCCGGACGTGATGTTTAACTACTGTCGGTTACTTACGGCTTCCATTGTTCGACGAACTTGCCGTCCTTCGTCACCCAGACAACATAGGGAGCCACGGTAACATCGCCCTTGTCATCGAATTTGATCTTGCCCATGGCACCGTTGAACTCCATGGTGTGGAGCTTGTTGACGACCTTATCACCTTCTGTTGCGTTCGCTTCCCTGATGGCAGAAAGCATGATATTTGCCGCGTCATACGCGTAGATCGAATATGGCCCGATCTCGCCGAACTTGGCGTTATATTTGCCGATAAAGTCCTTTGCTGATGCAATGTTCTTCGGATCAGGGCTGAAGGTAAGATAGGTCCCCTCTGCTGCCTCCGCGCCGGCGATCTCGACGAACTTGGGATCGATGGAGCCGTCACCGCTCATGAACGGCGCCTTTATGCCGAGCTCACGAGCCTGTCGCACGAGGAGCCCCATCTCGGGATATATCCCGCCGAAGAACAGCAGCTCGGGCTTTTTTTCCCTTATGGAGGTAAGTACTCCCTTGAAGTCCTTGTCTCCCTGGACAATACCGCCGTAGAAGACGACTTCGACCTTGCCGCCGAGCGCCTTTTTGAACTCGTCTGCAAGTCCCTGGCCGTATGTTGTCTTGTCGTGGATAACGGCCACTTTTTTAAGTTTCAGCTGGCTGTTGACAAAGTCAGCCCCGACCTTCCCCTGCTGATCGTCCCTGCCGCACACCCTGAACACATTCTTGTATCCCTTTTCCGTGAACTGCGGGTTCGTGGACCCAGGAGATATCATCGGAATGTTTCCCCTGGCGTATATGTCCGACGCGGGTATGGAACAGCTCGAATTAAAGTGCCCTATGATGCCGACAGCTCCCTCATTCACGATCTTGTTCGCAACCGACACTGCCTGCTTGGGATCATGCTGGTCATCGCCGATGATAATTTCGATCTTTTTCCCCAGCACCCCTCCCTTTGCGTTCCATTCCTCGACGGCGAGCGATACGCCGTTTTTGAAATCAGTCCCCATCTTTGACTGGTCACCGGTCATGGGACCGGCAACGCCGATCTTGATGACGTCGGATTTCTTCTGGCACCCTGCCGCGAAGATCACCGCAATGACAAAACAAAAAAATAGCGAAACGATCTTTCTCATATTACCTCCGTCTCATATTTTGTAAGAGCTGAACGAACGTTCCTGCATTGGCCGTGATATCCCCCCTGCAGATGGCTGTTGCAACGGCAACACAATCAGCACCGGCGGACATGACATCCGAAACGGTTTCAGTATCAATACCGCCGATAGCCACAACAGGGATACGGACATTCTGTTTGATTGTCCGGAGAATGTCAATCCCTTTGGGCGCGCCTGCATCCTTTGTCGTTGTCTGAAATATGGGGCCAAACCCGATGTAATCCGCGCCCCCTGCGGCAGCTTCCTTTGCCTGTTCCATGCTGTGCGTCGAGATCCCGACAATGCGGCCGCCCATGATCTTCCGGGCCTCTTTCAGCGGGAGGTCGTCCTGTCCGAGATGCACACCGTCAGCGCCGACGGCAAGGGCGATGTCGGCATGGTCATTAATGATGAGAACAGCCCCGAAGGAGCGCGTGAGCTCCCTGAGACCAACCGCCTCATGATAGATCTCCCGCCGGGTCTTTCCCTTTTCGCGGTACTGGATGAACGTGACCCCGGCCCCGAGCACGATCTTTACCATATCGCAGACCGGCAGGGCTGAATAGGTCCTGTCCGTAATAAAGCAGATGCCGTTCTGGTACATTGAGAGGATAGTGAAGGCTGCTATTTCTGCACGGGCTGCGGAGGATTGTTCAGCTTTTCGACAAATCCTGTATTAAAATCCCCTTTGATAAAATCAGGGTCGTTCAGGACCTTTTTGTGGAACGGTATGGTGGTCTTGATGCCTTCGACAATGAACTCGTCGAGGGCGCGCTTCATCCTGCTGATCGCCTCCTGCCGGTCCCTCCCGTGGACAACCAGCTTGGCAATAAGGGAGTCATAATGGGAAGGGATCACGCAGCCGTTGTATGCAGCGGTATCGACCCGCACGCCCGGCCCGCCGGGAAGCGCGAGGAACGTGATCTTGCCGGGACACGGGATGAACCGTTCCGGGTCTTCCGCATTGATCCTGCACTCGATGGCATGGCCGAAGATCTTTATCTGCGGCTGTTTGATCTCGAGCGGAAGTCCGGCTGCAATCCGGATCTGTTCTTTTACAATGTCGATGCCCGTAACGAACTCGGTAACAGGATGTTCGACCTGAAGCCGGGTATTGACTTCCATGAAGAATATGTTTCCGTCCGGTTCAACGATGAACTCGACCGTTCCGGCATTCCGGTATTTTAAAGCCCGTGCGGCCTTGACCGCATATTCACCGATCTTCTTCCTGAACTTTTCCGAGGCCATGGGTGAAGGAGATTCCTCGATCAGTTTCTGATGTCGCCGCTGGATGGAACAGTCCCGCTCGCCGAGATGGAGGATGTTGCCTTTCCCATCAGCTATGATCTGTACCTCGATATGCCGCATCTCGGTGATATATCTTTCCATGTAGAGTTCGCCGTTGCCGAACGCGGTCAGCGCCTCCCTCTGCGCCATGAAAAAAAGCTTCTCGAGCTCCGCCTCTTCCCTGATGATCCTCATGCCGCGGCCCCCGCCGCCTGCCGAAGCCTTGATAATGACCGGGAACCCGATCTTTTTTGCCGTCTTGAGCGCAGCCTCCTCGGTCACCACCGGTCCGTCACTGCCGGGCACAACCGGGACACCCCTGCGTTTCATGGTCTGCCGTGCCTTTGCCTTGTCGCCGCCAAGTCTGATCGAGTCGGATGACGGCCCTATGAACGTGATCCCCGACGTGAGACATGCCTCTGCAAACTGGGGGTTTTCGGACAGGAACCCGTAGCCGGGATGGATCGCCTCTGAGTCGGTTATCTCCGCCGCCGAAAGGACGCTCGGGATATTGTTGTAGCTCTGCGCCGTGCTTGCCGGACCGACACAGACCGACTCATCAGCGAGCTTCACATGAAGCGAATCCCGGTCAACGTCGGAGTAGACCGCAACGGTCCTGATATCAAGCTCTTTGCAGGCGCGGATCACCCTGACCGCTATCTCGCCGCGGTTGGCAATAAGGATCTTCTTAAAGGTCTTCATGCAGGATCGATAAGGAAGAGGGGTTCACCGTACTCAACAGGCTGCCCGTTTTCCACCAGTGCCTTCACCACAACGCCGTCTGCCTCGCTTTCGATCTCGTTCATGAGCTTCATGGCCTCGATGATGCAGAGCACCTGTCCCTTTTTCACCCTCTGGCCGATCTCGATGAATACAGCCGCATCAGGGGACGGCGAACGGTAGAACGTTCCGACGATCGGAGACGTTGTCGTAATAAGCCGCTGTTCGGATTCCTCCGCGACGATCTCCTTGACCATCGTCTCCTGGGCAGGGACAACGGAAGGCCTCTGCGCGGATATCTCGAACTGCTGGAGGAACTTCTCCCTCTTGATCTTTACTTTGGTGCCGTCCTTCTCGACCTGAAGTTCGGTAATATCGGTTTCCTTGAGAAGTTCTATGATCTCTTTGAGGTCCTCAAGTTCCATTATTTTACCCTTTCTATATACTCAGACGTCCTCGTATCGACCTTGATCGTATCTCCTTCGTTCAGATGAAAAGGCACGCGTACGACAGCCCCGGTCTCGAGCGTTGCGGGCTTTCCGCCGCCTGACGCGGTGTCGCCCTTGAATCCGGGAGGGTCGGTCTTTGCAATGACCAGCTCGATGAAGGTCGGCAGTTCCACATTAAGTGGCTCGCCCCTGTAATACAGGATCTTCACCTCGATATTTTCCTTGAGGAAAAGTTTTGCGTCACCGAGTTGCGCCGTGCTCAGCGGCACCTGCTCATAGGTCTCCTGGTCCATGAAGATATAATCATCGCCCTGCGCATAGAGGTACTGCATCTTCTTTTCCTCGAGCCCGGCCGGAGGGAACTTTTCCCCTGATCTGATCGTCTCCTCCACAACGCTTCCGGTCTTGAGGTTCCGCATCTTTGTCTTGACGTTGGCGCCGCCGCGCCCCATCTTCACATGCTGGAAATCTATGATCTCGCAGGGTTCTCCCTTGAATTCGATCTTTAAGCCTTTTCTGAAGTCACTCGTTGAGAACAATTGCCTCTTCCTCCTGGGTCTTCTTTATAGTATCTCTAATTTTTTGGGAAGCGATGTCAGAGTTCTGCAGCCCTGCCTTTCCACCAGGACCATATCTTCGATCCTGACGCCGCCGAGCCCCGGCAGGTAGATTCCCGGCTCAACCGTAAATACCATCCCCGGTCTGATCGTCTCCCTCCCGAACCGCGAAATACGGGGAAGTTCATGCACATCAAGGCCCACACCATGTCCGGTGCCGTGGCCGAAGTAGTCGCCGTACCCTGCCTTTTTTATAATATCTCTTGCCGTCTTGTCAACCATGCGACCGGTGGATTCACGGTGCACGGACCGGATGGCGTTCACGTTGGCATTGAGAACTGTTGCATAGATATCTATCTTCTTCGCGTGTTCCCTGCCGCCTTTCATGAGGAACGTCCTCGTCATGTCAGAGAAATATCCTCCGGCCTCTCCGGCCCAGTCGAACATGACGAAATCGCCCGGTTTGATGCGGTTGTCCGACGGCCGCGCGTGGGGCATCGCCGAGTTCTTTCCTGCGGCAACGATGATATCAAAAGGGATCTCGGTGCATCCCCGCTTCTTCAGGGCTGCTTCAAGCTGCATGGCGAGATGCCGCTCCGAAACGCCGGGCCTGATATAGGGCTTCACGTCGAGAAAGGCCTTCTCCGCCCGTTCAACCGCCTTGCTCATCACCTTGATCTCGAGAGCGGACTTGACCCGCCGCATCTCTTCGACCAGGTTCGTCACGCCCTTCACTCTGATGCCCTTTCTCAGGAGGGACCGGTAGAATGCGTACGACACGGTCGATTCGAAACCCAGCGTTTTTATGCCGAGCGCTCTTGCCTTCTCCAGGATATCCTTCGGACGCTCGTTGCGCTCGATGACGATGTCGACGCCTCTGACCTCACGCTTTGACTGCTCCTCGTAACGCGGATCGGTAAAGAAGATCCGTTCCCTGCCGGTGATGAGAAGGGCGGCATTTGAGCCGGTAAAACCGGTGAGGTACCGCACGTTCCGGATATGGGAAATAAGCATACCGCTGATGTCCCGCAAAGCGAGGGACGCGGCTATTGCATGGATATGCTTCATCTGTCCAGTATCTGCCGGCTTGCCCGAACGGCAAGGAGATATCCTTCGACGCCAAGGCCACTGATCTGGCCGGTCACTACCCCGGATATGTAGGAAGTCCTCCTGAACTCTTCTCTCTTGTGAATATTGGATATGTGCACTTCGATCGCGGGCCTGCCGACAGCGGCGATCGCGTCGCGGATGGCAACGCTGGTATGCGTGTAGGCAGCCGGATTTATGATAAGCGCGTCATAGGACTTGCCCTGGACCGCGTCGACGATCTCGCCTTCGCTGTTCGACTGAAATGCCTCTGCCTCCATGCCGAGCTCCTGTGCAAGAGCGATGACCCGGCGATTGATGTCTTCGAGCGTCGCGCGGCCGTAAACATCGGGCTCCCTGGTGCCGAGCAGATTAAGATTGGGACCGTGAATAACGAGGATTTTCATGATATGGGATCTCCTGGTCCGGAACGTTCCGCGTCCCGTAACGGCAATGCCTAAAATTCGTTCTCGATCTTGGGAACGGTCGTCTTCAGTACATAACGACCTTTCCCGTAATTCCCTTCAGGCTTTATCACCAGCGCAAGGTAATATTCATCATTGATCTTCCTCATGATGATGCCGCAGGTGTCAGAGATGATAGAGAACTCCCGTGCTTCCCCGAGCCTGAGATTCTCCGCGGCCAGACTGATGTCCCGGATCATCGCCGAAGCCTCTGCTCCAAGCCCGGTGAGGTCTACGAGCTTCTCCTGAACATACTCTTCCACCTGGATGCCGTCAGAGGCAATGATCATCGCCGAGACCGCCCCATCCACCTTCTCAACTGTCTCTTTAAGGACGTCCGAAAAATTCATCCCGCCTCTTTCTTACCCCGTCCAGAAACGCATCCAGTTTTGCGATGAGCACTTCCTTGTCCTTCCCCAGCAGTTTCAGAAGGGCCCTCAGTTCATCGACCCTTTGAAGGACCGCCTTATCATGGGGATCGGCAGAAAGGTGCTTCCTGTATACACCCATGGCCTCGGAAAACTTCCCTTCGGCAATGAACCGGTCAGCATCACCGAGCTCTTCCGCGGCAGGTCCGGGCTGCGGGACCTCAGGGCCCCTGTCCTCCATAAGATCTCCCATAAAATCGCCGGCCATTATCGCCTCGTCGCCTGCTCCGGCAGAGGAATCTTGTTCAAGGGTCACTTCCTGCTCTGCTTCCACCGGCAACTCAGCCAGGTTAAATCCCTGTTCGAACCGTGCGCCGAAGTCCTCCGGCGTACTCTCTTTTTCATGCAGGACTTTTTCTCCTGCATCCTCAAAGCTGAAGGCATCTTCCCTATCTGCCGCAGGCAACCCGGGTTCAGGACTCTCTTCGGTTTCAGCTCCTCCTGAGGTCTCTTCAAAGGTAAGGTCCTGGATCGACTCTTCGGCGACTTCTTCCGGAAGGGAGATCTCTGAGGCTGTCTCTTCCTCCTGAACCGTATCCAGTTCGATCTCATCACTGAGAGGGCCTTTATTGCCAAAGAGCGAATCTTTGAAGGCGTTCAGCTCTTCTTCAGACTGCTCCACCTGCACATCCGCCGCTTCGACGCTGATCTGTTCGTTGTATGTCAATACATCCGCCGGCTCTTCAGGCATCTTCAGCTCAGCACCTGTCTCCTCGACCACCGGCTGCCCCTGATCCGCAATGCCGGCAGCAAGCGCTTCCAGTTCTTTGAGGTTGTTCAACGTATCCTCATCCATCGGGTTGAGCTTCAGGATGGCTTTAAATGCTTTTATGGCAAGGGTAGCCTCGCCCGTGTCTCTATAGATCTCGGCAAGCTTTTTATGGGCAAAAAGATTGTCAGGCACTGAAGCGATAACGCCTTCAAACTCTCTCCTCGCCTCATCCAGCATGCCCTTTTCGAGGTAGATCTTGCCAAGCAGCACCTTGGCACTGGTATATGCCTGATGCTTCTCAACGCCTGCCCGGAGGACGTCTATCGCCTCGTCAAGCATGCCCTCTTTTCTATACTCCTCCGCAAGGGGCAGAAAAAGCTTTGAATTTGGGTCTTTTTCAAACTTTTCTTTAAGTTTTTCTATATCTTTAGAGGCCATAAGTTATCAATTTTTTAGCAAAATAGGGAAATAAAGTCTAGTTTTGATTTTAAGATAACGGTCGAGAATTGCGTCAGCGATCTCGTCCTTGCTCCGAAGGCCGGTCCGGACCTTTCCCTTCCGGTCAATGATCACAACGCTGTTTGTATCGGTCTCAAATCCGGCGCCTTCCTCGGTCACGTCATTGAAGACGATCATGTCCATTTTCTTGGTCTGCATCTTGAGCATCGCACGCTTCAGGTCCGGGCCCGTCTCAGCTGCAAATCCAACGATGAAGGGCCTTTTCTTCCGCGATGCAATACGGGTAATGATATCCTCGGTCCGGTCAAGTGCGATTGCCCGCACCCGTTGCTTTTCCATCTTGGTCCTGGCCTGTTCGGCCGGTCTGAAATCAGCCACTGCAGCTGCCATAATGAGCACAGACGCCCCTTTTTCCGTTTCTTCTGTCACTGCGCGCAGCATCTGCGCTGCGGTGTCCACCTGACGCAATACTGCGCCCGACGGGCTTTTCAGGGCGGTCGGTCCGCTGATGAGCACAACCTCGGCCCCGCGGCGCAGTGCAGCCCGTGCAATGCTGAACCCCATCTTTCCCGAGGACCGGTTGGAGATGAAGCGGACGGGATCGAGATACTCCCGCGTTGGGCCGGCAGAGACAATGACCTTCTTGCCGGCAAGGTCCTGCTCTGTCATGGCCGCGGCAACGGCATCGATGATGGCCGCCACCTCTGCCAGTCTCCCCGCGCCTTCCTCGCCGCAGGCCAGGGGTCCGCTCTCAGGGCCCACCTGCCGTATCCCGAGCGACAACAACCGCTTCAGATTCGCCTGGAACACAGGGTGCTCATACATCTTCCAGTTCATCGAAGGCGCAACGACTACCGGACCCTGAAATGCCAGGAACGCTGTGGAAAGTATGTCATCAGCAATGCCGTTGGCAAACTTTGCAATGATATTGGCCGTAGCAGGCGCTATGAGCATGATGTCAGCCTGCGCAGGCAGCGATATATGCGTCAGGGGGTCCTGGAAGATCGATGTATAGACCGTGTTCTGGGAGGCTACCTGGAGTGAAAGGGGGGTGATAAACTGCTGGGCAGCCCCGGTCATCATGACCGTGACCGAGGCACCGTCATCCTTCAGTCTTCTGACAAGATCAGCGGTCTTGTAGGCAGCAACACCGCCGGATACCCCGAGAAGTACTGACCTATTCTTCAGTCTCTTCAGCTTCTGGTTCCTTCTTGCCGCCGAAGAGCTCCTCAAATGCCTTCTTGTCAAGGTTCTCCTTTTCATGGAGATATACCTTCAGATCCTTCTCAAGCTCGCTCAGATCCTCGCTGGCACCGATCTTCTTGCTCTCTTCAAGGAGTCTGCGGTAATCGTACTTGCTTGCCTTTTCCTTTGCGATCCTCGCTTCTTCGCCGGTTATGAACTCAAGCTTGTCCTGAACAGCCTCTTCAAGTGCGATGGTCGTCACCTTTCTTGATTTGGTCGGCATCTTCGGCTTTCCGCCGAGAGAAAGTTCCTTTGCCCTCTGGGCAGCCATGATTACCAGTCTGAACTTGCCGTCGATCTTCTTATGATCGATCTCTGCCGGCAGGGAAATAAGATCCATATGTTGTTACCTCCTGATGATATTTTTCTCGACCCATGCTGAATCCTTTTTCGCGCTCCGCTGCCGTTCTGCCAGGATGATGGACTCGAATTTTCCGAGGGAGCTGTTCAGCTGGTCGTTTACTATAACATAATCATACATTTTATACTCCCGGATTTCCGCCACAGCGCGTTTCAGCCGCCGCTCCATATCCTCCCTGGTGTTGCTCATTCTTTTTTCCAGGCGGACCCTGAGTTCAGTCATGGAAGGAGGCAGGATAAAGATAAACACACCGTTGCCAAAGGTCTTTTTTATCTGCCGCGCGCCCTGGGTGTCGATATCGAGGATGACGTCACGCCCTGAGGCAATGATCCGTTCGAGCCGCTTTCTTGATGTGCCGTACAGATTGCCGTGCACCTCCGCCCACTCCACGAAATCACCTTTATCGATCATTCCCCGGAATCTCTTTTCCGTAACGAAGGTATAATCCACGCCGGCAGCTTCCCCCGGCCGGGGTTTTCGCGTTGTATAGGAGACCGAGGCCTGCAGGTTGTCCAGCGTTTCCATGATCTTCCTGCAGATAGTTGTTTTGCCCGCGCCGGAAGGGGCCGAAACAATAAAGAGACTTCCCTGCTCCCTACTCTTCCCCTTCGTCACTGCCGCCCTTTCCCTCAATGAACCTCTGGGTGATCGTTTCTGCCTGGAGCGCCGAAAGGATGATATGGTTGCTGTCCGTTATGATGATCGACCGCGTGCGTCTGCCCTGGGTCGCATCGACGAGCTTGCCGTCCTTTTTCGCCTCCTCGCGCATGCGCTTCATGGGGGCCGACCCCGGGGTTACAACGGCCACGACCTTGGCCGACGCCACAACATTCCCGAAACCTATGTTTACCAGAACTGAACTGATATCACCTTTTCTCATACAGACCTCACAAAAGGCAGGTAAAGGTACCGGCCGAAGAAGATTTTCCCTGTCTTTACCTCTTCCTGCGTATTCTTACTGTAAATTCTGCACCTGCTCCCTGATCTTTTCGATCTCCGTCTTCATGTCCACTGCCAGCTTCGATACCTTATAATCGACCGACTTGGAGGACATGGTATTTACTTCGCGGTTCAGCTCCTGGACCAGAAAATCCAGTTTCCTTCCTATTATACCATCGCTGCCGAGGACTTCCCTGAACTGCTGGATATGGCAGTCGAACCTGGCGATCTCCTCGGTAATGTCCGACTTGCCTGCAAGAACGGCTATCTCCTGATGCAGTCTGGCAGGATCGATCTCCTGATTGTCTACAAGCGACATCAGCCTTTCCTTCAGTCGTGCTGCCGCCTCCGGCGCCGCCTGGGCGCTCCGCGCTTTCATCTCGTCGTTCATCGCTCCGAGCACGCCGACGATCCTGCTGATCTCTTCGACAAGCAATTGCCCTTCCCTGTCCCTCATGGCAAACAGGTTATCCACTGCGTCCCCGAATACGCGCCTGATCTCTTCAATGTCATAGGATACATCCTGCTCCATGAACATATCGTGGAAATTGGCAATACTGTTGATATCTATCTGTCCGGGTATCGCGAACTCCTCCTGCACGGATCTCAGAGCATTGAAGATCCTGCCCGCGACCTCTTTGTTCAGCTTGAGCCCTGCCGTGGCCTCTCCCGACAAGGAAATGCTCACGTCAAATTTTCCCCTGCTGAACCGGTCTCTGATGACGTTCCTGAAGGTCATCTCATGCTGGTTAAGGAATGAAGGGGCCTTGATGTAGATATCCAGGAACCTCTGGTTAAGAGAACGGATCTCCACCCTGCATCCCCCCTGTTCTGCGCTTCCGAACCCTGTCATGCTCTGTGCCATAGCGTTTTAACTATAAACCAGCGCATCCCGGAACGTCAAATAGACCTATAAGTTATTGTAATATCATACTATATTGAAAATTCAAAACTAAATACTATAAAATGTGGGTTCAATTCACTCCGGGAGGAAATTATGGCTGAAACAGTTGAGATCAGATGGCATGGACGAGGCGGCCAGGGTACGGTCACTGCTGCCAAGGTGCTGGCAGACGCATGTTTAAGCGGTGGAAGGCATGTACAGGCCTTCCCTGAATACGGTCCTGAGAGAGCAGGCGCTCCGCTGAGGGCATATAACCGGGTGGCCTCAAAGGAACTGCGGATGCACTGTCCGGTGCTTGAGCCGGATGTGGTCACGGTCGTTGACGCGACACTCCTTGACAGCATCAATGTAGCCGACGGCGCCAAGGAAACTACAACGTTTATCATAAATACCACAAAAGACCCCGCAGAAATACGGACAAAGCTGCATGCCGGCCCGAAGCAGCGCGTCATCACCGTCGATGCGACCAAGATCGCGCTGGACTGCTTCGGCAGGGCGATGCCGAATTCCCCCATGCTCGGCGCGGTCTGCAAGGCAACAGGCCTGATATCGATCGATCACCTTCTTGAGGATGTCAAGAAGAGCTTCGGCAAGAAGTTCTCCCAGAAGATCATCGACGGGAACATTGAGGCGACAAAAAGAGGATATGAGGAGGTAAAAGAAGGATGAAAGCAAAAGGCTGGAGAGACCTGCCCCCGGGTTCTGTTGTGCTCGAAGGAGGCAGTGCCGTCAAGTTCAAGACAGGCTCCTGGAGGGCCTTCAGGCCGGTATGGATAGAAGAGAACTGCATTCAGTGCCTGTTCTGCTGGATATACTGCCCTGACATGGCCATAAAGACAAAGGATGGCAAACGGGCAGAGTTTGACTATGACTATTGCAAGGGATGCGGTATCTGCGCCCTGGAATGCCCCGGCAAAAAAGGCAAGAAGGCTATTGAAATGGCAGAGGAGGGCAAATAGATGGCCAAGGTGGTAGCAGTTACCGGAAATGAGGCGTGCGCGAACGCGCTGCGCCAGGTCAATCCCGACGTATGCGGCATATACCCGATCACTCCCCAGACGGACATGATGCAGAGGTTCGCATCGTACATCTCTGACGGAAAAGTAGACACGGAATCCATCCTTGTTGAAAGCGAACACAGCTCCATGTCCGCCTGCATCGGAGCGGCTGCTGCGGGCGGCAGGGTCGTAACCGCAACATCGTCCCAGGGACTGGCGCTCATGTGGGAAATGCTCCATATCGCGTCAGGCGACAGGCTGCCGATCGTCATGCCGGTCGTCAACCGTGCGCTGTCCGCCCCGCTGAACATCCACGGCGACCACTCGGACGCCATGGGCGCGCGCGATACGGGCTGGATACAGATATGGTCGGAAAATGCCCAGGAGTCTTATGACAATGTGATCCAGGCGTTCAGGATCGGAGAGCACATGGACATCAGGCTGCCGGTCATGGTCTGCCTTGACGGCTTCATTATCAGCCACTCGATCGAGAGAATGGAATATCTTGAGGACCAGGAGGTAAAGGACTTTGTCGGCCCCTTCAGGAACTTCCTGCCGCTCCTCGACCTTGACAAGCCCAAGAGCTACGGGCCGCTCATCCTTACCGATCTGTATCACGAATACAAGCGCGCCCAGCACGAGATCATGACCAAGGTAAAGGATGTTGTCCTCAATGTGGCGAAGGACTTTGAGAAGCTGAGCGGACGGAAATACGGTCTGTTCGAGACCTACCGGCTTGAGGATGCGGACATCGCTATCGTTATCCTGAACTCTGCTGCGGGAACGACAAAAGATGTTATCGATGAATTCAGGGAAAAGGGCATAAAGGCCGGCCTTATCAAGCCGAGGCTCTTCAGGCCGTTCCCGTATGAAGAAATGGCGGAGGCGCTCAAAAACACCAAGGCTGTCTGCGTTATGGACCGCGCCGACTCATTCGGCGGATACGGGCCGCTGTTCATGGAAGTCAGCTCGGCTCTCTACCCTCTCGGGAACAGGCCCCTGCTGACCAATAAGATCTACGGCCTCGGCGGCAGGGACTATCTGCCTTCCCATGCGGCCCAGGTACTGACCGAGCTCAATCAGATCGCACAGAGCGGCAAGGTCAGCGTGCTCAAAGAATACATAGGAGTGAGGGAATAACATGGCGACACCACTTACCTTAAAAGAGCTTTCCAAGAAAGAAGACCGTTTCACCCATGGCCACAGGATGTGCTCGGGCTGCGGGGCCCCGATCGTTGTGAAGATAGCGCTTATGGCAACCGACTATCCCGTCGTCATCTCGAATGCGACGGGCTGCCTCGAGGTCTCGTCCTGCATATCCGAATTCACCGCCTGGAACGTGCCATGGATACATACGGCCTTTGAGAACGCTGCGGCAACACTTTCGGGCGTGGAGACCATGTACCGCTCGCTCAGGAAGCAGGGCAAGATGGACAAGGACGTGAAGTTCATCGCCTTCGGCGGAGACGGCGGGACATATGACATAGGATTCCAAAGCCTTTCCGGCGCCATGGAGCGCGGCCACGACATGATCTATATATGCTATGACAACGGCGCATACATGAACACCGGCATCCAGCGCTCGAGCGCGACGCCCCTCGGCGCGGACACGACCACCTGTCCTGCGGGTTCGGTGATACCGGGGAAACTCCGCTCGCGGAAGAACCTCACCAAGATCATGGCCGCCCACGATATTCCCTATGTCGCCCAGGCATCTCCGTCTCATTGGCAGGACCTCGCCAGGAAGGTGCAGAAGGCGCATGAGATCAAGGGCCCGAAATTCATCAATGTCATAGCTCCCTGCAACCGCGGCTGGAGATCGAAGACCAATGATGCCATCGCACTGAGCCGGCTCGCGGTCAATACCTGCTACTGGCCCCTGTACGAGATCGAGAATGGGGTAACAAAGATCACCGTGACCCCGAAGGAAAAGATCCCCGTTGCAGAGTTCATGAAACCGCAGGGAAGGTTCAAGCACCTCTTCGCGCCGGAGAATGAAGATCTGCTCAGGCAGGTACAGGAAGAGGTGGACAGGGAATGGGCAAAATTGCAGAAAGAGGCAAAAACAGATTGATAAAAGCCTCACATTGTGATATTTTTTAAGGTGTTATGAGCTCAGACCTTGTCATGTATGAAGAGGAGTTCCAGAAGATCGATGAGGAACTCCAGAAGCTCTTTCAGCAGGCCAGTGCAAAGGTTGTCTTTCTTGTCGACAAGAACGGCCAGCTGATAGCCTCGGCCGGCGAAACGCGGGAGATAGACACTACATCGCTTGCATCGCTTACTGCAGGAAACATCGCCGCAACAGGCGGGATAGCCCGCCTGTTGGGCGAAAAAGAATTCACGATCCTCTTCCACGAAGGGGAAAAAGACAACATCCATATCTCCCTCATCGGCCAGAGGGTCATCCTTGTCGTCATATTTGACAAGCGGTCGTCGCTCGGCCTCGTCAGACTGCGCGTCAAAAAGGCCTCAGAGTCGCTGGTCAGGATCTTCAACGAAATTACGAGCAAGGCAGAAAAAGACAAAAGTGAAGGCAAACTCGACGATTCACCATTCGCTGAGATCAGCGATGAGGATATCGACAATCTGTTCAAGTAGGTGCGTTAACTAAGTGTCCTTTATCAACTATTCTTCCCGCGAGATAAACTGCAAGATCGTCTACTACGGCCCCGGCCTGTGCGGCAAGACGACCAATCTGCAGTTCGTCTATAAAAAGACAAACCCGGAGCAGAAAGGAAAGCTCATTTCCCTTGCGACCGAAACGGAGCGGACCCTGTTCTTTGACTTCCTTCCTCTTGCTCTGGGGGATATCAAGGGCTTTAAAGTGCGTTTTCATCTGTACACGGTGCCCGGCCAGGTCTTCTACGCAGCAAGCAGAAAACTGATCCTGAAAGGCGTTGACGGCGTTGTCTTTGTTGCTGACAGCCAGATCGAACGGATGGAGGCGAACATCGAAAGCCTTGATGACCTGAGGATCAACCTTGCAGAACAGGGCTATGAACTGGACAAACTCCCCTACACGATCCAGTACAACAAGCGGGACCTCTCAAACGTCGCTCCTGTGGAGAACATGAACAGTCTGCTGAATCCCCGCAATGTGCCTTCGTTCGAGGGATGTGCCGTTACCGGCGTCGGCGTGTTCGAAACCCTCAAGAACGTCGCCAAGCAGGTCCTCATCGAACTGAAGAAGCATTATTAGATCCTATCTCAAAATTGGTTCTCCTATTAAGGCTGTCATTCCCGCACCAACAGTAGGCGCCTTAAGCGAGCGAAGCGCGTCGGGAGTCCTTCTGAAAACAAAGAAAGATTCCGGACAAGACATAATGACATACTGGTGAGCCCGTCATGCATTTCAATTTTGAGATAGGTTCGAGTGTTCTTCACCCTATCGTTTCGTATACGTTGTCACAAGGCGGGGTGGAGGCGGTGAGAATGTACTGCCTGCAACACCGAAGAAACTCTGAAACAGAATTAACTTTGCATGTCAGGACTTCACTGCCGATGCATTCCCCGGTTTCACTTCTCGTGGTGAAATCTGTTGCATTGCAGAACTTCTCAGCGAATCCGCCCCGCATTATTACGCAGCTGCCAGGTTTGTTATCCTGTTTTCAGCAGCTCCATCAGTTCCCGCGCGTTCTTCGGCGCAAAGCCGCGGGCATCGTTGTTAAAGCAGATATAGACATCTTTTCCCGCTGTCAGATATTTCCTGATCCGCTCAGCATCTGTTACCAGGGCAGCCTTCGGGTAATCCGACGCATAATCCCCTCCTTCGCCGTGTCTTCTCATATAGACGAAGTCTGCAGTGGTCGGGAGGTCGTCAATGAATTCGGGCCAGTCCGCCATGCAGAGGCTGACATCATGGTCCCTGCACAGGCCGATCACCTCGTCAGTTATCCAGTTCCTGTTCCTGAATTCCAGAGTATTCCTGACAGGATATTTCTTGAGCAATGCAAGGAACTTCTTCAGCCGCTCCTTGTTGATTCCGAATCCCGGGGAAAACTGCCAGAGCACGACCTTCAACTTGTCTTGCAGCCTCAGCGCGCGCTCGAAGAACGTCTCAAGAGGCTCCCGAGGGTCCAGCAGCCTCCTGATGTGGGTGATGTACCTGCTTCCCTTCAGCAGAAAGACAAACCCGGTTGGGGTTTCCCCATACCACTGCTCAAACGTCCTTGCAAGCGGCAACCGGTAGAAGGTGACGTTCAGCTCGACCGCGTTAAACACCGTCGCATAGTATCTTAGCCATTGCTTCGGGGACAGGTCTTCGGGGTAGAAATTGCCCTTCCATTGCCTGTAGCTGAACCCGCTGCAGCCGACCCTCAGATCCGGCATAGTGTCACTTCAGACTTTTCGCGATCTCTTCTGCGAGATCTGAAAGACTGTCGTCTCTCGCACCGAAGACAATATACGCATCGAACTCCTGAAGAAAGCCGAAAATCTCCTTCCGGTCATGCACCGCTACTGCGCTTTTTCCCGAAGCCCTGAGCGGACCTGCGATATCGTCACTCGAAATGTCCTTTGCGGCTGTTCCGCCGGCATAATAGATGGGCAGAAGGACAAGGCGATCAGAGGCTCTCAGCCCTTGCCCGAACGCTGAGACATATCCATCCTTCATAAGGCGCGTCGGCCCGAATCCGTGCGGCTGAAAAATATAGCATATGCTGTCACGTACTGCCCGCATGGTCTCCATGAGGCTCCGGATCTTGTGAGGGTTGTGTGCGTAGTCGTCAATGACCAGCCTCCTGCCGTCATTCAGATGGATATCGAATCTCCGCTCGATTCCGGTAAAATCAGGGAGCACTTCCGCGATCTCCCTCAGGGAAATCCCGAGCCCGGACAGTACGGAAATGCAGGCAAGTGCATTGTACAGGTTATGTCTGCCGGGAAGGGAAAGCTGAAATTGCTGGTCCTGAACGACGAAGGAGGTGCTGAAGGGATAAAATCTGATCTCCCCGGCACGGCATGCAGAATCATTGGCGATCGAGAATGTGCGCGGTCCGCTGATGCTGCACAACTTCAGGTTCAGATCGTCCGCATTGATATGCACACTGCCCGAGGTCTTTGCGGAAAGCACGTCGAACATCCTCCCTGTTTCCTCTATGGAATGGTGGTCAAGGTCGAGGTTCAGTATCAATGTATGCTGCGGTTCGTACTCGACGATCGTGCCGTCGGACTCGCACGCCTCGATCACGAGATGTTCAGAACTGTCCGCGACGTAGTTGCCCGGATTCTTGTCCGTCCTGAACTGTTTTACCCTACCCCCTCCGATAAAGTTGGGGGACAGGCCAAGCCGCTGCATGAGATAGGCAAGCAGACCGGATGTCGTTGACTTGCCGCTCGTGCCGGCAACCGCAATGGTCCTGTATGCGGAAACGATCTCTGCAAGATATTCAGGCCTCGTTCTTGTAGGGACACACGACGTCTCTGCCGCTATGACATCGGGATTGGACCGCTCGACAGCCGTGCTGAACACTGCGAGGTCGAAGGACCGGTCAATCCCCCTGCCGTCCTGGGGCACGATCACAACGCCGTTTGCCTGCAGTCTGCGTTTTACCGGGTGTTCAGGGTGCGCATCGAAGAGACGGTCAGAACCGAATACCTCATGACCCTTCGCTGCCGTGAAGCCCGCGATCGCGGAAACGCCGCTTCCGCCTATGCCCGAAAAAAAGATTTTCAACGGATCTTTCTATTTCCGGCGGACGATGGTCTTAATGCCCTTTCGGCCGAGCGATTCCGACATTTCGACTGCCTTCGTGTGGCTCGTATACGTCCCTGCGACTACCCGGTAGAGGGTCTTCTTGTCCGCGCCGTCCACATTCTTTACGGATGCCTCAAATCCTGTCTTCCTGATCTTCGCTGCAAGGGCGGCAGCGTTATCCTTGTGCTCGAAGAGCCCTGCCTGCACATAATAAGGGCCATCCGCGGGGATCGGCTTTGATGCCGCCTTCTTTGCCGGCTGCGTTTGAGCTTCAGGAGCTTTCCTCGCGACTTTTTCCTCTGATGCCGCGGGCTCATGGATCTTTGCCTGCTGTTGTTTTGTGGTGCCTTGATCATCCGGCTCCTGTTTTACCGGTATCTCCGTGATCTTGCCCTGCTTCTCACCCGGCGTCGCAGGAGCGACTGGTGTGCTGGCCGCAGGGGGAGGGAGGACCTTCGTTACCTGTGTCTGGAGGGGCTGCTGTTTATTGCCTGCAGTAAAGAATAGGTACCCGCCGATGCCAAGAGCAATACCGGCAGCGATCGAAGCGGCGATCATGAGTCCCCGTCTGATCGGGCTGACGGACATTTTCCCGGTAGCCGGGTCGTAATCGTCCGCAGGAAGGTTTGACGTATCGGAAATGTTCGACTCAGGCTCATCCCGGTAGGACATTGTCTCATCTCCTGACGGGTCAAATGTCGAGAAAAGGTCACGCTCCCCGGCCGGATCTTCCCCCCGCTTGAAACGATGGGCCATCTCAGAACGTTCCGTATCCCTTTCCTCCGCCACAGCAGCAGCTTCAGTCAGGTGATGTTCATCTGCCTGAATTGCGTGAGGCATCTCAGGATCGGCCTCGGCTGCGACAAGCACCTCATCCGCATTCTCTTCGTCCTCATCAATTACGATGATGGGTTCAATTCCTTCATCCCCGAAAGGTATATTGGTCCCGTCTTCAGCACCAGGCACCAATGCATCCTCCCCAAGCGCCGCCCTGGCCTTTGCAACGATCTCACCGGAACTGAACGGCTCAACCAGGACATCCACAATTCCGATCGCTGCCGTATACCGGGGATCTATATCTCCGGTCTGAGCGAGGATCATGATGATGGGCACTGCTTTTAACGCCTCGACCGAATGGATCGCCTTGCTTACTTTCAGCCCGTTTATCTCGGGCAGCAGAAGATTGATAAAGATCAGATCAGGGATCTGATCTTTCGCTGCTTCAAACCCTGAACGGGCATCGCTTGCTGCGGTGAGCTCAAAACCATACGGCTCCAGCGCCCGGCCGATCAAACCGCCCGACTCCGGATCATTGTTAATAACGAGGACCTTTTTTCTCTGTGCCATGGGGATCCGTTACCTCCTGTTGTCCAGTTTCTTGATCTGCAGTTCAGCATCAGCGATCTTATTCCGCTGATTATACAGGATCACGGCAAAGAGAACATAGCCGATGACCGGAACGATCCCGAGATACAACAGATATTTTGCAAGCATCGGATCGCGCAGGATCTCGATGTATTCCCCGAGGCCGAATTTAAGAGAAATAAAGAACACTGCAAAGACCAGAAAGATGAACTGGAGAAAACGCAGGAACTGCCGGATGCTCACCTCCTGACCGGCAAGGGCCGCCAGCTCTTTTTTCCGGACATCAAAAACGCAGCTCGCGCACTCCGCCCTGCCCGGGACCCTATGCTTTCTGCAGAGAGGGCCTTTCCTGCACTTCGGGCAGACAAAACTCTCTTCGGGATGCACATAGACATCGCAGACAAGGCACCGGGTCAGATCCTTTTTTTCTACGAAATCCTCTCTGAGCTCCAGCTTCCCCATATGGTCAATCCCTCCCTGATGCGACAGATTCCTCGACCTTCGCAGACCTGAAGTCCTTCTTTCGCCGGATCAGATCGTTCACCCTTGCCTCCGGCGGCGCCTCCATGAATATGATATCCTCATTCCGAGCGGAACAGATGCTGTTCCTCTCGTGATCTCTCATGGCCTCAACAGAAAAGAGCCTCTCCTCGATCACCGGGGAGAGAAACTCTATCAGGTCAGCGCTGTCAAGCCGGTTGCGCAGCGCGACCGTGGCAACATCTCCGTCCTTCTTAAGAATGATCCCGACGAGTTCATGGCTCATGCGGTAGCTTTCCCCGTCGAAGTTATAGTCGTGGTCTGGCTGTTTCCCGAAGAACATGCCGGTAGTGTATCCCCTGCTGCTGAACATGGCAAGCTCCCTGAGCCACCGTGGATTCATCCGGTATTCCCCGCCTTCACCGATGGCATCGACAGCCTCCCGATAGACCTTTACCACCCCGGCAACGTAGTTTATTCCCTTCATCCTGCCCTCGATCTTGAAGCTGTCTATGCCGGCATCGGCAAGCCGGTCAAGGTACCCGATCATGCAGAGGTCCCGCGAGCTCAGAATATAGGTCCCGCGCTCGTCCTCGAAGACCGGCAGATATTCGCCTTTCCGTTTCTCCTCCATCAGCGCGTAGTTCCAGCGGCAGGAGTTGGTGCACTCCCCCGTATTTGCCGACCGCGAGGCGAGAAAACTGCTGATGTAGCATCTTCCTGAATAGGAAAGGCAGATGGAACCGTGCACAAAGGTCTCGATCTCGACCGATACCTGCTCACGGATCTGGCGTATTTCATCGATAGAGAGTTCGCGGGCCAGGATAAGTCTCTTTGCGCCGAGGCTCTGCCAGAAGAGCGCCGCTTCCGTGTTGGTAATATTGGCCTGGGTGCTTATATGTATATCCGTCTCAGGGGCTTTTTTCCTGCAGACCGCAAACACACCGGGGTCAGAGACAATGACAGCGTCAGGCCGCACATCGCTGAGGAACTCCATATGCTCTTCAATGTCCCTGACGTCACGGTTATGGGGGAAAATATTGACCGTTACATAGACCTTTTTCCCCTGACCTTGTACGATGCGCACAGCGTCCCTCAGTTCGTCCCCCTCGAAATTGCCGGCCTTGCCCCTCAGGCTGAAGCGCGAATCACCGAGATAGACCGCGTCAGCCCCGTAGTGCAGGGCGGTCCTCAGCTTTTCGAGATCTCCGGCAGGCGCAAGCAGTTCAGGTTTAGTCATTCGCTGCCCGTTCAGCTTGGTGCGCTCTTTTATATTTCTTTATCTCATTACAGGCAAGCGTATCGCACCGTTCATTCTCAACATGCCCGTTATGTCCCCTGACCCAGCACCATTCTATTTCGTGCGGTTCCGCGGCCTTAAGGAGACGTTCCCAGAGGTCCCTGTTCAGTACATCCTTTTTCTGCGAGTTCTTCCATCCTTTTTTTATCCAGTCCTTTATCCATTCGCTCATCCCTTTGACAACATAGTTCGAGTCGGTCGTGATCCTGACCTTGCAGGGTCTCTTCAGAGCTTCCAGGGCCCTGATCACGCTCATAAGCTCCATCCGGTTGTTGGTCGTCATGCCCTCGGAGCCGGACAGTTCCTTCTCCAGCTTTTCCGCACGCAGGATCGCCCCGAACCCTCCGACACCGGGATTTCCGCTGCATGCGCCGTCAGTAAATATCTCCACAAAGGGATGTCCGCTGCTTTTTTTCATGCAATTACCTTCTGACTGCATGGTACTCCGGTAGGCGGACAGAGCGGGCGGACTGAAAAACCTTAGCCAGCGATCCCAAAAAGCATCGGAAGCCACTGAGGAATACACGCTGAGGATGGCCCGGCAAGAACCTTCGGAATCGCATTGCAATGCCCAGCCAAATATCATCGCCTTCTAAGGGTTTGAAGACCGCTTGCCTGTCCGTATCCAGCATTTCAATATTTTACCCTTTTTCGGGCCTGCTTTTCCAAACCCTGCGCAGCTTTGACATATTCATCCCCTTACTTTATCCTAAGTCATGGCCGATGCATGGACCACCCTGCTTGTCACCAATGACCAGCTCGAGGCGGAGATGATAAAGGACGTGCTCGAAAGCGGTGACATCCCTGTTGTGCTCCGATCGGCAAAGGTAAGCCCCTATCCGGTCAATATCGGCAAAATGGGAGAGATAAAGGTCCTGATACGGGAAACGGACAGGGAAGCCGCGGAAGAGGTGCTCAGGAAATTCCGCGAAGCATCCGAAGAACCTCAGGAAGATGAACCGCAGTCATAGCCATGGCTGAGAACCTCGATGAACTCAGGAAACACGTCTTTTTCGAGATGCTCGACCTTTCCGGCAGGGTGTTCGTTGCTGTCGGCTATGGCGATGACGTGGTCATCGGAAAGAGAGGGTTCCTTCCCCAGGAAAAAGAAAAAGGCATCATTCTGGTCTTTAACCGGAAGATAAACTTCACCTGGGATGATGAGGGCATCACCGCCACCCTGGTCTTCGGTACGACCCCGGAGAAATGCTATATTCCCCAGAACAGGATCATGACCATCTTCTCGCCTGAGCTCAATGCCCAATTCTCCACCTTCCCTCCGAAAGAAGCTGCTGCTCAGGATGAGCAAAAAGAAGATGAGGAGAAACCCTCACCGGATGATAAAGTCATCAAGGTGGACTTCAAGAAAAAGAAGAAGTAGCAGTCCGTTCCGCCATGTAAGTGCTGCTGACTGTTGTCGTTCGTGGCAAATGCTAAGCACTAAGGGCTCAGAGAAAAGAGCAGGTCACTTTTTGCCTGCCCGAGAGACAAACCTGCTGAATCAAACAGCCGCACTTTCACTTTGCATTTAGTATTCTTCTTGACAACTTTTGGTGTCAGCCAGACAGCCTTGCCGGGATTGCCATTGTTCAGGTCCTGAAGAACCATCGGTTTCCACGTCAACCCGCCGTCGACTGAATATGAAAGCTTAACTTTTGCTACCGCATCTGATAGCTTATCGGAAGTTAACCACCTGATCATCACAGGATAATTAGCTTTAAGACTTTCACCACCATTCGGTCTGACAAGTCTTACAGGCTGAATTCTGAACGGCAGCTCGGAAATATCCGACCCGACTTTTGCGCCTGTCCCATCCGGACCAGCATAGCCCACGATCTTGATCTTTGCCTTCTTTACCTTTGACAGCAGCGGTACATTCCACTCAAAATATTTCTGGTTGTTAACAATATAGCCGAGCACGAGAGGGTTTGTGGATTCCGCTTTCTTCCAGGTCAGCCCATTATCCAGCGTGAAATAGACGGCTATGCTTTGGATCACCAAGGGCAAATCCCATACGACCTTATATGGCATTCCGGAGAAAAGACCCTCACCACCGTTCAGTGATAGCAATTTAAGAGATGTCGGTTCGGTGATGGGGGCATGGTATTCATCCGCTCCCATGTCGACGACAGATACAGCATCGCCATCGCCATCGATGGTCCTATTATCTCCTTCAAAATCAACCACCAGGTCTGAGGGCATATACATTGCCCACCCGGCATCAATGACCGGTGAGTTCCCCATGACATGGTAATCCCATAGCGCAGGGTTTATGAACAAGGGCTCTTCATTTATCACCCTGTCATCATGGCTGTACGATACTGGACCTATATAGTTCATTTCGCCAATATCGGAAGCCCCATAATCAAAACGGAGGAAATCCGGAGATGTGCTGTCGAGCATGACATCTTTTCCCGAAACTGCGTGGTTCCCCCAGATGATGCTGTTCTTTGTTTTCGGATATAGCTTTTCAGCCCCCCTGCTCCAGCAATATACACCGCCGCCCATCATAGCGCTATTGCCGCTTATGGTCGTATTGTTTATCGAAATATTTGTTTGCCCATCAGTAGACGCCATATACATGCCGCCTCCGTTTGTGGCAGCATTATCAACGATCAGGCTGTTTTCAACAGCAAGGGTTAGATCCCCCGCAGTTGAATTCAGCAAAATACCGCCTCCATTCTCTCCGCTGTTCCCGGCAATTGCGACAGACCTCAGATA
>VEOY01000042.1 GCA_012026685.1 Nitrospirota bacterium
ATGCTATACAGGCAGATGTCTCTGTTCCCATACAGCCTTTTGATCCTTGTCGCCATGGTCAGCATTGCGCTTACGTATGCGTTCACGGTACCGGATGGACCGGCAGATACACATTTTTCTTATGCTTCTTTCTTCGGCAGCAGCAAGGATGCGAAGGAGACGGCCAGGCAGGCCGTCCTTCAATGGATGAAGGAGAATTCTGACATGCCGGACCATGTCCTCGCGAATATATACACCGCTGCATCCGCAACCTCCAACAGGGATCTTATTCTCGCCATCTGCCTTGTGGAGTCCAACTTCAATCCGCATGTGGAGAGCGACAAGGGCGCGATCGGCCTTATGGGGATAATGCCGGGCGTCTGGCTTGACGAACTGAAAGAGCAGGGCATCGTACAGGAGAAAGACGATCTGTACAAGATATCTTCCAATATTGCGGCCGGCGCACACGTGCTTGCGACATATCAGGCTGAAACAAACGACCTCAGAAAAGCGCTTATCCGGTATGTGGGAGGAGCTTCCTGGTACGCGACGAGGGTATTGCAGGCGCAAAAAAAGATCAAGATGGCGCAGTCACCGGAGCAGCAGCTCGCTCTTGCAGCTCATGATTAGAGGACATTGACAAGAACAGCGTTCTGACAGCCAACGGTTATTGCGATGCCGCGCTGACCGCCACAGTCCCCACTTTGTTCTCTCCGCTGCATGCGATATACAGATATCCCCCCGCTGTAGCTGCCATATGGCGGATAACTCCGCCGCCCGAGGGGACCAACCAGGAGCCAAACGTTTTCGTCCGGGGATCGAATCTGACGATCGTATTGGGCTTCACTCCGGATTCGCTGTACCAGACGATCCCGTCCGGTGTCGCTGCCATACCATAGGGAGCAGACTCTGCGCCTCCGGGAGATAGAATATCTCCGACAGCGCCGGTCTTAGCATCGAGCCAGCCGATCCTCCCCCGGGCGAAGTCCGTGTAATAGACCCTGTCGTCAGGGGTTACCGCGATCCTTCTGGGCCGCGCACCTTCAGGCAGAGGATATTCGGTTATCTCCATGGTCTCCGGGTCTATACTGGCAAGTCTGTTGCGGCCGAATTGACAGAAAAAAGGAATGCCTTTTGAATTCACAACGATCCCGTAAGGTCTCGCACCCCCGGCCATTATCTTTCTGAGCTTTATCTGGCCCGATGCAGGGTCGAGCCTGCCGACAAAGTTCCCTCCCTGGACGGTAAACCAGAGCATGCCCTTGCGATCAAAAACCAGCGTGTGAGGGTCCCGGGCCGCCGGGTCGGACATGGGGTACTCCCTGAATGTGCCGGTCTTCGGATCGAGGCTTCCGATATATCCTTTGAAATTCGCCGTGAACCAGATATTTCCCTGGTTATCGGCCACAAGGCCGTGGGGGCCGGAGTCAGGTGTTGGGATCTTGTACTCCCTGATCTTTCCTGTCTTAGGATCGAGCCTGCCGATCGTGTTGGACTGCATACCCGTATACCAGAGAGCGCCATCCGGTGCAACGGCAGGGTCATGGGGGAACGTACCTTCGGGAAGTTCCCATTCAGTAATATGCACACCGATGTCTGCGGCAAAGACCATCGCTGCTGCGACGACCACGCATACGAGAAACACCGGTACCAGCCGCAGATATCCGAGACAACTCCTGAAACTTCTTCTTATGGACCTCAACATATATTCATTCTATCTAACATGGACACGGCTGTCGAACTTCTGTCGGATTTTTTTCAGCCGAGATCAAGAAGGTGGGTTATCCTTTTTCTTCGGAGGTCTGAAACGCTCTGTTCAGGACCTCATCCATTTTCATGGCGAGGAGATCCACGGTGACCTGCATATTATAGAATGCATTCAGCAGGGCGTCTTTTTGGCAAATCAGGTTCAGCCTCTTTAAGGCATTTCCGGAGATGATCGCAATGTCCTGCTGAAACTGCTGCAAAAAAGTATCGATCTTCGTCTTGTCGCCTTTATGGAGCCAGTAGATATTAAGGCATATTCTCTCGACCACAGGACCGAGGCCCATGACCGGTATGACCCCATGGTAATATTTCCTGTACTGCCTGCCCACCCTGCAATAGGACAGAAGACTGAGAATACAGATGTACTGAAGCGCGTTCTGCATATCAGACTCCGCAATGTGAAAACTCCTGTCTTCATCACCCCGGTATATTGCGACCACCTTGTCATACGAGAAGTAACGGTCTATGTCTTCAAGGAACGGGAGAACCGGCCGGAGGGTGTAACACATGACATCGTTTCCGGCTTCCGGGCATATGGTGCAGGGATGGAAATCATCATGTTTTCTCACTTCCGGAGAGATCTTGGAAGGGTCCTCCCAGTACCTTCGGGCGACGTTCGTGACCTCGTTTTCGGTCAGGGGGAGCACCGTCGAATCTTCGAAGATCAGATAAAGGCCCTTCTGATCGAATTCTCTCAGGGCCAGAGACAGTGGTATATTTTGCGGCAGTGGTTTTTTGTCCGCCATAGTAAATCAATTATACCACTTCGATCCCCTCATCGCGGCCGGAGGATCTCCGCGATCAGCCGCAGGGTCCCGGCAATGCCGTAACTTCTCAGGATCGTCGTCAACTTCGAAAACCATGAATAGAGAAAGGTCAATGGACTCTGGATGTTCTTGTCCCAGGCATAGTCGTATTCCCAGACCCGGTCCCTGCCTGCACCAAGGCCGTCGAGGATCGCGCCTACCCTCTCCCTGTCCCTGTCGAGCGAATAGACGCAGAGAGCGCTCGGGTCTTTGTTCCAGTATTTCGCGCCTTCCACCTCTCCGCTTTCCAGAAAGGGGCTGAGCCGCTCCGCAAGTTCGATCACCTTCTTCATGCTGTCAAAGATGATCCACTTGCCGCCATGTCTGATCCACGAAGAGCGGTCAGGGGTTCGTTCTGCATCCGGGATGAGCCATGTCCAGAGAAGGTCTGTTTTCTTTCTCATATCGTCACCCGAAAACTGAGACGATGATCCGCAACACCTCGTCATCGCTCAGGTCGTGCCATCGTCGATATGCCTCCGCAACGGCAAAACGATAGCCGCTCCTGACATTGAGGCAGACTATTTCATCCACTTCCCTGCGTATGATATCCACCGTCCTTTCCGACCCTGTAGGCACTGCCACGACAATCCTTTCGGGAGCCATGCTTCTGACCCATCGTGCCGCGACCCGCATGGTGTAGCCGGAGGCCAGACCGTCGTCTGTTATGATCACCTTTTTTCCTCCGCAGGGTGGCAGCGGCCGATCACCGCGGAAAAGTCTGTTCCTTTGATCAAGGACTTTTTTTGTGGTATTGACCGCAGCCGCTATGTCCTCCTTTCCGAGCCTGACGGACTCCACCAGTTCATCATTCAGGAGAACATCCCCGTTGAGCGCCATTGCGCCAAATCCGGCTTCCGGATTAAAAGGTATCTGAAGCTTCCGCACGATCAGGAGGTCAAGAGGGAGTGAAAGTATCCGTGCTGCTTCCGCAGCCACCGGAACACCCCCGGACGGCACCGCGAACAGGAGCGCGTTCGTGCTGCCCCGGTAGTGTCCAAGAAATGCCGCAAGGCGCCGTCCCGCGTCCTGGCGGTCTTCAAAGACGAACCGCCTGTCCCTGAGATCAGGGTCTTCGATAAGTTCTCCCATACCCCAATTCTACTCCAGTTCCCCTGCCCTGACATTTCAGGAGTGCCGGGGAACGCTGTCCGGGACCGCGGAGATTCATCTTGATATGCCGTCAGGACATGATAGAGTGATACATATGGAAATTGCCGAGATACGGGAACTTGCAAAGAAATTCACCCCTGAGCAGATCAACAACTGTATCACGCAGCAGATCGAGACCGGCGAAAACATCTGCCTCAGGGACGAATCCACGGAAAAGGTAGTCAACGAACTGTCCAAGGCCCAGTTTATCCGTGAATTGATGGCGCAAGGGGTTAGCATGCCTGACGCCATACGTGAGCTTGCCCAACGCATCCGCAGGGTTCAAAAAGGGTTTGCATGAACAAGACGGAACAGTGAAAAGCAGGAGCGTGATGCGCAACATCTTCCCGCATTTCTCACCATTGAATTCTGCGAGTAAATGTAAAAGGGGAAACAAAGTGGCAACGTTATTCTTCTATGCGAAGATTAAAACATAAGGAACAGAGCACCTGATCATCAGAACTTCAAGTTGACAAAGTGTTATAGACAGAGGAAACTTAAGATAGAGGGAGGACTGGATGAGGCCGATGCGCCCCAATAAGAACAGGGTGAGGATTATACCCCTGTTTCCTCCTCCCTAATTTAATCCCCTCTATTTTTTCTTTCACGACTGAAACAACCGCCTTCAATACTTTTGCCATAGCAACACCGACGGAAAAAAGACCTGCAAAAAGCTTGTCTTGTTTTGTTCTCCATGGGAGAAAAAGCCTATGCATGTTTTCGGATGGATGTTACAATGGATTTGGATGACAAGGAGGGTCCGGGAGGCAATGATCCTTCCTGGACCAAGCACCTTTTGCGACTCTCGTGAATGTGGGGCCGAATTCACAAGCATGCAAAATACTTGCTCATGCCCACGCAGTCCAATAGAGCGAGGCCACGCACAGACCTGAGAGAGATGATCATGATGAAGAGATGTTATTCCTTTCTGAAAAGATCCGTGAAGGTTTGTGACGTTCTGACAGAGCAGTACACCAAGCTGAAAATCCGCCATGCGGGCTGGTTCTGCTTTCCGGTGGCGCTGGTGAGCTTCACGTTGCTTGCCGCAGGCGGCAGCAGCATCCCCCTGCCGCTGCAACCGCTCGACGGCCGCCAACCCTTGATAATCGCTCATCGCGGCGCCTCCGGCTACTTGCCCGAGCACACCCTGGAAGCCTATCAGAGAGCGATCGAGCTCGGCGCCGATGTCATCGAACCCGATCTGATCTCTACCAGGGACGGCATATTGATCGCCAGCCACTACCCCAATCTGGCCACGAACACGGATATTGCCAGTCGCCCCGAATTCGCAAGCCGTAAGCGCGAGGACTGGCAGGTTGATGGCGAGAAACAGACCGGTTGGTTCGCCCATGACTTCACGCTCGCCGAAATCAAGACCTTGGGAGTCGTGACCACAGACCCCGAGCGTCCGCAACAGTACAACGGCAAGTTCCGGATCGCCACCCTGCAGGAGGTCATCGACCTGGTCAAGGCGGAGAGCACCAGGCTCGGACGCTCTATTGCCGTGTACCCCGAGACAAAGAACCCCTCCTATCATCGCGACCTCGGTCTGCCGCTCGAAGACAAGCTCATTGCCGCCATCCAGTCCGCTAACTGGAACAGCAGTTCCGCACCCGTCTTCGTGCAGAGCTTCGAACCGGGCAGTCTGAAGGAGATGCGGGCCAAAGGGTTAAACGTGCGCATGGTCCAGCTCATCGACGCCGACGGCTACGACCTCAAGACGGGCAATCTCACCTATGCTGCCCCCTACCATCGCCCCTACGACTGGGAAAAAGCTGGCGACCAGCGCCTATTCAGCGATATGGTGCCACCTGCCGGGCTTGCCGAGATCAAACCCTACGCTGATGGGATCGGTCCATGGAAACCATACATAGTGCCCGTGAAGGGCCAACTCGATGCGGACGGCAAGGTGAAAGATATTAACGGTGACGGGAAGACCGATCTGATGGATGCCAGCACTCAGAAGCCTACCTCGCTGATCGCTGACGCACATAAACTGGGGCTGTTCGTCCACGCTTTCACGTTCCGGAACGAGAAGCGCCACTTGGCTCACAATTACGGAGGAGACCCTCAGTCCGAGTACCTGCAGTTCTTTCGTTTGGGCGTCGACGGCGTATTCAGCGAATTCCCCGACACCGCACTGGCCGCGCGCTCCACATACCTTAAAGCGACAAGGCGACAAGGTTCCCAATAATTCATAGCATCACATTCATCCTGCCGACAAGGCAATTCTCAGTGAAAGGCTGGGTGGCGTCGGAAAGCAGCAATTCTTTCTGAACTTAACGCGAGTTTCTCTTTTTGATGACTGAGGACTACTTGTTGGAATAATAGTTGCGCCTTTAAATCAGGGGGAAGGTCAAAGTGTAATCGCCACTGGCCCGACTTTTTCCGCCCGAACTTCATGCTATAATCCCCCATGCGTTTTATCGCCGATCTCCATATCCATTCAAAATACTCCCGGGCAACCAGTCGGGACCTGAACCCTGAAAACCTCTGGAGATGGTCCCAGCTGAAAGGCATTGCCGTTGTAGCCACAGGGGACTTCACCCACCCTGCATGGCTGCAGGAGTTGAAAGAGAAGCTTGCCCCCGCAGGCAACGGACTGTTCACCCTCAGGGAAAAGTTCAAGGCCGGCGAGGTGCCCGGCTCCTGCAGGGCAGATGTATCTTTCATGCTTTCCTCAGAGATCAGCTGCATCTACAAGAAGAACGACAAGACGCGAAAGATCCATGCCATTGTGCTTGCCCCCGGGTTTGCAGATGCGGAGAGGATCAATGCGCGACTGTCTCAGATCGGCAACCTGAAGTCCGACGGAAGGCCGATCCTCGGCCTGGATGCAAAGGAACTTCTGAAGATCGTGCTCGATTCCTCGCCCGGAGCCATGCTCATCCCCGCGCATGCATGGACCCCGCACTTTTCCGTGTTCGGAGCTGCCTCGGGCTTTGACAGCCTTGAGGAATGTTTTGAAGACCTGACACCCCATATCCATGCCATCGAAACCGGTCTCTCCTCTGACCCTCTCATGAACTGGAGACTCTCGGCGCTGGACAGGATAACGCTCGTCTCGAACTCGGATGCCCACTCGCCTGCGAAGCTGGGACGTGAGGCCAACATCCTCAATACGGATATTTCATATTCTGGTATCCAGCGCGCGCTCAAGACCGGCAAAGGGTTTTCCGGGACCATCGAGTTCTTCCCCGAAGAGGGCAAATACCATTACGACGGCCACAGGTCCTGCGAGGTAAGCCTGACGCCGAAAGAAACGCTCCGTCACAACGGCATATGTCCGGTCTGCGGAAAAAAACTGACCATCGGCGTTATGCACCGGGTGGAAAAGCTCGCGGACAGGGAGGAAGGCCACAGGCCTGACGGCAAGCCGTCATTCCATTCCATCATCCCTCTGCCGGAGATCTTATCCGAGGCGCTGAGTGTCGGGCCGGCAAGCAAGAAGGTGGACGTCATGTACCAGAGCCTCCTCGGTTCCCTCGGCAACGAGTTCAGGATACTCATGGACACACCGCTGCCGGAGATCGAAGCAGCAGGATCTCCCCGGATCGCCGAGGCGGTCGCAAAGATGCGTGCCGGCGATGTCTCCATCGCACCGGGCTATGACGGCGAGTTCGGGAAGATCAGGATATTCGAACGCTTCGAGAAAAGGTCGGTAAAAGGACAGTCTCCGCTCTTTTAGAAAACGGGTCGGCAGAATATTTCACTCCCGTCAAAAATGTTCTATGGTGACGGTTCTCCCCATCATCACGGAAATGATATACATCAAAAAGAGATAAAAGAGGGCGGCGAGAAAAAAGACCAGGGGAATGAAACGGATGATCTTCTTTAGTTCTGATATCTTATCGCGAAAATCTTTCATGGCAATGATATTAACCTGACAGCTGAACGCAACGGTTTGTCTGATATCGGTTCATACCATAGCATAATCTGCTGAAATCTTCCATCTGTTGCACACGTCTTATGGAACTGCTCCGCATCTATTCCCTGATCCTTTCCCACAGTTTTTGTGCCTGCGCAGGGTCGAGCCGCTTCAGGGTCTCATGCTGTCGCAGCGCCGCTTTCCGGTCATGCAGGCCGAGATATGCCAGACCGAGTCCGTAATATGCATCAGCCATTGAGGGACTGAGCCTGATCGCCTCCTGATAGGAAGCTGCTGCCTCTCGATACTGTTCAGACTTCGCGTAGGCAATGCCGAGATTGAAGTGGGCCACAGAGAGGTCAGGCATTGATCTGACAGCCCGGCGCAGCGCGTCGATGGCCTCGGGGTACTTCCTCAACTCGATGTAGGCAAGCCCGAGATTGGACCGTGTCCACGCGGAATCCGGGTCGCGTTTCAAGGCCTGTTCAAAGGCGGCAACCGCCTCGTCAAACCGTTTCATGCGGGTGTAGACAACACCGATGCCATTATATGCCATGACAGAATCAGGGTCAGCGTCCAGGGCCCTCCGGTACGCATCCAGGGCATCCTGATCCCGTCCGGCCCCGCTATGACCGTCGCCTGCGGCAACCCAGTAGTCGGCAGCCTGCCGCAGGTCACGCCTCAGTGCCTCCTGCAGGGGAAGCACGCTGCCAGCGAGATGGTCCCTCACCTCTTCTATCGGGACAGCGAAGCTGACCGGACTGCCATCACTGACGATCATGGCGGCGATGCCGATCACCTCGCCGTGCACATTGAATATCGGTCCGCCGCTGCTTCCCGGCAGAAGCGGAAGGGAGAGCTGTATCATCCTCCTCCCGCCGATGTCTCTCAGTCCGCTCACGCTTCCCTGCAGGATCCCGTTTCCCGTGCCGTGGGGGTTGTCCATGAGGAATACGCGGTCCCCGGGCCGGATGTCCCGGCTGTCACCCAGCTTCACACCGGGCAAACCCTTACCACCCGTCTTCAGCACCATAACGTCGTATTCCCTGTCAGCGAAGAGGACTCCTTCTACTGCATATATCTTTCCCCCCGTTTTTACCCGGGCTGAAGCTGCGTTGCTCAGGATGTGAAAGCTGGTCACCACGACACCGTCCCGGCCGGCGATAAAGCAGCTTCCATGACTGAACCCCTTCCCCTCTGCATTGTACGCATTAACCGCGCAGACCGAACGGTCATTTTCGCGGAACACGGTATCTCTGTCCTTTTCCGGTGGGACGTCATCAGGTGCAATACGCTGCTGCAGAAGGTCATCTCCCCTGTGTCCCTCCCGGTACCGTAACAGGTCGTCATCCCGGAACACGGGTGCGGCCGGTTCAGCGGCATCGCCATGTGAGGTCACTGTCCCGCAGAGGAGACATATCAATACCGCTGCAGCGCGAAACCCGGTCATACCTTTAGGTTACCAGAAGGAACGATCCTTTACAGGGTACAGAAAGGTACTATAATGGATATAGATCTTACGCACAGAGGAGGCGTGTCATGAAATATCTGATCACAGCATTATTCGCCGTCAGTATCATCATTACTCTGGCTTCCGCCGGGGAGGCGAAACTCATCTCGACAAGTGTCGAATACCGTGACGGTGACGCGGTGATGGAAGGATATCTGGTCTACGACGACGCGAAACAGGGCAAGCGGCCCGGGGTCCTCGTTGTGCACGAATGGATGGGCCTGAACGCCTATGCAAAGAGGCGTGCGGACCAGCTTGCTGAGCTCGGGTATATCGCCTTTGCAGCTGACATTTATGGGAAAGGCATAAGACCGAAGGACACAACAGAGGCAGGCCAGTTTGCGGGCAAGTACAAGTCCGACAGAAAACTGCTCCGCTCACGAGCGAATGCGGCCCTGAATGCATTGAGAAATAATGAGCTGACTGACCAGAAGCGGACTGCTGCCATCGGCTACTGCTTCGGCGGGACAACCGTACTGGAACTTGCGCGGAGCGGCGCCGACCTCTCAGGAGTAGTAAGCTTCCACGGAGGGCTCGATTCCCCGACCCCGGGAGACGCAAAGAACATAAAGGCAAAGGTGCTGGCACTCCACGGCGCAAATGATCCGTTCGTGAAACCTCAGGAGGTGGCGGCATTTCAGGACGAGATGAGAAACGCCGGGGTCGACTGGTATTTCATCAGCTACGGAAATGCGGTGCATAGCTTCACCAATCCTGATTCGGGGAATGACCCGACCAAGGGTGTAGCCTACAATGAAAGAGCGGATGCACGCTCCTGGAAGGCCATGAAGAGTTTCTTTAAGGAGATCTTCGGGGAAAAGTAGCAGCTCTGCCGGCTTTGCCGCAGTCTCTCACAAAACGGGGAGTTTGCGCGGTGGCCGCTATGTACCGCTCTTCTCCGTAAGGTTCTCGTACGGAAAGTTGTCTATCCCACCGTTCAGGATAAAAATCCTGCTCTCGGCAACACCCCTGGACACAAAATAATCATACGCATTTCCGCCCCCGATCCTGCCCATCTTCCCCGGTGCATGTATGATCACCACGGCACGGTCGGAACTCTTTATCCTGGGCAGTGCGCTGTCGAGCCTCTTTTTCTGTTCAGCTGTCTCCACCGAATATGCGTTCGTCATGACGGACCCCCTTATGTGCCGCTGCCTGAACGCCGCAGCAGGCTGAAGGTCGATGAGGATCACGGGTCGTCTGCTTTCCAGCCATTGCTTCAGGATCTCGGGTTCCACAAAATTTTGCGCAACAGCCGGTGCTGAAAAGAATAACAGTGCCGCACACACCATAATAAGAGCAGTCTTCATGATACACCTCCTCATCTATCACACTTATACCACAGGGAACCACTGCTGTCCACATAATGAGATCCGGTCAGATCTACGGCGGCGGAGGAAACTGGTTCGCGCCGTTCACGCTGCCGCTTTCCCTGTGGGGGACTGCATGATCGACCAGCACGCCTCCGTAGATATCCGTCACCCGGAATGTGTATGGGCCCGGCCCCATACCCGGCCTGGTCTGCACAAAGTAGTTGTATCTGGTACGCGCCGCGTTGCGCCACTGCCCGTCTGTCGCGAGATATTCCAGTCTGGCAACGGGATTACGATGGTTGCGGACCTGCACTGCCGTCCACCACTGATTGCTGCCGTCCTTGAAATGATAAGAGATCGGCCCGGCCAGATCTGGGCTGAGCACCTGCCAGGTTATGGGCACACGCCCCTGCACCATATCCGCTATCAGTCCAAAGGCTTCCCTGCTCAGATCAAGATGACCGGCCTGACATTCCGGACACAGATCTACAATGCGGACAATGACCGCCCCTTTTGGTCCGGTGACCTGCACGTATGCGCCGCAGGCAGTGGAATTGTCGTATTCATCGGCGTTCATGGCAGCCACCATCAGATCTTTCGGAGAAGGGCCGAACAGACAGGCGCCGGAACCGTCAGCGTCATAATAGGTGGCGATCCCCTGCTGGAGGGTCACGTAGTAGTCAGGGGGCTGAATCCGGCCATACGGGGCACATGCCGGCAAAAGTGCAACCAACATCAGTACCGCGGCGGCTATTATCTGCCGGATGAGATCCACATTATGCACGGCATGATTATAGCAGATATCGGGAGTTGGACCGATGCTCCGGAGAGCGCGTATATAAGCCCTCTGAGCTGTCATGATGAGCGATAGGGCAAAAGGGTTTCACGTATCGGTTCCTGCATTTTTTTGTCAGGCTGGTAGCGGGAACGAATGGTTATTGATACGGGGCAATACAAAAGCCTGCGGGACGGCCACCCCGTCACAGAAACTCTTCGAAGTAGTCCAGGTCCTTATGGAACGTTTCTTCCAGCGACGCAAGGGCAAGAAAGCCGGCGGCCAGGCAGATCGCGCCGACAGCGAGCGCGCCTGCCTCAAGCCCGAGGGAGCGGCGGAAGAACTGGAACAGGAGCGTGATCGGCACCACCATGCCGCGCACGAAATTAGGCACGGTTGTCGCGACCGTGGCGCGCAGATTTGTTCCGAACTGCTCTGCCGCAACGGTCACGAAGATGGCCCAGTAGCCTCCCGCGAAACCGAGGGCAAGGCAGACGCTGTAGAAAAAAGCAGGGCTGCCACTCCCCTGCAGAAAATAGACCGCGATGCCCAGGATGGTCAGGAGCATATAGATGAAAACCACCTTTTTCCTGCTCTTTAACGCCTGGCTCAAAAGACCGCTGCTGAGGTCACCGAAGACCAGTCCCAGGTAGCAGTACATCACCGCGTTCCCTGCCGAGACCGGACCGGTCGTGCCGAGCGCCCTGGCGAACTCGGGAGAGAAGGTAATGAGAATGCCGACGACGAACCAGATCGGCACGCCGATCAGGATGGAGTTGAGATACCGCAGAAAGCGCTTCCGGTCAGTGAACAGGGCGAGCATGTTTCCGCGGCTGACGCCCGCGCGCTCCTCCATGGCGCGGAACATGCCTGACTCTGCCACGCTGATCCGGGCGATGAGCAGCACCAGGCCCAATGCCCCGCCGATAAAGAAGGCGTTCCGCCAGTCATACGCTTTGGCTACGATGTTCGCGAGGATGGCGCCGGATACGCCGACCGATGCCACGAGCATGGTGCCGTAGCCGCGCACGCTCGTGTGAAGCACTTCGGATACGAGCGTGATGCCCGCCCCGAGCTCTCCCGCCAGGCCAATACCGGCTATAAAACGCAGGGCAGCATACGTTGTGAGCGATGAGACCATACCGTTGGCGATATTCGCTACAGAGTACAGGAAGATCGAACCGAACATGATCTTGAGCCTGCCCTTGCGGTCGCCCAGAACGCCCCAGATGATCCCGCCCACAAGCATGCCTGCCATCTGCATGTTCAGCAGGAACACGCCGTTGTCGATCAGCTCCTGGCCGGACAGACCGAGCGCCTTGAGGCTCGGAACCCTGACGATGCTGAAGAGCACCAGATCGTAAATATCGACGAAATAACCGAGTGCGGCTACGATGACCGGAAGGCTCAGGACCGCGCTAAGGGAGGATACAGGTTTATGCGTCAAGGCGACCTCCTGAAAAAGAAATTCAACGACATGGTGCGGGGCGGCTACTTAACGTCGTTCCCTTCAGAACATTCCTTGAATATCCGGTTCTGACGTTGTCTTTCATGCGACATATGGTTTTTTCGTAATTATCGGGACACGTGATGGAAGCGTCAAGGAATAACAGACATAATGCGCCAGAGAAATTCTCTTTTCTATCAAAAGATCACCTGGAGGACATCATCGATCCCCTCAAGCGTCCGGATGATCCCGGCGGCGTGGGATGGCACGAGTGTTTTCACGTCAAGAGCATCGACCATGTTCTTTATGCCGTCGAAGGCCTCTTTCACCTGCATGTCGTTGTCCATGGCAGAGACAAAAGAGCGCTTGAGGTCAGCCGAGGTCCGGGTCTCTGCAGGCCTTGAGGTACCCGCCCTCCTCTTTATCCCTGCAACGCGTTTTCTTAAGTCCTGCAGTTTTTCGGCAACAGCCTTCATGGCAATGCCGCAATAGTTCAGCTTTTCCCGGTAATGCCCATACATGAGGAAGAGCCTGATCTCCTGCGGCGTATGGCCCTTTTTCATGAGCATATCCGTGTACAGGATGTTTCCCGTGCTCTTTGACATCTTCTGTCCGTCAACATGGAGATGCGCCCCGTGCAGCCAGAACCGGGCCATGGGGTAGGGCCTGACCGATTCAAGGATCGCCAGGGAATAGTCGTGATGCCGGTAGAGGTTGTCTATGCCGCCGCAAAAGACCGAGAGCGTCCTGTCGAAGTGCTTCATCACCATGGAGGGGTCCTGCACATTCCAGGACGGCCTGCCTTCGCCCAGCACGGTGTCCCAGCAGGCCTTCTCGCTGATCTCGCAGCCATGCCAGAGGATGAAGTCGCCGTAGTTCCACTGGATCCCCGGATATGTGTCCTTATGGAAACGACGTTTTTTCTTCGGCCATTGCGACATATCAAGTCCGAAGAGCTTGCCGAAGCCGCGGACCCTGAGCGGGTCGAAATATATATTGCCGCCGTGCGCGTAGGCGATCTTCTTATCCAGGAGCTGCCTGATGATCCATACAGCCTCGTCCACGCATTCAGATGCCCTCGGCATGTAGTCCGGTATCTTCATCCTGAGCAGCTTCATCTCGTCGATGAACTGCGAGATATTCCTGTCCGTCAGTTCCTTTACGGTGGTCCTTCTCTTTTCTGCCTCAGTGACGGCCTTGTCCTCGATATCGGTCACTGCCATGCCGCGATCAACGGCATATCCCGAATAGATGAGGTACCGTGCGAGGATGTCTTCATACAGGAATGTCCGGAAGTTGCCGATATGCGCCCGCTGATAGACCGAAGGGCCGCAGGTGAAGATCGCGGCCTGCTTCCCTTTATCTGTCCTGAACGGTTCGACTCTCCGGCCGAATGTGTTATAGAGTTTCAGCATTGAGTTCCTTTCCGGAAATGGAGCGCTTTTATTTCATTGTAATGAGACGATCCGCTTCCGGTCAATAAGGCGGGAGAGAAGATGACGCCGGGCAGGGAGGTCTGCCCGGCCAGAGGAGCAAAAAAAATTAACGGTTATGAGTGATGTTCAGATCGCAACGTCGCCTGTTTCACCGGTTCTTATCCTTACCACTTGCTCAACAGTTGAAACGAATATCTTGCCGTCACCGATCTTGCCGGTCTTTGCCTTCTGCTCAATCGTCATTACCGCCTTTTCCACCATGCTGTCGGCAACCACCGCCTCGATTTTCACCTTGGGAATGAACGATATGTCGTATTCAGCACCCCGGTAGAGTTCCACATGTCCCTTCTGCCTGCCGAAACCCTTCACCTCGGCCACGGTCATACCCTGTATGCCGATGGCATTCAGAGCGTCCTTTACTTCATCAAGCTTGAACGGTTTTATGATCGCTTCTATTTTTTTCATGGTATTTCTCCTATCTGTGACTATGCCGGGTCTGGAAGTCAGGATAAGCAGTGACCGCCACCTCTGCCTGGTCAAGGCCTTCCACTTCAAGTTCGGGATCAACCCTGAGCGGAACGATCAGGTTAAGCACCTTGAAAAAGACATACATGACCACAAAGACAAAGATCATGTTCGTCACCGTGCCGACAAGCTGTGCAACGAACTGGCTGCTGTCGCCGTAGAAGAGGCCCTTCACTGTGCCAGGGACGCCATTGAAGGCATCGCCGTACACTCCATCCGCGAAGAGGCCAACGGAGATCACACCCCATGCGCCATTGACCCCATGCACGGAAATTGCCCCGACAGGGTCGTCTATCTTCAGCACTCGCTCGATGAAGAATACGCTGACGCAGACAAGCACGCCCGCGATCGAGCCGATGATCACAGCAGAAAGAGAGGTGACAAACGCGCACGGAGCAGTGATCGCCACGAGGCCAGCCAGCATGCCGTTTGCCGACATCGAGATGTCAGGCTTGCCGTATCTGATCCACATGTAGACCCAGGACGTGAATGCTGCTGCTCCACCTGCCAGCATCGTGTTGACCGCTACAACGCCGATCCGGAAGTCGCTGCCGGCCAGCGTCGATCCTGCATTGAAACCGAACCAGCCAAAGGCGAGAATAAAGCAGCCGACAACCGCCATCGGGATATGATGTCCCGGTATTGCCCTCGGTTTACCGTCAGGGCCGAACTTGCCGATCCTTGGACCGAGCACAATGGCTCCGGCAAGTGCAGCCATGCCGCCGGTCAGATGCACAACTGATGACCCTGCGAAGTCAACATGGCCATGTCCAAGTCCGAAATTGGTGCCGAGCTTTGCGAGCCAGCCGCCGCCCCAGACCCAGTTCGCATAAAGCGGGTAGACAATACCGGAGATGAAGAGGGCATATACAATGAACGACTTCATGGTCCAGCGCTCTGCCATGGAGCCGGTCGGTATGGTAGCGGTCGTATCCATAAAGACCATCTGGAACAGGAACATCGTATAGATGGCTGCGTCATAGGCATCGCCGCCAAGCATAAATCCCTTGGTGCCGAAAAGACCGAACTCCTTGCCGAAGAGGGATATGGTAAACTCACCGTTCATGGTGGCGCCGCCGCCTAACGTTGCGAACGGACCTGCACCGCCCATCTGCAGGGCAAAGCCGGTCAGCCAGAAGCCGAGGAGGCCCAGGCCGTAGACCATGAAGTTCATCGCCATGGTATGTCCGGCGTTTTTCGCCTGTGTAAACCCGGTTTCCGCCATGGCAAACCCTGCCTGCATGAACATGACGAGGAAGCCGCATATGAGTGTCCAGACGATGTTGATCGCGATCCGGTTCTTGCCGACAGAGTCTGCAACCTTAACTGCGAAGGGCTCTGTATTCTTGATGTCATCGATCGTTTTCATATCATCGGCTGTAGGGCCGCTGCTCGAATAACCGACCATATCGCCGATACCTCCTGAATTCGCGCCGATAGAATCAGGCTTTGGCTCCGGAGCAGGTGCCGGAGCGGCTGGAGCTTCTGCTACAGCCGCTGTCGGCACAGGAGCCTCTGCAGGCTTCACTTCTTCCGCAAAGACAATACCTGCCGAAATCAACATTCCCATCAATAATAATGTACCCAGTATCCGTTTCATCGTTTTCTCCTTTAACATGGCGAAGGGTTACCAGGTATACATCACACCGAGCGCGATCGTGTCCTGGCTCTTTTTGTCCGCGCTGTCATGGCTCGAATCGAAAACCTTCTGATCAGACCAGTCATGCCGGTACTCAGGCCTGATAATGAGGTTCTTCGCTACTCTGAACTCAGGGGTCACGGTGATCTCCTTCGCGGTCTGCGGTGTTAGCGTCCGCGCACCCTCTGGGTCCTTGAAATATTCCGCCCTCACCGTCGCACTGAAAAGATCGGAGAAGTCATACTTCACGTATCCGGCAATACCGTACCACTTCGCATCACTGCCGTCTGGAGCGGAATCTTTCTGAACAGCGTAATCGCCGTTCAGCGCGAACGTCAGGTTCTTCACCGGCTTTATTGTAGCTACCGCGTCAGCAAGAAACCGGGTCGACTCTATGCCGGTCTGAAGGTCGGCCTCACGGCCGTTCATAAGGTTCAGTATGAGAGAAACCTGCTCGCTCGGGGTAAAGCCCGTACTCAGTCCGAGGGTCTTGGAACTGCCTTCGTCATCGAAGTTGTCCCAGCCGTTGACCACATAGAAGCTGACAAAGAACTTGTCGCTGAACGGATAACTGAGCATGAGACCGGTATGCGTAAAGGGAATAGCGTAATTAAATAACAGGCTTCGCGAATAGTTCATGTCGTCCTTCGCCTCGATCACCTCAGCGCCGTGCATCGTTACGAACTTCCCGAACCTGAACTTAAGGCCCTTGCCGAGAGGGGCGACATAGTCGATGTATGCCTCGGTTAGGTCGAATGCATCGCCGGGATCGCCGAGCCCGGACGCGTGTATGAACTTGGCCGTCTCGCCGGCCGAGACTTTCAATTTATATCCTACGCCGCCCATTGGTGCGTCTTTAGTGAAGATAAGCTGTGCCAAGTCGAGGGTAAAACTATTTGCCTTGTGGTCGAAAACCCTCAGCCCATTTTCCTGGCTGTCGGGGTTCTGGAAATTGTAAATATAACCTCCCTGCAGGTAGATGCTCATACCAAGAGCATTCTTTATCTCTTCAACACTGGACATTACCGAAGGCTTTGTCTCTTCGGCAATGCCTGCCCCTGCCATCAGCCCCATGAATACTATTGCCAATAATGCATTTACGACCCTTCCCTTTTTCATTTCCTTTTCCTCCGTGATTATATGTATGTTTCAGGCAATGCCTGTCTGCTTATTGCTTGTTTTCCTGCTGTCCGTTATCGACTATCCACCGCACCTCCCTTACCCGTATCCCGTATTTCCTGACCTTGTAGCCGATCATCCGTTCCGTGATGCCGAGCTGCTTCGCTGCCCGAGCCATCACCCAGTCGCATGAGCGCAGCGCCCGGATGATCTCATGTCTTTCAAGCTCTTCTATCCTGTTCTTGAGAGAAGTACCTGACGGTTCCATGCCATTGTTATTACCAGAAGCATGCCAGGTCATATCTCTTTGAAAATTAAAGAAATTACCGGGAAGAGATGCTACATGATTGTGTGCTGCCTACATTTTTGTAATACAAACAGAAGGAGGAGAGATGTTTGTCTGCGAAGAATTACACGGCAGATTTTCTTGAGAATTTCTTCAGAAGCTTTTCGACAGGAAGGGTATTGAGGACATTCTTCTTTTCAAGCCAGCCCCGCCGGGCAATGGCAACGCCGTACTGCATATTGACGAAATGGCCGCGGGCATGGGAATCCGTACTGATCACGATCGGGACCTTCTTGTCCCTGGCTGTCTTCAGATACGTCTCATTGAGATCAAGCCGCAGGGGATAGGCATTGATCTCGAGCGCTGTTTGCGTTCTTGCCGCTGTATCAAGGACCTTATCCATATCAAGATCGTAGGCATCCCTCTCTCCGATAAGCCTGCCCGAGATATGGCCGATGACCGATACGTGCGGATTCTGCATGGCCGTAATGATCCGCTGTGTCAGCTGCTCTTTTGATTGTTTGAATCCGGAATGGACAGAAGCTATGACAACATCAAGCCTGCCGAGCATCCCGTCATCAAAGTCAAGGGAGCCGTCGGTCCTGATGTTCACCTCGGTACCGGTGAGTATTCTGAATCCTTTCAGTTTCCGGTTAAACGCCTTCACCGCTGCGATCTGCTCAAGAAGCCTTTCTTCGCTCAAACCTCGCGCCACCCCGAGACCCTTCGAGTGGTCGGTCAGGGCTGTATAAGCATACCCTTTCCTGATCTGCTCCTGAACCAACTCTTCGATCTCCATGCTGCCGTCACTCCAGGTGCTATGCACATGGAGATCGCCCCTGATATCCTTCAGGTCTACGAGCCCCGGCAGCGCATTGCTTTGCGCTGCCTCGATCTCTCCGCGGGCCTCCCTGAGTTCGGGAGGGACAAACTGCAGCCCGAGGACCTTGTAGACGTCCACCTCATCTCTTCCGCCGAGCTTCCTGCTGTCCTTTTCCCTGAATATGCCGTACTCGTTCAACTTGAGGCCGGCACGGACTGCGAGTTCCCTGAGCCGGATGTTATGTTCCTTGCTGCCCGTAAAATATGCCAGCGCCGAACCGAAGCTGTCCTCTTCGACGACCCTGAGGTCGACCTGGATACCGGACTTGATCAAAACGCTCGACTTTGTGGGTCCCTTCATGATCACCTGCCGGATGTCGGGCATCCCGGTAAACATTTTCATGACCGTGTGAGGGTCCTTTGAGGTGCAGATGATATCAATGTCCCTGACCGTCTCTTTCCATCTCCTGATGCTGCCGGCGACCTCGATCCTTCCAATCGGCGCCGTGGCCTTGAGGTATTCTTCTATCTCGAGAGATATGGGGAGCACCTTCCCCAGGGGGTAACGGGCTGCGTACCTGCGGATCATCTCTATGCCCTTGAGGATGCCGGATTCGGTCTTTTCTTTTATGCCGCGAAGTTCTGAAAGCTTGTGCGCGATCGCAAGTTTTTCGAGCTGGTCAATGTCCGATACATGATATTCCCTGTACAGCAGGTTCACCGTCTTCGGACCAAGCCCGGGGACGCTAAGCAGCGTGGTGAGTCCTTCAGGGAGTTCCTGTTTCAGCCGCTCGTAAGCCTCGATCTTTCCGCTGTTCAGATATTCGGTGATTTTCCCGGCAAGATCTTTTCCAATGCCGGGGATTTCGAGCAGATCTGCTTCCGAAAGAGCGGAAATATCCTTCCCCAGTGAGTTGACCGAAAGCGCAGCCCTTCTATAAGCCCTTATTCTAAAAGGATTTTCTCCTTTTATCTCAAGCAGGTCCGCCAGTGCCGTGAAGATCGATGCAACCTCGGCATTCTTCATGATCTCAGTATATCAGACAGTCCTGAAAGATCCTGACAGTTTGCTTGTCTATTAGTTGCTAAATCTATTGACAATATAACACCAAATCGGTATCGTAGAACCAAGGTTGATGTGTCCGGAGTTCGACTCAGGAAGCAAAGACCTGAAAGCTTGAGAACCCGTTCTGTGCAGTTACTCACCCTCCATGCTGCACAGAATTCCCTGAGGGCATTCCCCGATCCCTGTCCTCAGGTTTATAAGGCCCTCGAAAGAGGGCCTGTTTTTTTCTTCCTTACGGCGAGATCCTGAAGACAGCGTCACTGGCATCGCTGCCCAAAGTTTTACCCGCACTGTCCTTCAGTACGACCTTCACCTTTGTCTTCTTTACTGCAGTTACGGACGGTGCTGTCCAGGAGAAGCTGCCGTCATCCGATGGGTCTGCCGTCGTATCAATGGGATTCCATGTGGTACCCCCATTGAACGTATAGGCGAGTTTGACTGAAGCAACCGGATTTTTCGTTGCATGCGTCGCCCAGGTTATGGTCACCGGTGCTCCTGAAGTAAAGAGCTCGCCACCGTTCGGAGCGGTCAGTGTTACCGGTTCAATGGTGAAGACCGCGTTCGATTGGTCGCTGTCCACCTTCGCATTGTCCACATCAAAACTCTTGACCCTCACGAGACATTGCGTCTTCGTGCCGAGCGGCGTCGGGACTGTCCATGCGTACGGACTAGCCGCCACACCAGCGGCAATCGTGCTCCAGGTCACGCCATTGTCAAGGGAAAGCTGAATCGTGAACAAGACAGCCTTGGGAGGCGACGTCCATTCGATGTTAAACGACGAGTTGGCGGCCAGTTTTTCTCCACCGTTGGGTGCAAGCAGTTTCAGCTTCTGTCCGATAAACCGGAGTACCAGCACATCGCTGTCCGAAACGCCGGCCACCACGATCTTGCCGTCTGACTGCAGGACAAGGGCATTTCCGGCATCGCCGGCAGCACTGCGGCTGAATGTCACAACTCCCTGATCGCTGAAAGCCCCCACCGGGTCCGGCGTGCCATCAGCGTTATACCGCAGCAGCAACACATCCCTGCCATCCGTTATTCCTGTCACAACGATCTTGTTGTCAGCCTGCACAGCAACGGCATTGCCGATGTCATCGCCTGCGCCGCCGCTGTTATGCTTGATAATGCCGTCACCGCCGAAAGTACTGTCCAGGCTGCCGTTAGCAGTAAAGCGCATGATGAGCGCAATGTTCTTCGTTCCGTTATTACGGAAACCCGTTACCACAATTTTGCCGTCGGGCTGCAGCGCGACCGCCCTCGCTGCATCATCACTCCCGCTGTCATAGATAACTGCGCCTCCGGCACCGAAGGCCGCGTCGGGAAAACCGTTCGCGTCAAACCTGACCAGAAGCAGATCCGAATCGGTACCGTTGGACGTCACTCCGGCAGCAACGATCATTCCGTCGGGCTGGATAGCCACTGCTCTGCCTGTAGTGCCTGCGCTGCCGCCGAACGTTGCGACGCCACCCGTACCGAAGGTGCTGTCAAGAGAGCCGTTGCTGTCATATCTGAGGACCAGCAGATTGTTATTGGTCCCGTTGAACGTCTGTCCGACCTCCACGATCTTCCCGTCAGGCTGGATAGCCACTGCTCTGCCGATGTCCTCGTTGTTCGCTGTCCCGTTGAACACCGCCGCCCCGTCGCCGTTGAAGCCGGTATCAAGGGTGCCGTCACTCTTATACCTCAGCACCAGCACGTCGTTGTTGCCTCCATCCGACGTCTGTCCGACCACCACGATCTTTCCGTTGGCCTGAAGCGCCACTGCCCTGCCGATGTCCTCACCGCCCGCTGCGCCTCCGAACAACGCGACCCCATCGCCGCTGAACGATGCGTCCCGCGTACCGTCGCTCTTATACCGCAGCGCAAGCAGGTCATTATCCGCACCGAGTGATGTCTGCCCAATGACAACGATGCTGCCGTCAGACTGGACCGCAACGGCATTTCCGGCGTCCGCGGTATTCGCCTTCTTCCTGAAGGTGACAATGCCGGTGGCATTGAACGTTATGTCCAGGACGCCGTTCGCGCCGTACCGCAGCACAAGAACATAACTGTTGAGCCCGTTCGAGCCCGACCCGGCAATAAGGATCATGCCGTC
>VEOY01000059.1 GCA_012026685.1 Nitrospirota bacterium
TCTCAGGGCAAGTGAACGTTTCCGCTGCCTTGCCGGCCACAGCCTCGGCCTCTATGCGGCGCTTTATGCGTCTGATGCTGTGTCGCTCGAAGACTGCGCTCGCGTCATCCTGAGAGTCCAGGACGCGATCGAGGCGGTAGCGGATGGACGGAAGGGACTCATGGCATCGGTCTTGGGTCTAAAGGCTGATGAGATGGAAAAGATCTGCGGAAAGACCGGCGGTGTGCATGTATCGAACGTGAACTCGGCTACCCAGATCGCAATATCCGGATGGGAAGACCGCACGCGTGCGGCCTGCGCCGCCGCTGCGAAGGCCGGGGCGCTCGGGACACGGGAACTGCCCATACCGTTTCCGCTCCACAGCCCCCTTATGCACGGCATAGAGGATATCGTCAGCCCCCTCATAGCTTCGATAAAAATACATGAGCCTTCTATCCCCCTGCTGAGCCACCTTGACGGAAAGCCGCTGAACGCTGCGGGCATCGGCCATGTCCTTGCCGGCCAACTCACCCGGAGAGTGCTCTGGAGAGATACCGTCAAGGCCATGAAGCAGATGGGCATTGCACGGTTCGTAGAGGTCGGCCCCTCGGGTGTGCTTTCAAAGCTTGTCCGCTGGATCGACCGTGACGCTGAATCCCTCAGGGCCGAGGAACTGGTGCCATGTCAGTCCCTGTAGCGCTCGTCACCGGCGGCACAAAAGGGATCGGCAGGGAGATATCCCGCACACTTTCGCGCAAGGGCATGCGCGTCTACATGAACTTCTCCGGAGACCGGGACGCGGCAGAGGCAGCGCGGCAGGAACTCAATGCCGAAACTGTCCAGGCGGATGTCTCTGACCAGGAGCAGGTGAATGCGATGATCAGCGCCATCATAGAGAAGGAGGACAGGCTCGATATCCTCGTGAACAACGCCGGTATTATCCGGGACGGCCTTCTCATGCTGATGCCCGCAAAGAACTGGCACAGGGTGATCGAAGTCAACCTGAACAGCGTTTATTACTGCTCAAAGGCAGCGCTCAGGCCCATGGTCGCCAACCGGTGGGGGAGGATCATCAACATCATATCCCCGAGCGCGCTCATGGGAAGGGCCGGGCAGACGAACTATGCTGCTTCAAAAGGCGGAATTCTCGGTTTTACGCGTTCGCTGGCGCGCGAGGTCGCGCGCTACGGCATAACCGTGAACGCTGTCTCCCCGGGCGTCATCGAAACGGAACTCACCAGCACGATGGAAGAGAAGGTGCGTCGGGAATTCATCTCCATGATCCCCGCGGGCAGATTCGGGACGCCTGAGGAAGTGGCCCGCGCGGTTTCATTTCTGATATCGGATGAGGCAGGATATATAACCGGAGAATATCTCTCGGTGGACGGAGGTCTTACGTAGTGGACAAAGATACCCTTGTTGAAGAACTGAAGGCGCTCATCATAAAGAATCTGAAGCTGGAGGACATCGCACCTGCCGATATCGATGCAGCTGCCGCGCTCTTTGGCGGCGGCCTCGGCCTCGACTCGATCGACGCGCTCGAACTCGTTGTCGGGCTGGAAAAGACTTACGGCATCCGGATACCGGACGAGGATGTCGGAAAAGAGGCATTCGCGTCGGTCAATGCCCTGGCCGACTATGTCCTGAAGAACAAGAAATAACCGTACGTTCCATAAAGACATGGCAGATGAATCTCAAGCCCGTTCAAGGCGATACAACCTCCCTGGGCATTGCTTTACCATAGCGAATGACGCAGGGATGAATCCTCGCGCCGATGGGAGTTCGCGCGTGGCTTACGATGCTCTGCGGAATCGCTGCGAACGGTCTTTCGCACCACCTGCCATGTCCAATGACGGGCATGTTTCCCCCATCGAAAGGATGGGGCAGGGAATGAAATTATGAGGCCTTACGACCATCTCCCCCACCGCCATCCCTTTATCATGCTCGACACTGCGGAGGTTGTCGAGGAAAGCAGGCGGGCAAAAGGCACGCGCCTGCTCAGCAGCGCCGATCCGGTCCTCCTCCCCGACGGCACCATGGCGCAGGCATATATTATCGAAGCCATGGCCCAGATATCGGGCATAGCAAGCGGCAGGAAAGGCGGTTCCCTGTTTGCGGCGATCAACGGGCTCTCCTTCAGCGGCACGGCCATGGCTGGAGACACGCTTGAGGTGGAAAGCACGGTCGAGCGGAACATCGGCGGACTGTACAGCTTCACGGCACGGGCGATCGTCGCAGGGGACATCATTGCGGAGGGAGGCATACTGCTGCATTTCGATGAAAGCGCATGAGACAAAACTGAACGTGCGGTTCCCAGAGGTCGATTCCTTCGACGTGGTCTGGCACGGCCACTACATCACCTACTTCGAGATCGGCAGGCTGGACCTCTGCGGCCGCTTCGGACTCTCGCCAGCCACGATGAAACAGCTCGGTTATTTCGCGCCGGTCGTGGACATGAAGTGCCGCATACGCGCATCCGCGCGGTATGACGACGGTCTCATAGTACAGACGTCGGTGAACCCCTCTGACAAGGCCATGCTCGTTTTCACCTATACCATCATCAGGGAAAAGGACCGGCAGGTGATCGCCGAGGGGGAGACCGCGCACGTGCTCCTCACCCTTGACAGGAAAATGCTGTACGAGGTCCCCGAAGAAGTGAAGGCAGGGATCAGCGGCATGCTTGCGTACCTCGATGCAGCCTAAGATACCGGTCATCCGGCGCTTCGCAAAGAAGTATCCTCTCTTTACCGTGATCGCTTCAGCCGTTGCCGTGCTCGCCTCGATCGGCGTCATCTTCAGCGCCAGGTTCAACACCGATGTGACGCGCCTGATCCCGGCCCATGCGGAAAAGACCGCGCTCTATTTCAGCCTCACGGAGAAGATGGGGGGCATGGAAAAGGCCTATATCGTTTTCAGTGCCGATAATATCATGGACCATGTCGAAGAGATCGAGAAGATCGGCAGCACGATCGGATCATCACGCCTGGTAAGCAGGGTCTCATGGAAGATATCGGCCGAGACCAGGACATTTCTGAAAGAGGTCTACGCGCGAAAAGCCCCTCTGCTCCTTTCGGAACGAGAGATGGACGAGTTCGTCCGGAGGCTTTCGCCCGAGGGCATGGCCCGCGAACTCGAAAAGACGCGCCAGAGGCTCGCGCTCCCCGGAAACGAGGAACGGCGCGCCCTGGTCGACCCGCTGAACCTCTTCGAGCTCTTCGCGCAGCACCTTAAGTTCGCCGACGAGTCATTTGATCCCGGCTCAGGCTACTTCGTGACGCCTGACAGAAGAAAGCTGGTCATGATCGTCACACCGGCCGGCTCCCCGCGTGATATCACCTTCTCGCAGAAGTTCATCAGCGGCATGGAAGCGATCATCGCTGCGCACCAGGGCAA
>VEOY01000197.1 GCA_012026685.1 Nitrospirota bacterium
GTACACAGGGGACACGGGGCCTACCGGAAAGATATGGCGATCCGCAGGCCATGTCCATGCCGCCATTGTAGAGGTGTCCTTTCCGAACGCGATGGAAGACCTTGCCCGCACGACAGGTCATCTGACACCGGACCTGCTGGTCGCGGAACTGGCGAAGATGAAGAGCGTGCCGCGGAAGGTGTATGTGACCCATCCCAAGCCGCAATATATACGTCAGATCAGAAAAGAGATCTCGGCAATACGGAAACGGAGCGGAATGGACATCAAAATACTGAAAGACGGAGAATCATATAGGGTATAATACTGCCACCCGATGCCTCTGCTGGGGGAGCAGGATCGTAGCAGGAAGACAAGGAATGGACGTTCTATGGCATGGTTCAAAAAAGGCAAGGAAGTAAAGGCTGAGAAGAAGATCAAGATCCCTGAAGGGATGTGGGTGAAGTGCGACAGCTGCAAGGAGATCATCTATAAAAAAGAAATAGACAAGAACCTCAGGATCTGTCCGAAATGCAACTATCACTTCCGCATCAGCGCACGGGAGAGGATCCAGTTGATCGTTGACGAGGACAGCTTCACCGAGATCGACACCGGTCTTTCATCGACTGATCCGCTCGGTTTCCGGGACAAGGTGTCGTACCGGGAGCGGCTCGAGGAGAACAGGAAGAAGAGCGATCTTGAAGAGGCGGCGCTGTCAGGAGAAGCCACGATTGAGGGGCAGCCGGTTGTTGTGGTCATCATGGATTTTTCCTTCATGGGCGGGAGCATGGGCTCTGTTGTGGGTGAGAAGGTGGTGCGCGCTGCCGAGGCAGCGCTCGAAGGGAAAAAACCGCTCATCACGGTGGCGTCATCCGGCGGCGCCCGGATGCAGGAAGGTATATTCTCGCTCATGCAGATGGCGCGCGTTTCCGCTGCAATAGCACGCCTGAACGAAAACGGCGGACTGTATATCTCGGTCCTGGCCGATCCGACATTCGGCGGCGTCACTGCCAGTTTCGCCATGCTCGGGGACGTCATTCTTGCCGAGCCGAGGAGCCTGATCGGTTTTGCCGGCCCGCGGGTAATAGAACAGACCATCAAGCAGCAGCTTCCCGATGATTTTCAACGGGCGGAGTTTCTTCTGGACCATGGCATGGTCGACGCGGTCGTCGACCGGCGTGAACTGAAGAAGACCCTGGGGCAGATCATCCGGAGCCTCGTATGAGCTTCGACGGCACCATCGCCTACCTGTACAGTCTTCAGCAGTACGGCATGAAGTTCGGACTCGATAATATCCGGACGCTGATGTCAGCCCTGGGTAACCCGCAGAATTCCTTCCGTTCAGTTCATGTTGCCGGCACGAACGGGAAAGGTTCGGTGTCATCAATGACCGAATCCATGCTCCGGACCGCCGGGGTGACGACCGGACTTTTCACCTCTCCTCATCTCATAAGTTTTACCGAACGGATCAGGGTGAACGGCAGAGAGATCCCGGAGGCGGACGTTGTCAGTCTTGCTGAAGAGGTCAGAATGGCTGCCGGGGACATCCCGGATTTCTGTCCTACCTTCTTTGAAGTGACCACGGCGATCGCATTCCTCTACTTCAGAAAGATGAAGGTCGAGTGGGCGGTAGTTGAGGTAGGCATGGGAGGCAGGCTCGATGCGACGAACATCCTTATGCCCGAGTTGTCGGTGATAACCGGTGTTGATCTCGACCACCGCGAGTTCCTCGGCGACACACTGCAAAGGATCGCGGGAGAAAAGGCGGGCATCATCAAGAAGGGAAGGCCGGTCATCTCGGCTGCCCAGCATGCCGAGGTAATGGATGTGCTGGAACAAAAGGCGGTCGAATGCGGATCGTCCCTTGCCGTGTACGGAAAAGCGTTCAGCACGGAAATAACAGCAGAAGATCTTACCGGCATCACGGTCGATTATCACGGAGACGCGGACTACAGGAATCTTGCCGTTCAGCTTGCCGGCCGGCATCAGGCAATGAACGCGGCTGTTGCGGTGAGGGTGATCGAAGAGATCACCCGTGCATATCCCGCATTGCGGTGCGATATCCGCCTGGGGCTCAGGAACGTTCAATGGCCGGGAAGGCTTGAGTTCGTGCAGGAGCGGCCCCCGGTGCTCATCGACGGGGCGCATAACCCTCAGGCCGCATCGGTACTTGCGGCATATCTTAAGAAGGCCCTCGGGGTCTACAGCAGGATCATCCTGGTCATGGGCATCATGGCAGACAAGGACCGGGAGGGCATCATGCGGCCGCTGCTTGCCCTTGCCTCTGAGGTCATCTTTACAGCTCCCGCGTACGGGAGGGCAGCGTCACCCGAGATGCTCGCTGGACAGGCCCGTTCCCTGGGATATTTTCCGAAGACCGCTGCTTCGGTTTCGGCAGCTCTTGCCAAGGCTGAAGAGCTTTATACACAGGGTGATCTGATCGTGGTCACCGGGTCGTTTTACACTATCGGAGAGGCCAAGGAAGCGCTCGGTCATACAGGGACGCTTGCACGGCTGCGGGAGTGAGAGCGGCCGTGGTCTGCGGCAAGACATCGCTGGGGGGGGGCATGCGGAGGATCCTTTTTGGCATGTCCGCGTGCATGGTACTTGTCGCTTCGGGTTTCCTGGGCCCTGACCCCTGCTCTGCTGCTGATACGCAGACATCCATTGTTTCGCAGACACTCCAGTATTTTTCAGATCTGAAGAAATATGTCGCCAAAGGGTCTGTCCGGGTAGAGCGGGGCGATGCCATGGCCGATGCGGATGAGATGACCTATTCCGAAGAAACGGGCGACGTCCATGCGGAAGGGAACGTCCGGTACGATGACGCAAGCGTTTCTTTTACCGCGCAGAGAGCCGACATGAATATGGAGAAAAAGACCGGCAAGCTCTATCAGGCGGACGTTCTGTTCAAGGAGGGCAATTATCGCATTTCCGGGGGCATGCTGGAACGCAAGGGCGAGAAAGAGTTTTCCAGCACAGGAGAAGCGCGGATAACAACGTGTGATGGCATACCGTCTGCCTGGTGTTTCCGCGGCAGGGACGTTGATCTCCTGGTGGGAGACAAGATGACGGCCAGCGCAGCCACGCTGCGGATACGGGACGTCCCGGTCTTTTACACGCCGTATCTCATGGCACCGGTGCTCACTGAACGGCAGACCGGTTTTCTCATGCCCCTCATCAGCAATAGCACGTCACGCGGATTCGGCCTGAACATTCCCTTCTACTGGGCAATCGACGAAAACAGGGATGCCACCTTCGTCCTCGACACCTATGCAAAGAGGGGCATCGGCACCGGAATGGAGTACCGTTTTGTCGAGCCCGGAGGCATTAAGGGCGACTGGTGGGCGTACTATATCCGGGACCGTGAGCTCGAAAAGGATTTTGTGGAGGTCAGGGGGCTGCACGAGAACAGGGCAGAAGGGAGTGCGGGCTGGTTCCTGAACGTCAATTACGTGAATGAGAAGGATTACTATCGCGAGTTTAATCCGCATAAGGAAAAGCAGATCCTGCGCTTTCTTGAATCAACGGGAGAGTTCGCGGTCCCGTTTGACAACTCCCGTCTCTATCTCCTCGCGCAGTACTGGGTCGATCTTACAGAGGACACCGGCGATATCCCGCAGCGGCTCCCCGAGCTCGGGTATGTCATGCACTACACCAGGGTCGGAAGCTTCCTGGTCTCTGCCGAGACCAGCGCTGCAAATTTCTGGCGCAAGGACGGTGTTTCCGCGCAGAGGCTTGACGTCTATCCCCGGGTCCTGCATACCGTTGGGAGCGATGTTGTGCTTTCCCAGTCCGTTGCGGCACGGGGGACCGCATACGCGTATTCAGGACATGAGCGGACCGATGACAATCTTCAGCGCACGGCGATTGAATATGACGCAAATGTCCATACCCGGATCTCGAAGAAATACGATAAGGTCACCCATGTCATTGAGCCGATGGTAAGGTATCATTACGTCGACAGTTCGGAAAACAACCTTGTCGTGTTCGATTCCGTCGAGTACTACAAACGGACCGCGCTGCTCGAGCTGAGCGTCCTGAACAGGATACTCGTGAAGGGCAGAGAGCTCGCCGCGGTGCGGATAACCCAGCCGATCGATACGGACAACGGGGACCGTCCGTTCGGTCCGCTGGTATTGGAAGTGGGCATACGGAGACCGCTTCCGGTCAGGCTTTCGACCACGTACGATGTGAATCTGGGAGAGATCAGGACCGTGAGTTCCGATGTGCGGGTGCCGTTCAAAGGCGGTTCATTCAATTTTGGGCAGCGGTATAACAGGGCAAAGGATATCATGGTATTTAAGGGCGGCTTTACGGTAAAGCCGGTCCGGTCCTTAGAGCTCACCATGAATGCCTGGTATGACACCAAGGGTGAAGGTCTGACCAGCCTGACAGCGGGAGTGAAGTATTCAAGCCAGTGCTGGGGTCTCCGGATAGAAGCGTCGAAAAGACCGGGTGACTTCACGATGCAGGTCATGTTCGATCTGTATGGCATAACGGCAAAAGCGCCGGCGAGCGAAAAGATATAAAAGAGCCTTACGGTCGGAGATCCTGCCGGCTGAAAACAGCCTCCGGGCGTCAGGGACGCGCAACAAATTCCGCACAGATCA
>VEOY01000184.1 GCA_012026685.1 Nitrospirota bacterium
CTTTTGATGTCAACGGGCTGAACGCGGTGCTTTGCGATGCCGGCCTTGTGTACGGCAGCGGATACGGGGCGTTCAACAAACCCAGCTTCTTTTTGGCTGAGCTTGATACGGTCAGGGACCGGTATGATTACCGTGTCCACCACGCGGGGAAAGAGCTTTGCCGCGATATCTCCGCAACGCCTGCCATGCTTCAGGGGAGGTGCATCTATGTCCGTTCCGAGCTGATCCTGCAATTTATCTGGGACCGCTTCCTTGACATGAAAGCGAATCAGTACGGTGTGCTGTCAGAGGCGATGTTCTCTCATTACGGGATAGCCAGAACGGACAACGCTTCCCCTGAGCTGTACAAAAAGATCCGGCACCTGGCGGGCGCTGCCTCTGAGGTGTTCGTCATGCATGAGGTCGGGGAGGCGTATGAGGACGAGCACGACGATGACTGGCATGACATCCTCTTTGAAGGCTGTGACAAGGCCACAGAACTCTTCCTGCGAGGCATCAAGGATGTCCGCGCGGACACATCGCTGTATGGCCCCCTGAAGGCAATTATTGAGATGCGAACCACCCCGCGATTCAGTATTTTTGCTGCTTTGATGGACGGTATCAGAAAAGAGATATTCCCCGGGATCAGGGACGCGCTTCAGCGTTTCGGGGAGTCCGGGGACTGGGCTGTGATCGAAGATGCGCGGGTGGCCGGATATCGAAGGACAGAGCGGCTTCAGGCTGAAGTGGTCAGGATCTGGAGGCAGCACCGTGACGTGTCCGCCCTTGCCCGATATATCCGGGATGAATTCCCCCGGCCGGGACAGGGGAAAAGCAAAGAGCAATGAGCGAAGAGCAGAGCGCAAAGAGTCATGATAAAGGAACGGCGGAGGCAGGTGCTGAGAAAATCTCCATGGTGACTCCGTGTAAGAGTGACTGTACCCCAATGGTCATCATTGAATCTTCATCAGGTGGCTTCACTTCCGTAAGAAAACAAGGGCAGATGTTCTTCTTATCATCTGTTTTTGGACAAGAATGACCCTACGTGATATATTTTCTGCAGAATGAATGACGTAGTTGCCGGTCGAATTTCATGAAGAACCTTAAGATAAAATGGAAGATCCTCCTGCTTGTTCTCCCGCTCGTGGTGATCCCGATCATAGCCGTCGGAAATATCATAGGGTACGTTGCGACGCGTCAGGCATACCGCGGGATCACCGAAACGAGCAAGGCCGACCTGGACCACATGACCCGGTTCACGATCGACCTGCTCAGTACATACCACGAACATTTCGGCCCTTATCGCGAGGACGAAAAGGACAGCTTCAAGCGGAAGTTCTTTGAAGACATCAGGAAGATCATAAAGGACAAGAAGGTCGGCGCAACGGGGTACATTTACTGTCTGGACAGCAGCGGAACGCTGACCATCCATCCTGCCCGGGAGGGCGCCAGCATCGTGGAGTCGATGGACTCGGACGGAAAGTATTTTATCAAGGAGATGCTCGCGAAAAAAGCCGGATGGATCCGCTACCCCTGGAAAAACCCCGGAGAAAGCGAAGCAAGGATGAAGATCGTCCGGTATCTTTATTTTGAGCCATGGGGGTGGATCGTTGCCGTAGGCTCCTATGAGAACGAGTTTTACGCGGAAGCGAACCTTATTACACGGCAGATCGTCGAAAATATGATCCTGATCCTTCTGGTATCAACATTCGTTTCCGTACCGCTGGTGTTCTATTTATCATCAAAGCTGACGAACCCTATCAGAAACATGATCGACGTGGTAAGAAATGTAAAGAGAGGCAGGACCGACAAGCGCATTGAAAACACCGGAAATGACGAGATCGGCGAATTGGCGGGAAGCTTCAACAGGATGATCGAGATCATCGAAAGGAACAAGGAGATGGAGAAGACCCTGAACCAGCAGGCGAAGATGGCTGCGCTGGGCGTGCTTTCGTCGAAGATCGCGCACGAGATCAATAATCCCCTCGGTGTGATACTCGGCTATGCGTCCTACCTGGAAGGAAAGACGCCTGCTGATATGCCTGTATACCGGTACGTCCAGGACATCAAGAACGAGAGCAGGCGCTGCAAAAAGATCGTTGAAGAACTGTTGAGCTACGCGCGCGTTCCCGCGCCGAAGCTCGTTTCAAAAGATCTCAACGGTATTCTCGGTGAGATCGTACAGTTCGCCTCAAATCTCCCGGAGACCCGTCATGTGGAGATCCTCACCCGCTTCCCTGACGATTTTCCCCTGGTGAAGGTCGATGAGGACCAGATATACCAGGTCGCGATAAATCTTATTCTGAACGCTGCAAATGCTATAACCGGGAAAGGGCGGATCGTGGTCGGGACCGAGTTCGATCCAAAAGGAGAGGCGATCATCACCTTCGAGGATACCGGTCCCGGCATTCCGGAGGAGCTCCGTGAAAAGATATTCGAGCCCTTTTTTACGACAAGGCCGAACGGGACAGGTCTGGGACTTGCCATCGCAAAACAGATCGTGAAGCAGCACCTGGGAACGATCAGTGTTGAGAGCGAACCAGGGAAGGGAACGAAGTTCTTTATCCGGCTCCCGGTAGAAAAGGAGTGAATCCCGTGGCCGCAAAACCCATAATGATAGTTGAAGACGATGAAGGGCTCAGCCGGCTCATATCGGACATCCTCTCCGACGACGGGCATACCGTAGCCGTATTTAATGATCCTTTCAGGGCTGTCGCGGAGTTTGGCCACGAACGTTTTTCTCTCGTCATAACCGACGTCAAAATGCCGAAGATGGACGGCATAGAAGTGCTCGATCATGTGAAGCGCATTGACCCCAACGTGCCTGTGATCATCATTACCGCTCACGCGACCGTGGACGTCTCGGTCCAGGCGCTTCGGAAAGGTGCGGAAGATCTCATAACGAAACCGTTCGAGGCGGAAGAGTTTCTCTACAGGATCAGGAAGGTATTGAGGAATACCTTCCTTCTGGAGGAAAATCTGAAGCTGAAGCAGGAACTCTTCAATAAATTCAGATATGAAAACATCATAGGTTTATCAGGCGGTATCAAACAGGTGCTTGAGAAGATCGAAAAAGTGGCCCAGCGCAACCTTCCCGTCATGATCATCGGCGAATCAGGGACCGGAAAGGAACTGGTGGCCCAGGCCATACATTACAACTCACCGCGGAGGGACCATGCTTTTACCGCGATAAACTGCGGGGCCCTCCCCCAGTCACTCCTTGAAAGCGAGCTGTTCGGCTACAGGAAGGGGGCCTTTACCGGTGCGACCGAGGACAGGGCAGGACTGATCGAGCTTGCAGACGGCGGAACTCTCTTCCTGGATGAAGTCGTCAACCTGACATCAGACGTTCAGAAGGCTCTCCTGAGGTTCCTGCAGGAAAAGGAATTCAGGCGTCTCGGCGACAGCAAGACGATCAGGGTCGATGTGCGGGTGATCTCCGCCACGAACACGGACCCGCAAAAGGCGATCAGTGAGGGCACGTTCCGGGAGGACCTCTATTACCGGCTGAACGGGATTACCATCCCGATCCCGCCATTGAGAGAGCGGGCAGTGGACATTCCGATACTCGTCCAATATTTCATCACGCTGCACAATAAAAAATTCGGGACTGATTTTGCAGGCTTTACGCCTGATGCGATCGATATTCTTCTGCGGTATCACTGGCCCGGGAATGTACGGGAACTCTCTAATGTGGTAGAGGCATCTCTTGCGCTCGCAGGAGGGCGCCACATTAACGGCGAGGCTGTCTCGCAGTTCATCCGTGGGCCGCAAGGTCAGGAGGATGAGAGCGGCGAGGGTGATTACCAGGAGGCACTGGGCCGTTTCGAAAAAGACTATTTCTCTTCCCTTCTTCGCAAAAGCAAAGGGAATGTGGAGGAAGCCGCGAAACAGGCAGGGATCAATGTCGTTACGCTATACCGCAAGATCAAAAAATATCAGTTGAAGAAGGATTCGGTATAGTCTGTCCTTCGGTTCCGCTTGACTGTCATTTAGAAGAGAGGGTTCTTTCTCCGGGACTCTGCCCCGGACCCCGGCCGCTTTCTTGACGCCCAAGAAAGCCGGCGCAAAGAATGGCGCCCCGCGGAAATCTCTTAACGCTCCGCTCGATCGGCTTCAGGGGTCCCGCCAAAGGCGGGAAAACTTGTCCGGCATGGAATTATCCCTATTACTATTTCCGGACTTCGAACAGTCACCGCGCCTGGTCCTTCATCCTCGGTCGCGTAACTAAGATTTCCGAAGGGGTCTGCTTTAAATCCGTTTATTTTCAATCCGAGATGTTTCATACCGGCGGCGCTCCCGAAGAAAAATTGCATTTCTGCAACTGCCTTTCATATCTGCAACTCGGCGAAGCTTGCATGATCTGCATACTTTCTCAGAAGCTTGTCTCTCCATCGATTTTCATAAATGCAAATATCTACCATCCCCTTGACCGTCGCCATTCTGCCTTTTCGGCGCGAACCCGCTGATTTTACAGAGAAATGCTCGAGTATGCCTAACCGGCATGCCGATTGCTCATATTGAATCAGAAATCATTAGTGATCCGCATGGGAAAACCTTTAAAGGAGGGCAGCGGTATGGACAGCAAGAAAGGCTGGTGGGTGGCATTTTCGGGGATGGGGCTTAATCTCGCGCTGGGAGTTCTGTACGCATGGAGCGTCTTCAGCAAGCAGCTGACCGAAGCTGTTGACAAAGGCGGGTTCGGATGGTCGAAGACAGAGGCTTCGATCCCCTACACCGTAGCAATCGCCTGTTTCGCATTGATGATGGTCCCTGCCGGGAGGCTGCAGGACAAGCTTGGCCCGCGGATGGTGGCCAGTATGGGAGCTGTTTTCACAGCTGCCGGACTCGCTTTGGCCAGCTTTGCAAGCGCAGGCAACATTCTCCCTGCGGTGATCGGCTTCGGATGCCTGGCAGGCACGGGTTTCGGGCTTGGCTATTCCGCCGCCACCCCCGCGGCAGTGAAATGGTTCCCTCCCGAGAAGAAAGGGCTCATTACCGGTATCGTCGTAAGCGGCTTCGGTCTTGCGCCGGTTTATATCGCACCGTTCAGCAAGTTTCTCATCTCTGACTTCGGCATCGGTGACGCGTTCCGGATCCTGGGTGCGACCTTTGCCGTGTTCGCGGTATTCATAGCGCAGTTCATTGTTAATCCCCCTGTTCAGAAAAGCGCTCCTTCCAAGTCCGCTGTTGTGAACGGGAATAACAAGGTGGATTTCGTATGGCGGGAGATGGTAAGGACGCCCACATTTTTCCTGTTATGGTTCGAGTACGCCTGCGCTGCAACGGCCGGTCTCATGATCATCGGGCATCTCGCAAAGATCGTCTCGGTCCAGTCCGGAAACGCGATACAGGCCGGATTTCTCTTCGTAATTCTGTTGGCGGTCTTCAATGCAGCCGGACGGATCATCGCGGGGATGGTGTCCGATAGGATCGGGAGGATCAAGACCATAATGATCGTTTTCCTCAGCCAGGCTGCGATCATGTTATTCTTCTCGAAATTCTCAACTGTTGAAACCTTTGTGCTCGGCTCTGCCGTCGTGGGCCTGAGCTACGGCGCATGTCTGTCGCTGTTTCCATCCGCAACGGCCGATTTCTGGGGAACAAAGAATCTCGGGCTCAACTATGGCATCATGTTCACTGCCTGGGGTGTGGGAGGCGTTTTCGGCCCCCTCATGGCAGGGAAGATAGCCGACATCACCGGAAGCTATAATTTCGGATATTTCATATCAGCAGGGCTTATGATATTCGGCGCTCTGCTGACTCTGGTCACGAAGGCTCCGAAAAAAAGAGAGATCGAGGAGGTGCCCCTTCAGCTGGAGACCCTCGAAGAGCAGCGGGCTGCATACAAGGTCCGGGTCAGAAACATTCCGAGCTAAGAAGCGAA
>VEOY01000175.1 GCA_012026685.1 Nitrospirota bacterium
AGGGATCGAAATGACGCCGGGATTTTCCTACCAGCGGGCAGCGTCGATCAAGGATGCAGTGACCGGACTTTCAACAGGCAAGGCACGGATCCTTGCCGGTGGCACCGACCTTCTCGGTTGTTTGCGGGACAACGTCTTTACCACGGACATGGTCGTGAGTATCACGGGAATAAAGGATCTGAAGAGGATCCATGAGACGCCGGGAGGCGGCCTGAGCATCGGCAGCCTTACCACCATAACCGAGATCAGTGAAAGCCCGGTGATCAGAGAACGCTACCCGGCCCTTGCACAGGCTGCTGCTGAAGTTGCAAGTCCCCAGCTCAGAAACCAGGGGACCATCGGCGGCAACCTCTGCCAGAAGCCGAGGTGCTGGTATTATCGCGGCGAGTTCCATTGCCTTCGCAAAAGCGGAGACAGGTGCTATGCTGTTGCAGGCGAGAACCACTACCACTGCATTTTCGGCGGCAACGGGTGTTACATTGTCCATCCTTCCGACACCGCTCCTGCGCTCATCGCCTACAGGGCGGAGGCCGCTATAGCCGGTCCTGTTGGCATGAGAAAAGTTTCTCTTGAACATTTTTTCGTTCCTCCGTCAAAGGACGTGACAAAAGAGACGGTACTTGAAGCGGGTGAGATCGTGACCGAGATCGTCCTTCCTCCCCCGCCTGCGGGACTGAAAAGCTCCTACCGGAAGATACGCGCACGTCGGTCGTGGGACTTTGCTCTTGCCGGTGTGGCGCTTGCGGTCCAAACGAGCAACAACAGGGTCGCTGATGCACGGATCGTCCTGAGCGGAGCAGCGCCTGTTCCCTGGCGCCTGGTTGATGCGGAAAAGGCACTTATCGGAAAGGTTCCCGGTCCCGATTCTGCCAGACAAACTGCGGCCCTGTCTGTTAAAGATGCGCAGCCATTGAAACATAACGCGTACAAAATACCGCTTTTCAGGGGGATGATCGAGGAGGAACTGACGAATATTTCCAAAGCGTAGGAACAGCCCGACGGCAAGAGCGCTGACTGGTCCCCAAAAAGGCCCAGATCAAAAAACCTCGCTCGGGGAGAAATAGAAAGAGGCCCGCAAACCTTGAATTTACGGGCCTCTTAATGGTCGGGGCGAACCGATTTGAACGGTCGACCACTCGCACCCCAAGCGCTATTAAATCCCCTATCTATTTGATTTTACTTGCTTTATCTTGTTCTAATTTGTCGTATTCATGCATTGCTTTTCACAATTTTTGCGACATTCTTGCGACATGGAAAATCAAAGGAATTTTCCGACTCACATATTGATTCATTCTGTACGTTCTTCAGCGAGCCGTCCTCGATTCGGCGCATTTCAAAACTGTAGCCGAGGATAACGGCAAATCTGGAAACACGAAGCGACTGATTCTCTGTTTCACCTCCACGATATAAGAACCGCCTTCCTTATGAATGAATGCAGCGCCCTCGATCTCATTCAGCAGTGCATATATACCAGAGGCTTGTCTGTGTGCCCGATCGTCATGGTTGTCTCACAGTTTCGTCCTCTTAAGCCGCAAAGCATTGCCCACGACCGATACCGAACTGAAACTCATCGCCGCTGCTGCGAGGATGGGGCTGAGCAGGATTCCGAGGAACGGGTACAGCACTCCCGCAGCGACGGGGATGCCGAGAGCATTGTACACGAAGGCAAAGAACAGATTCTGCTTGATGTTCTTCATCGTGGCACGGGACAGGAGCCTCGCCCGAAGGACACCCCTGAGGTCGCCTTTCACGAGAGTCACGCCTGCGCTCGCCATGGCCACGTCGGTGCCGGTGCCCATGGCGATGCCAACCTGTGCCTGGGCAAGAGCGGGAGCATCGTTGATCCCATCTCCTGCCATTGCAACAAACAGACCTTCGTTCTGGAGACGCTTTATGACTTCAGCCTTCTGGTAAGGCAGCACTTCCGCAAACACGTTGTCGATACTCAGTTTTTTCGCAACTGTTTCGGCAGTGGTCCTGTTATCGCCCGTAAGCATAACGATGCGGATGCCGTCATCATGAAGCTGCTGGACAGCCTCTCCGGTCGTTTCCTTTATCGGGTCGGCGACTCCGAGAAGTCCCGCCGGCTTTCCGTCAACGGCAACGAACATTGCCGTCTGGCCGTCCTTCCTCAGATCCTCGGCCTTAGCCACAAGCCCGCCGGGATTGATGCCCAGCTCATCAAGCAGCGCTCGATTGCCAAGTGCGACTGCATGACCATCCACCTTCCCCAAAACGCCCTTTCCTGTTATTGATTGAAAAGACTCGGCATTCTGCGGCGTGATGCCTTTTTCCTGCGCCCCGGACACGATGGCTGCCGCAAGGGGATGTTCGCTATCCCGTTCAATGCTGGATGCGTACAGAAGTATCGACGTCTCGTCAAATCCGTCATTTGTCTTCACGGCGATCAGTTTAGGCTTTCCTACCGTAAGCGTTCCTGTCTTGTCCACCACCAGGGTATTCACTTTTCTCATCAGCTCGATAGCCTCTGCGTTTTTGAACAGAACGCCGCCAGTAGCTCCCTTTCCCATGGCTACCATAATGGACACTGGAGTCGCGAGGCCCAGAGCGCAGGGACAGGCAATAATCAATACCGCAACAGCGTTCACGAGCGCGTAGACAAAGCGGGGCTCGGGGCCGACCCATGCCCAGACAATGAAAGTGATGACGGAGATAGTGACGACGATCTGGACAAAGTATCCCGCGATAATGTCAGCAAGCTTCTGGATCGGCGCGCGGCTCCGCTGGGCTTCGGCAACCATGTGGACGATCTGCGCCAGAAGGGACTCAGAACCGACCTTCTCAGCCTTCATGATAAGCGAGCCTGTCCCATTCACGGTCGCACCGACAACCCGGTCTCCGGCATGTTTCTCCACGGGGATCGGTTCGCCGGTGATCATGGATTCGTCCACGCTGCTCGCCCCTTCCGTCACGGTCCCGTCAACAGGGACCTTCTCTCCGGGCCGCACGCGCAACAGATCGCCAGCATGCACCTGCTCCAGTGGAACATCCTCCTCGGTTCCGTCTTTCACGCGGCGAGCTGTCTTAGGCGCAAGCCCGAGCAGGGCTTTGATTGCGGCTCCTGTCTTGCTCCTGGCCCGAAGTTCGAGCACCTGTCCGAGCAGAACGAGGGTCACGATGACGGCTGCAGCTTCGAAATAGGTTCCAACATCTCCGCTTGTGCCCCTGAACGCAGCAGGGAACAGACCCGGGAAAAACGCTGCGACGAGGCTGTAGATATATGCGATCGACACGCCGAGGCCGATGAGGGTGAACATGTTGGGATTCCAGGTGACAATCGATTGCCATCCCCGCACGAAGAACGGCCAGCCGCCCCAGAGAACAACAGGAGTAGCCAGGATCAGTTCCAGCCACTTCACCGCCGCCATGGAGATGAACTTCTCCGGAGCGATCGCAGGGATAAGGCTGCCCATCGCAATATATACCAAGGGGATCGACAGGAGAACGCCGATCTTGAACCGACGAGTCATGTAGATAAGCTCGGGGTTCTCTTGTTCATCCGCAGAAATTGTTTTCGGTTCCAGTGCCATGCCGCAGATTGGGCAACTGCCCGGCGCATCCTGCACGATCTCCGGATGCATTGGGCATGTCCACTCGGTTTTGGTTGCCGCGATGGAAGGCTTAACCGGCCCAAGCGCATCTTTGACTTTCATCATCTCAGCCCGTATATCAGTGTTTGTGAAGATCGTTTCTCAGCGTACCCTCTTTTGCCGCGGGCTCTTTCATCGTGCTTTCCATGACCAAAGAGGTGCATGCCGACGAACAAGATAAAAATAAGAACGGAAAACCAGTTCTCCCTTAGCCATTCCATAAATTGTCTTCCTTTGCAGAAACGCTATGGACAAGCATTATTCAATCGCCTTCTTCTTCTCCTCAAACTCCTCTTTTGTTATCTCCCCTTTTGCGTATCTCTTCTTGAGGATATCGAGGGCCGTCTCTCCTGCCGTCTTCCTCTCTCCGCCTGCAACCAGCCTGACAAGATACACAACGCCTAAAATAACCAGAATCCAGAAGATAATCATAAACAGCCATCCAAATCCCATTCCCCATCCATAATTTCCCCACTGCATCATAATTGCACCTCCTTAAACAAGCCTCCCCTCAAATTGATAAACCTCACTTGTTCTTTTTCTGCAGCGTTTCCAGCTCCTGGTTGATTGCCTTCATTCTATCCTGCATTTTCTTGGCTGTTGCAGCATCCATCGCGCCCTTTTCCATGTGCACTGCCATCTCGTTCATTTCAGAGGCCATCTTGCGCATAACCTTGCCAAGGTTATTCATTTGTGCATGGTCTGTGACAGTCATGTGGTGCATGGGGTGAGCCAGTTTCTCCATAATCTCGTTCATATTCTTCATCGTCTCCGTCATGTTTACCATCATATCCTGGCTCATCATTTGGCCACCCTTCATCTGCGACGAGCCCATCCCTTCCTTCTTCTGGCCGTCCATCTGTGCAAAACTATAAGCGGCAACTAACAACACTACTAAAGCACAACTTGTAAAAAGTATCTTTTTCATCTCAAACCTCCTTAATGGCTAACAAGAACTGTGACATTTACAAGATAATCCCTTTGCCTTTGTTATCCTTTTAATGCTCATATTTTCCGCTCCTTTCCAAGGTTTAATATATACTGTCTTGCTGCCATTGCGGCCTTGGCTCCTTCGCCTGAGGCTATGATTATCCTTTTCCCGAACGCATTTGTGACATCTCCGGCAGCGAAGATGCCGGGGTGACTGGTCGAACAGTCGGAATTGATAATGATCTCGCCGCGCTCATTAAGTTTGACAAGATGAGCGACAGGAGAAGAGTTCGGTTGAAGACCGATAGCTACAAATACACCTTTGACCTTGATATTTATCGTCTCTTCCCCCGCCATTTTCCGGATTGTTATTCCTGAAAGTGTGTTTTCTCCTGCAAATCCGGCCACCTTGTAATTTTCGTATTTATGCAGATTCTCAAACCTGCCTGCCCTCTCAAGGATCAGAGGGTCTGCCGTAAACTCACTGGACGAGATCAAATATATCTTTTTGGCGATGCCATGCAGATTTTCGACGATCTGAAGCGCAGAATTCCCGCCGCCAACTACAGCGACATCTTCAGCCTGAACAAAGGAAAAGTCCTGAATGTTGCCGTAGAATATACCTTTCCTCTGAAACTCCTCTTCCCTTTCAACATTCAACCTTCTTCTTGTCATTCCGGTGGCAATGAGCAGGGCCCTTGCAAAATACTTATTGAGCTCTGAAGTTGTGACATTAAAGCCGTCATTTACAGCTTCAATCTTCTCGGCTTCGCTCATCAAATGATCTATGTAATGGGAATGGATTAGCTGGTACTGGAATTTTTCTATGAGTTCGGGGCCTTTAATGAAATCAAAGCCCATATAGTTTTCGATCTTCGTGCTGTCTACTGCCTGGCCGCCCAGATCCCTGGCGATAAGATAGGCGTCCATCCTTAGCGTTGCCGCATATACGGCTGCTGTCAGACCCGCAGGCCCACCGCCGACAATTATGAGGTGATATGCTGTGCGGGGAGTTTTGCAGGTTCTTTCCTGAAGAAACTTCGTTTTGCATCCTTCGGAACAGAAATGGTAAATTATTCCTTCACATTCAGCGGTGATTGCGTCCTCTTCCCTGACAGACATACCGCATACCGGGTCTTTTGCCACAAAACTACCCCCGTTTTACTTTCCTTCGCCTTAACTTGCTTATTATTAATTATCCCACCTTTTTCCCTGCCTGCAAAGAACCATATATGAGGAGCAGTGAACAAAGAAATAGCGTTCAATACTGATTATTGCAACAACATCCGGATGCCTCATCTCTTATATTCCTTTTCAACAATGTCGCGTATGTTTCTTACAGAATACCCTTTCTTATATAGCTCGAAGGCCCGCAGGGCCTCCCCAAGGCAGATGTCTCACATTGCCGCATGTTTATCTACATAGCAGCTCAGCAGGCTCTTGTGCCTGAATGCTGGGGATTCTTCGCACTGGCAGAAACAATAGATGCTGTCCAGAACCCAGGGGATCTCCTTCGCAACCTGATACGCCTGCCGGACTTTGGGGTCACTGAACATCGCAGGATCGAGTGTGACCCGTGTTTCCCCTCTTCGCAAGGACTGGTCCTTGGCCTGTTTCTGGGCAAAGGCCTCATTTGAAACAATCGCAGCCAGGACCAGAAGCAGGATAATGGTTATTGCAATTAATCTAAATTTATATACCGTCATCTTATCACCTCCTCAGCCTTGAAATTGATAGCCCTACTCCGACGGCCGGATTTGTTCAATAGCATTTTCATCCCTCCTGGGTTCAGCCGGCACATCGATTACCAATTCAACCTTCCTTGTCTTGCCGTTATGTTTGAACTCGGCGAATACCGCGCGTTTCCCAGGCCTCATGAAAAC
>VEOY01000090.1 GCA_012026685.1 Nitrospirota bacterium
CCCTGATATCGTCCTCTGTCGCCTGAAATGAGATATTGCCCACATACAGTTTCTTCTCCACTTACTTTCCTCCTTTTTTCCTGACTGCAAATAAAAAACCTCAGAGACTTTCAAAGTCCCTGAGGTAACCTCAACTCTAAAAGCTATTGTACTACTATACCCTAAAATACAACCAAATGCAAAGAAGACGAAAACGTACTGCCGCGGCCGTGCTGTGCACGGGTGCGCAACTGTCCTCAGACGTATTCAGCCAGGTCTCTCAGGAGACGCTCCGAGTCTTCCCATCCGAGGCAGGGGTCGGTGATCGACTTTCCGTAGATGTTCTCGCCGATCTTCTGGGTCCCCTCAACGATATAGCTTTCGATCATGAGCCCTTTCACCTTGTTCCCGAGCGTCTTGGAATGCTGACGGCTTTTCATTACCTCTTTCGCTATCCTCGGCTGCTCATGAAATTTCTTGTTCGAGTTCGCGTGGTTCGTATCGACAATGATCGCAGGATTGGCGAGATTGCGTTTCTTGTAGACCTCGGAAAGTCTCATCAGGTCTTCATAGTGATAATTGGGGATGTTTGTCCCGTAGGGGTCGACGGCACCGCGGAGAATGCAGTGGGCAAGGGGATTCCCGGTCGTGCTGACCTCCCATCCATTGTACACGAAGACATGGGGCAGCTGAGCGGCCTGGACCGAATTGAGCATAACCTCGAGGTCCCCGCCGGTAGGGTTCTTCATGCCTGACGCTACCTCAAGCCCGCTGATCGTGAGGCGGTGGAGCTGGTTCTCTACCGACCTGGCGCCGACAGCGACATAGCTCAGGATATCTTCGAGATAGGGATAGTTGCCCGGGTACAGCATCTCATCCGCGGCAGAGAGGTGTGACTCTTCCAGCGCCCGGATATGCATCTTGCGGATCGCCTTCAGGCCCTTTACCATGTTGGGCGCTTCCATGGGTTTCGGCTGATGCGCCATGCCCTTATATCCCTCACCCGTGGTCCGGGGCTTGTTCGTGTAGATGCGCGGAATGATGATCAGCCTCTCCTTCACCTCTTCCTGAAGACTGGCAAGGCGAGAGACGTAATCACAGACAGAGTCCTCGTTGTCCGCAGAGCAGGGGCCGATGATCACCAGGAACTTGTCGCTGCTCCGCTCGAACACTTCCCTGATCTCTCCATCGCGCTTCATTTTCAATTTCTTAAGATTTGCCGACAGCGGCATGGTCTGCATGATCTCTTTTACGCTCGGCATCTCACGGATATACTGAAAGCTCATAATTCCCCTCGAAGTGTTTTTGGTATGGCGATATAATAACCTATTTAGTCGCGTTTATGGTTATGGGCAAAGATCAAGGCATAGGCAAAGGTAAAGAAGAAATCGGCCCTGTTCTCTGCCTCTACCTCTACCTGTCTGTGTGTTCTCACAGCTTCCTGTTGTCGATCACCCGTTTCGCCTTGCCTTCCGTTCGCTCTATGGTCTTCTTCTCGACGAGCTTCACGTTTACCGATATATTCAACTCAGACGAAAGACGCTTTTTGATCGTTTCGACCAGTCCGGTCTGCCTCTTCATCTCATCGAAGAAGATCGCCTCCGAGACCTCGACCATGACGGTCACTTCGTCGAGCGCGCCTTTCCTGTCCACAACGATCTGGTAATGGGGCTCCGTGCCTTCCACGCTCATAAGGACGTTTTCTATTTGGGACGGAAAGACGTTCACGCCCCGGATGATGAGCATATCGTCGGTCCTGCCCATGACGCGCTGCATGCGCACGGTCTTTCTCCCGCACGGGCACTGCTCCGGAATGAACCGCGTGAGGTCCCTGGTCCTGAACCTGATGACCGGGAATGCCTCTTTGGTGAGGGTCGTGATCACGAGTTCGCCCACTTCGCCCGGCGGCACCGGCTCCAGCGTCTCAGGATCGACGAGCTCGACATAAAAATGGTCCTCGTTGATGTGCAGGCCGTTTCTCTCCAGGCACTCGCCGGCCACCCCCGGCCCCATGACCTCGCTCAGGCCGTAGTTGTCTGTCGCGATGATCCTGAGCTTTTCCTGGATCTCCTGACGCATCTTTTCAGACCATGGCTCTGCTCCGAAGAGGCCATATTTCAGCGAGAGGGAGTTGATGTTAATACCCATTTCCTGGATCGTGTCGGCGATGAGCGATGCATAGCTCGGTGTGCATATCAGGGCCGTTGTCTTGAAGTCCTGCATGATCCTTATCTGGCGGTCGGTGTTGCCGCTCGAGATCGGGATCACCGATGCGCCGATCCGTTCCGCGCCGTAGTGAAGGCCGAACCCGCCGGTGAAGAGGCTGTAGCCGAAGGCGATCTGCACGACGTCGTCCTTGGTGACGCCGGCCGCAGTGAGCACCCGGGCCACGAGGTTCGACCATGTCTTGATATCGTTTTTCGTATAGCCGACAACGGTCGACATGCCGGTCGTTCCCGAGGACGCATGGATCCTGACGACCTCCCGCAGGGGAACGGCAAAGAGCCCGTACGGATAATTGTCCCTCAGGTCATTTTTTGTCGTAAACGGTAGTTTCCTGATGTCCTCAAGCGACCGGAGTTCATCGGGATCAATGCCCAGTTCGTCAAACTTTTTCCGGTAGAAGGGCACATTCATGTATACGCGCGACAGTGTTGCCTGCAGCTGTTCAAGCTGCAGCTGCCTGAGCTCATCCCTGTCCATGCACTCTCTTTCAGGTTCCCAGTACATAATCAACCTCCGCAAAAAAAGGGTTCGAGGGGCCAAGGGTTCGGGGGTTCCGGTATAAATACCGGAAGAATTCCCTAATAAGCATTTCCTAGCCTCTTTTTTTCAAATGAACGGATGAGCGCTTTCAACATCCGCTCTATAGTGCTGATATTTTCAGTAAGCTTTTCTGTCTCGGCTTTGCTAATAAAGCTGAGATCCCCGCACAGTAAGATCTGAGTTTCAAGTTCACACAATGATCCATAAGCAATATGCAAGAACTGAATATATTCCGGCAGGTTTTTCCTGCCGTAACCCTCTGCTATATTTGAAGAGATCGAGATGGCAGCTCTCCGGATCTGAGATGTTAATCCATATTTCTCTCCTGCCGGAAAATCCTTAGTCGCCTGATAGATCTTCAGACAGAATGCATATGCCTTTTGCCATACCTCCAGATCTTTATATGTTTTTAGCATAGTTTTTCAAGATGTTCCTCATACTTAACCCTTGCCCCCGGCATTCTTTCTATTCCCCTGCCCCTCGGACCCACGAATTCCTGAGCCTGCCTTCTTTCTGCTCCCTTGAACCCTCGGACCCGCAAACCCTTGGCCCCTATATTCTCGTTTCCGTATCCAGGTCCCTGCCCAGGTATGCCCGCTGCACGTCCATGTTCGAGAGCAGGTCCTCTGCGTTCTCCTCAAGGACGATCCTCCCTGTCTCGAGGACATATCCCCGGTCAGCTATGCCGAGCGCCGCCTTGGCATTCTGCTCGACGAGCAGGACCGTGTTCCCCTCGTCGCGGAGCCTTCTGATGATCGAGAAGATGTCCTTCACGATCAGCGGAGCAAGGCCCATGGAAGGCTCATCCATCATGATCATTTTTGGACGTGCCATCAGCGCCCTGCCGATCGCGAGCATCTGTTGTTCACCGCCGGAAAGCGTTCCGGCAAGCTGTCCTTCACGCTCCTTCAGTCTTGGAAACATATCAAAGATCTTCTCAAGGTCCTCGCGGACCTCATGCTTTTTATCGCGTCTGAACTGGACGTATCCTCCCAGGAGAAGGTTTTCCCGGACGGTCATCGGCGCAAAGACCTGCCTGCCTTCCGGGACGAGAGAGCAGCCGAGAAATACGATCTTCTCCGGTGACAGACGCGTAATATTTTCCTGCCCGAAACGCATTTCTCCTGCCCGCGGCCGGATCAGTCCGGCGATGGTCTTGAGCAGCGTTGTCTTGCCTGCGCCGTTGGCTCCGATAATCGTCACGATCTCTCCTGCGCTGACATGTATCGAGATATGCC
>VEOY01000005.1 GCA_012026685.1 Nitrospirota bacterium
CGTGATGCATAGTCCGCTATCTCCTGCGGGAAGAAATATCTCATGGGATGGGTTTCCCGGACCCTCTTCATGATCCTTTCACCCTCGATACAGAGGATATCATAGTGCACATCGACAACATGGCGCGAAACATCATGCACGGGTTTCACCGTCCGGAGGATCTCCATAGACCCTCTCAGAAATGAACTGACTCTGTCATGGGGCGGATCTGAGAGGACGCCGGGCCCGGACCATGCGTCGAAAAAGAACAATCCTGCAGGATCAAGATGCTTCCTCACCGAACACAACGCCGACAGGATATCTTCCGTCGCCGTCTGGTAGCTCATCACGGCGAACATTGCGGTAATTGCATCAAACTTTTTCCCAAGGTCGAAACCCCTGACATCCCCTTCCAGAAAAGGGACGTTGAGACCGGCTTTCCGGGCTTTTTCCCGCGCATGCATGAGCATCCTGTCCGATCGGTCAAGACCGGTCACGTCGAGACCGGCCTTTGCCCAGACAAGGGCATGGCCGCCTGTTCCACAACCAATGTCAAGCAATGACCCGACCGGCCTGCCTGCATAGTTATCGGCGAGGGCCTTTATATAACTGCATTCAGCACGATAATCCTTGTCACGATAGAAAAGATCATAAAGGTCTGCATAATCGTCGAAATTGGTCATATTCATCTCCAGAGGTCATTCCTGACAGCGGCGCTTACCCTATCCATCTGCTCCTCCGTCAGGGCCAGGCCGCTCGGAATATAAAAACCTCTCCGCGCCAGTCTTTCCGCCACGGGATGACGTTCATCAGTGAAGAGTCCCATCTTCTGAAAGACAGGCTGCTCATGCATCGGCCAGAAGAATGGCCGCGTCCCTACCTTCCGTTCCGCCAGCCTCCGCATCGCCTCCTCCGCATCAAAAGGCACCTCATTCTTGAGCACCATTCCGTATACCCAGTATATGCTTTCGGCATAAGCAGTCTTCGGAAGGGGCAGCTGCAGGCCGGGGATGGCCGACAGCAGTCCCGTGTAGCGCTTCCCCATGTTTCTTTTCCGTCCCACGAATTCATCCAGACGCTCCAGTTGGGCCAATCCCAGCGCTGCCTGCAGATTCGTCATGCGAAAATTCCAGCCGAGCTCCTCATGGACAAATCGCTTCCGCGCCTGAAAACAGAGATTGCGCAGGGAGCGGCATCTCTCAGCCATTTCTTCATCATCAGTCACGACCATACCGCCTTCACCGGTGGTAATGTGTTTATTGGGATAAAAACTGAATATGCCTATGTCGCCGAAACTGCCGCAGGGTCTGCCGTGACAGGTCTGTCCGTGCATCTCGGCCGCATCTTCGATAATCTTCAGATCATATTTGTCAGCAAGCTCCAGAACAGGGTTCATATCCACCGGCAGGCCATATACATGGACAACCATGATTGCCTTTATGTTCTTGTTTTTCTTAACCTCTATCTCACTCTTTACCTTATCCTGTAACTGCCCGAGATCCATATTCCATGTTGCCGCGTCACTGTCAACGAGAACCGGTCTCCCCCCAGCCCTCACTACAGAAGCTGCAGGGGATATGATCGTAAACGTCGGCATGACAACTTCATCGCCGTGCGTAATACCCACTGCAGCGACAGCCGTGTCCAAAGCAACAGAGCCGTTTGCGACTGCAATGCCGAATTTCCGCCCCACCCTTGCCGAAAACTTTTCCTCGAACTCTTTGACGAAAGGCCCCTCGGACGATATCCAGCCGGTGTCGATGCACTCCTCCAGGTACTTCTTTTCGTTTCCGTCAAGCAATGGCTCATTGACCGGTATCACGGTTCGAACCTCGTCTTGTCCTGTTCACCGGCGAACGGCCCCTGTTTCACTTCTATCATCTCGGTCGGTTCGAGCATCTCAAAACCATGGCCGCCGGAAGCCAGCAGTATGACATCGCCCGTTTCAAGGATACGTGTTTCAATGCATCTCCGGTCATCGTCATATAAGTCGATCTTGACCTTCCCTCTCCTGATGAAGAGGACCTCCTGGGTATAAAAGACCTCACGCTGAAGCTTGTTATGGACGTGAGGCGCTATGACATATCCGTCAGGCCGGTCCATATAGGCCAGTTGCTGCGAAAAATCGTCCGGGGTGAAGAAATGAATGCCTTCCTGTTTGAAATGCGAGCGAACGATTATTGCGATAATACGATCGCCCCTGGATATCCGTTCAACCGTCATACTTTCCACCTCAGATAATTTGCAGCATGCGATGTTGCAACTGCTTTTTGGATGATATATGCTTCTCCATTTTGTTTTTCACTTTCCCCGCCCTGAACATGCAAGTGCACATAACGATTCACGGCCATCCCCTCTCTTATTTACCTTTCCCGTTCACTGAAAAAGTAACAGGTGAAGGAATGTAGTCTTTATTGTATGCCCAATCTTGTGACAATATCTTCTTTCGCAATTTAAAATCAAAATGGAATCTCAATGTATACCATAGATACGCCGTAAAGAGGGTATAATCGAGCATCGTTTGATACGGCTTCTGCCTGTATATCAGGCCCTTAACGGTCCGCTTTAGCAAGCTAACTATTCTTTTCAATATCTGAAAACGGTCTACGAGCCCGCGCATTTCCGATGCAACGTTGTCACGATACGCCAGGCATATCCCATTGTTCCAAAACCTTCTTTTGATATCAGTAAGGGTACCCTGTTTAGAAACTTCCTGCTTATGCCACATAATTGTGTGGGGCGTCCATCCCACCGGGATTCGCGCTTTTGCAAGTTTATCGCAGAGGCCTGTTTCGGAATCTCCCAATATATATTCACCCATCTGGCCGGGATTAAATCCATTCAAATCGCGCAACACTTTTTCCCTTATAGAAAAACTCCCGCCATATATCTGCAAGCCCATGTCGATTACCGTCTCGGTATCATACGTCAATCTGCCCAATACCCCCTCGTAATGCAAGACCCATGTTTCCGGCGTTTGATCCCATTCGATTTCGATTTTTGTGCCTACCGCACCAACTTCCGGATTTTGTCTGTAAACATCAGCAATAGCAGAGATCCAGTTCGGCTCATATCGTGCATCGTCGTCGCCGAACAGGATGATTTCTCCGGCAGCCTGAGCCGCTCCCGTGTGCCGGGCATAGACAAGGCCTCTTCTTTGTTCGCGGATATATTTCACTGTTACGGGGGACAGGTAATCACGAAAGAAAGCCCTGACGCACATTTCTGTTTCGTCTGAAGTCCCATTATCCACGATCAGAACTTCATATTTTTCTCTCGGATAATCCTGCATGAACAAGCTCTCCACGGCTGATATTGCATAAGAAGGCCGGTTATACGTAGGTAACACTACCGAAACAAAAGGAAGAGCGCCGTCTTCATAAGATACATGCGGAATCTTTTTTTTAACAACGATGCCGTAATCCGTTCTGAGAAGGCCATTCTTTTTCTGCAAGGCAGAAGCGATCCGGTTTGCAATGCCGCCCCAATAACGGTTTTTTGTAGACATAGGGAAATCAGTCGAGATCCAATAAAAATCAACAATCCTCAATCCGGCTCTTTCCACCAGCTGGAAAACCGTTTGAGGACAAAGCCAGCAGGTATGCTCCGTATTGATGGCGGTCCATCCGTCAAACAATATATTGAAAAATCGATTGGCTGAAAATGGGTTCGGTGTGGTTATCAGAGCAACACCGTCATCCAGAAGATGACGAGATATGGAATGCAGCAATGCATCGTGATTCCATACATGTTCAATCAGGTCTCCACATACGATTACGTCAAATTGCCTATCAAGGTCCAACGTTAAGACGTCATCGTTAATGACGTTGTATCCCATTTCTTGCAGCTCACTGATTTCACTTTTGAGAATATCGACACCGACAACTTTTCCGGCATGCTCACAAATGAGACCATGCAGCCACTTATCGGGGGTTTTTTTCATATAATCAAGCGAGTGCGCTACAACCCCGAGGTCGAGAACGTCCTTCCCGGTGACGAATTTCCTTATAAATTCCGTTTTCGGCACGCACTGGGCTTTGCGCGCCCATCGAACAAAGTTGATTGGATCACGAAACCGCATCTTTACTTCTTACCCTCTGTATAATCCGGCAGGCTTTCGACCGAGCAACCCGGTCATACGTTCTTTAAGGAATCGAAGTTTTTTGCCGACCTGAACCTGGATCGGGAGTAATCTTCGTGACAGGATTTTTTTCTGATTGTCGATCATATAGCGCACATCTGACAATTCCTGCTCGGAAAATGCAACGGTATATATTTTGTATGGTTCTTTCCCAAGCCAGAAATCATCGGAAATGAACCCTTCCCTTTTCGCATGTTGATAATCGCGCGTTCCCGGAAGAAGCATTAACCCGTTCATGGAGGCAACGACCTCGGGCTTTATCATTTTCAGGAAATTGATCGTTTCATTGATGCTATTTATGTCATCGTGGATGTGTCCGATGATCATCAGGGCGTACACCCTCATGCCGGCCTGACGGACAGCGTCCGCTGCCCGGACATTCTGGTCGACGGTGATCTTCTTGCCCATGGCATCCAGGATCCGCTGGGAACCACTCTCGAACCCGATATGGACTTCGTAGCACCCGGCCTGTTTAAGCGTATGAGCAATGGTGGGGGTAATCTTATCGGCGCGACATGCAATCTTAAAATAGATCTGTATATTCCGGCGTTGCAGCTCTGCCGAAAATGCCTCCACGAACTGGCAGGTGTTAATCATCGAATCATCAGCAATGAAAAAATGGTCTATGCCTTTCTCGTAAAGATATTCGATCTCATCAACAAACCTGGCTGCCGATATCTGTCTCCAGTGCTTCCAGACCCACCAGGTGGAACAGAAACTGCACGAACCCGTACACCCCCGTGAGGAATAAACAGCCAGCATCGGCCCAAGGGTTCTCTTGTCAATCACGATTTCTTCGTAGGAGCGGTAAGCGGTGATATCAATGAGGTCCCACGCCGGAATCGGAATGGCAGACGGTTCTAAGGGAGCCCTTTGGGGGGTCTTCAACAGCTTCCCTCCTTTTCGGTACCAGATGCCGGGGATGTCCTTCAGGTCTTTCCCCGAAAGAATTTCGACCATTGTTTGTTCTCCTTCTCCAACAACGGCGATGTCAATTTCGGGGATATGACGCATAGTCTGCTCAGGGAGGATCGATACGTGAGCGCCACCGACGATAACTATGCTTTCCGGTCTCACGCATTTTATCTGCCGGATCAGGTTATACGAATGCTCACGAAGAGGGGAGAGAATGGTGGTCCCAAAATAACGGTAGCCTGGTCGGTTAAATTCTTCCAGAATAGCTTCATCACCCACTATCTGTCCATCCAGCACGCAAACTTCATGGTCATGATCTCGTGCTGCCGCTGCCAAATATAATAGACCCACCGGAGGATAGAGCGCATCCTGTGAATGCTTATGAGGCAAGGCCAAAAGCGTTTTTTGTTTCATGATGTTGTCCAATTATGCGGAAGATAGACCAGGGTTGATCCGGGATAATACAGACGGCCGGATTTATAAAAATCTCCTTCCGAGATACTGATGCGCATAGCTTTATCAACCCAATCACAAGTCTCGCCGTTGCAAGAGATGGAAATCCCCAATACATATTCAGAATGAGTTAATGGTACGGAAGGGATTGTGCAGCATATGCGACCAACGGGAGAAAGGTCATGGAACGGCTGATTAGCGACTACGTTGCTAAACATCGCTACCTTCAGGCCAAGCACAGATATAAAGGCAACTCCAACTTCGACATTATGTGGCGAAAATCCTTTTGCACATTCATAATCAAGGTATATTTTGCACCCCTGGCCCAAGGGGAAACTATCGATAATCTCATTTCTCATGTTGCACGTAGTAATTTTTGTAAAGCGGACCAAGCCGTTACCACTACGCTCTTTCCCGTCATGCAGATCCATTGTCCCCTGACCGATATCATTCTGAAAATACCATTCTATGGCCTTATCGACTTTTCCGCTAAAAACTAAGCTCCCATTCGATAGAACTAAGGTCGAAGAACACAAATTCTGTACCGCGGCCATGTTATGGCTCACAAACAGGACCGTCCTTCCGCCCTTTGCCACGTCCCCCATCTTGCCCAGACATTTCTTCTGGAACTGCGCGTCACCGACAGCGAGCACTTCGTCGACAATGAGTATCTCAGGCTCAAGGTGGGCGGCGACAGCAAAGGCAAGGCGGACGTACATGCCTGAAGAGTAGCGTTTGACGGGGGTATCGATGAATTTCTCTATCTCTGCAAAATCGACGATCTCATCGAACTTCCTCGTGATCTCTCTTTTGGTCATGCCGAGGATCGCCCCGTTGAGGTAAACGTTCTCCCTCCCGGTCAGCTCCGAATGAAACCCCGTGCCGACTTCCAGGAGGCTCGCGACCCTGCCTTTCATCTTAACCGTACCCTTTGTCGGCGCGGTCACCTCCGAAAGTATCTTCAGAAGCGTGGATTTGCCCGCGCCGTTGCGGCCGATGATGCCGAGCACATCTCCCTGGTGCACGTCAAAGGTAACATCGGTGAGAGCGAGGATGTGAGGGTTATCGGCAAAGGCTTCCGGTCCGGGCAGCCGGTCATGGTGAGATATGAGGGAATTCGGGTCTTCCTTGCCTCTGACCCTCGCCCACCAGGACTGCAGGTCCCGGTGCAGGGTACCATGACTGATGGTGCCGAGACGGTATTCCTTATAGAGGTTCTCAACCCTGATGACAACGTCGCTCATACCGTATCCATGAACGTTTTTTCCATGCGGCTGAAAGTGATGATACCTGCCAGCAAAATGACCACTGTCATGCCGAGGCTCAATGCCAGGTGGAACGGCCGGAGCGCTCCCGCGCCGAGAAACGCATAGCGAACGGTCTCGATAATGGCGGCCATGGGATTCAGCGCGAACAGCCATTGCCATTTCTCCGGTATGCTGGACATGGGATAGACCACGGGTGTTGCGTACATCCAGAGCTGCACGCCAAAACCCACAACGAATCGGAGGTCCCGGTATTTCGTGGTCATCGAGGATATCAGGATCCCGAGTCCCAGGCCGAGAGCTGCCATCTGCAGCAGGAGTGCCGGGGTCAGGAGGACCCACGGTGTCATCCGGATGTCAGAGCCCTTAAGATAAAAAAAGGCCCAGAAGGCCAAAAAGAGGACGAACTGGATGGCAAAGGTTATGAGATTCGTTATGACGATCGAGACCGGCACGGTGAGGCGGGGGAAAAAGACTTTGCCGAAGATGCTCGCATTCGATACGAACGTGTCGGAGGTCTTATTCAGACAGTCGGCAAAATAATTCCAGGTCACGATCCCGGCCATATAGAAAAGCATCCGGGGAAGTCCGTCGGTCGGTATCCGGGCGATCCTGCCGAAGATGATCGTGAAGACAATTGTTGTAAACAGCGGCTGCAGCAGGAACCAGAGCGGACCCAATATGGTCTGCTGGTAAAAGGCCACAAAATCTCTTTTTACGAACAGACCGATCAGGTCTCTGAAATGCCACAGGTCTGAAAGATGAACATCGAACCAGCCGCTGCGCGGACCGATGACCTTTGTCCACTGCTCCTGCTCCAGCATCTCATCGCCGATCTTCATGCCCGCACTGTCGGACAGGCTACCGCCGACCAGGCCTTCCCGGGCCCACCATCATTGTTCATTGCGGCAATGATCATCAGCAATTGCCTTTGTACTGCTGACCCTTCGTCTACGCTGTCAGTCTATTTATTGACTGACGGAATATCATAGATCGCGAGGATCTCCTCTCCGGAGACGCTGTTTTGCATAAGTCTCCGGTATACCTCATCTCTCTTGAGAAAGGTACTCAAAATAATCCTGTCATACTCTGTGCCGTGTATCTCATGAATGGGCATTACAACGGTCTTGAAGAACTTCGTCCCGGCCTTTGCGTCATCAAAAGCCCCGGCAAGTTCGATATCGACCTCCTGAAGGGACAGATACGCGATCTCCGCGACCTCATCGACTCCCGCAAAAACAACGCTTTTTACGCCGGCCGCTGACAGATTATGGAACAACTTCCGGAAATCCCTTCGTGCTCCCTTATAAATGTTCGTATAATCCTGAAGCAGCTGATATGTCAGGCGCGTCTTTTCTGAAAATCCCTTGGGGGTAAGATAGTAGGCATATCTTTTTGCCGGGATGGTTGAAATGGTGATATATCCCTTTGAAACCAGGTTCTTTATATATGAATTCACAAGTCCGAGGGCGATATTCAGCTTCTTGCTGATATCCCGCTGGGAAAGAGGTTCTCCCTTTGCTATCTCATCAAGGAGGAGCAGGGACTTGTAGCTGTCCTGATTTTCGGCTTTCTGTCCGTTCATCTTTTGAACGTTCATGTTATGAACATACCATTACCTCCATATCAAGTCAAGACAAAATCATGTCAATCCCTTGACTTACCTCACATAAAGCGTCGATAGTACTGTGTGGAGATCACCAGAAAAATAGTTCTCATTACCGGGGCATCGCATGGTTTGGGCAGACATCTGACAGAAGAGTTCCTCGGAAAGGGATACGCCGTTATTGTCAATTACCTGACCTCTGGAGCATCTGCGAGAGAACTTCTGTCAGGCAAAGAAGAACATGCTCTGGCAATAAGGGCTGATGTAGGGAAATCTGAACAGGTCAGAGGGATGGTCCATCAGATACAGGACCGCTTCGGAAGACTCGATATCATCATCAACAATGCAGGCATAACACGTGACAACCTGCTGCTCAGGCAGACTGAAGATGAGTGGAACGAAATCATCAGAACAAATGTCACCGGCTGCTTCCACGTGATACGGGGGGCAGCGCCACTAATGATCAGTTCCGGCGGAGGCCACATCATTAATATTTCGTCATATTCCGGGGTGAAAGGCAAAGTTGGACAGGCCGCATACAGCGCGTCAAAGGCGGCGCTGATCGGGCTGACGGTTTCGGCCGCCCGGGAGCTTGCTGAATATAACATCAGGGTCAATGCCGTCATCCCGGGCTACATGATGACGGAGATGGGGTCCCGCTCGGAAAGAGCAATGAAACAGGCGAAGGAGGAGAGCCTTCTGAACGCGCTCGCCGACCCGGCGCATATTGCCGGCAGCATTGCTGCCCTGGCAGTGATGGACTATATCACCGGCCAGGTCATAAGCCTTGACAGCAGGATACGTTAAAGCGGTATCCTGATGAGGGCTCGCCTTTGATAGTGCCAGCCATGCTGTATCATGTAACTGAAAGGAGTTGCCATGTTCAAGGGTTTTTTCATCACCGCAACTGATACCGGCGTCGGCAAGACGATCATCGCCGGGGCTCTCATCAAGGTCATACAATCTTTTGGCATAAAGACCTGCGCCATGAAACCGGTCGAAAGCGGCTGCGGAAAAGAGGGAGATATCCTCATCCCGTATGACGGAACGTTCCTCAGGCAGGCTGCGCACATGGAAGAGCCCATGCGCCTCATCACCCCTTATTGCTTTGAAAACCCTCTCTCCCCTTATGCTGCCGCAGAGATCGAAGGCAGGACGATCAACATTGATGAAATAAAAAAGGCCTATTACACGCTTTACCGGTCATATGAATCCATCATCGTGGAGGGTATCGGCGGCCTTATGGTGCCGCTCAAAAAAGACTATTATGTCGTTGACCTCGCAAAAGAATTCGCTCTGCCCCTCCTGATCGTCGCCAAGCCCGGACTTGGGACCATCAACCATACCATGCTTACGGTCAATTATGCCCTTGAAGCCGGACTCGAGGTCGCCGGACTGATAATCAATTACAGCAGGCCGTCGGAAAACAGCCTTGCTGAAAAGAACAATCCCAAGGTCCTGGAAGAGATATGTCCTGTTCCGGTGATCGGAACGTTTCCTTATCTGAAGGGCATGGGCGAGGATATTCTCGAGATGACCGCTCTGCGAAATTTTGATCTGGAAATCCTGAAGAAGTATATTCTTTAACAGATATCTGTTAGGTTCTCAGTTTCGGCTTTTTTCAGGATGCTGGTTTGAAACGAAAAGGGCCGAAAGTTTTTTCTTCCGGCCCCTTCTTTTGCTGTCTTAATCTCTTAACTATTAACTAATTGCCATTCATCGTCTTACTTCACCAGTTTCATCCCCTTCAGGACAGCTTTCAGTTTTTCCCTATTCGCGGGCGACATCTCGCACAGAGGCAGCCGGAACTCTTCCTTGATCTTGCCCATCATTGCCAGTGACGTCTTTACCGGGATCGGGTTCGTCTCGATGAACATGGCGGCATTGAGCGGCTCGAGCTTAAAGTGGATCGCCCGTGCCTCATCGTGCTTGCCCTGCTCCCAGAGAGAGCACATCTGCGACACGAGTCTGGGCGCGACATTGGCAGATACGGAGATAACACCCTGACCGCCGAGGGCCATGAGCGGGAGCGTGGTAAAATCGTCTCCGGAGAGCACGTCGATCCTGTCTCCGCAGAGCCTGATGACCTCGCTCACCTGCTTCATGTCGCCGGTCGCTTCCTTTATGCCGACGATGTTCTTTATCTCCGCGAGCCGCGCGACCGTGGAAGGAAGCATGTTCACCGCGGTCCTGCCCGGCACATTATAGAGTATGAGCGGGATCTTCACTGTCTCGGCAACTGCCTTGTAGTGCCGGTAAAGACCTTCCTGCGTCGGCTTGTTGTAATAGGGACTGACGAGGAGGGCCGCGTCTGCTCCCGACTTCTTCGCCTCCCGGGTGATCAGGAGCGTCTCGTCCGTTGCGTTGGCCCCGGTACCGGCGATGACCGGCACCCTGTTGTTCACCGCCTCGACCGTGAACTTTATGACCCTGAAGTGCTCTTTGTAGTCAAGAGTAGCGGATTCTCCGGTCGTTCCGCACGGCACGATCGCATTCGTCCCTTCCTTGATGTGCCATTCGATAAGACTGCCGAGCGCCTTTTCATCAACCTTCCCGTTCCTGAACGGGGTTACGATCGCAACAATTGATCCTCTGAACATACCTGCCTCCTTGTTATTTACTGCCCTATCTCAGTACTGCCAAAATTATCTGAAATGACCGGATGCCGAATGAATGCCGGTTGCGACTCCCTGAAAAAAAACCTCCTGTAGCCCCCTTCGCTACCATGTGCCGCAATCAGGTCCGTGTGCCCCATGAGGTTGCTCAATATAAAATACTGCCGGTTAACCGGGTTCATGAGGTGTTCGGTCATTTCTTGCTATCTGTCCTGGACACGAATGGCTCTATCCGGCCTTCAAAGACTTCCTCTGCAGGACCGGTCATATAAACATGACCATCAGCATTGAGCTCAATGAGAAGATCTCCGCCGAGAAGTTTCACTGTCACCTTCTTCCCTGCGACGCCCTTCAGGTTTGCGGCCACTGCTGCTGCCGATGCGCCGGTGCCGCATGCCATGGTCTCGCCGGAGCCGCGCTCCCAGACACGCATGCGCAGGGTCTTCGGGTCAATTACGTGAACGAACTCCACATTGACTCTCCTCGGGAAAAGGGGATGTGTCTCGATCCGGCTTCCGTATCTCTGCACATCAAGCCCGTCCACATCATCCACAAAGATGACGGCATGGGGATTTCCCATCGAGACACAGGTAATGTTAAACGTTTTGTCCTCTACTTTTAAAGGATAATCCTTTATCACCCCGTCAAGGTCAACGGGTATCTGCCTGCCCTCAAGCACCGGTGTCCCCATATCGACCCTGACCAGGTCGCCGGCTTTCTCCGGTCTTATGATACCCGCAGCCGTTTCTATCTCAAGAACGCTTTTCCCGGACAACTTCCTGTCCCAGATATATTTTGCAAAGCACCGGATGCCGTTGCCGCACATCTCGACCTCGCTTCCGTCAGCATTGAAGATGCGCATCTGGAAATCGGCCTTTGCCGAGTTGTACAGGAGCAGGATCTGATCTGCGCCGATCCCGAACCTGCGGTGGCAGAGCCGTCTGCTCAGTTCACTGAGAGCTGAGAGCTCAGAGCTGAGGGCTGTCTTTCGGCAGTCAATGACAATGAAGTCATTGCCGATGCCGTGCATCTTGGTAAACGGGATATTCACCTCAGGAACCCCGGCATGACTTCATGACTGACAAGGTCTTCGTAGGTACCGCGCTTCGAGATAAGCGAATGCTTCCCGCCGTTCACCAATACCTCCGCGGCCTTCGGCCTGCTGTTATAGTTCGAGCTCATGGACATGCCGTATGCCCCTGCACTCATGACGGCCAGGTACTCGCCCCTCCGCACCCCGTAGATCATTCTTTCCTTTGCGAGGAAATCCCCTGACTCGCATATGGGTCCGACGATATCCGCCCTGATCTGTCCTCGCTTCCTCCTGGCTACCGGGGTGATATGATGGTAAGCGTCATACAGGGACGGCCTCATGAGGTCATTCATTCCCGCATCGACAATAACGAAGGTCTTCCCCTCACCTTTTTTCAGGTACAGGGTTTTCGTGACCAGTATGCCGGCGTTGCCGACGATCGATCTGCCGGGCTCCATGACAAGGGTCACCTCCCTGCCGTTGATGAGCGGCAGGAGCTGCTTCGCGATATCTGCAGGCACCGGCGGCTTTTCGTTCAGGTAGGTGATGCCGAGGCCGCCGCCGATGTCCAGATATCTGATGTTGAACTTCCGCCGCTTCAGTTCATCGACGAGGATCAGGATCCTTTTGACCGCATCCACAAAAGGAGTGATCTTGGTGATCTGAGAACCGATATGCTTCTGCACGCCCACGATCTCGATATTCCGCAGCCGGGAGGCGATCCGGTAGTGCTCGAGCGCGTCATCTATGGAGATGCCGAATTTGTGCTCCTTCATGCCGGTGGAAATATAGGGATGTGTCTGCGGGTCGATGTCAGGATTGATCCTGAGCGCGACAGGCGCCTTCATCTTCATGGTGCCGGCGACCCTGTCGATCTCCCTCAGCTCGTCCGCTGACTCGACATTGAACATCAGCACCCCTGATTTCAGAGCAAAGCGGATCTCGTCCTCTGTCTTGCCGACCCCCGCATACACGATCTTCCCGGCAGGAATGCCTGCCTTCAAGGCGCGAAACAACTCTCCGCCCGACACGATATCAGCACCGCATCCCTGCTTTGCCAGCAGCTTCAGGATCGCGCCGTTGGTATTCGCCTTGAGCGCGTAGCAGATGACGTGGGGGAATGTGCCGTAGGCCTCGTCATAGGCCTTAAAATGCCTCACAAGCGTGTTATAACTGTAGACATACAGGGGTGTCCCGTACTTCTCCGCAAGGAGCCTGACCGGGACGTCCTCTGCGTACAGTTCATTTTGCCTATAGTGAAAAAAATGCATGCTCTGTTCTCCGGAAAGTCATTTCTGCTTGATTTTTCCTTATTTTTTACCATAATAAAAAGGGCTAAGTCAAAATACGTCTTCGCCGTTTCACGTCAAATTCCATATCACACAAAGAGGTATTCATGGGCAAAAACATTGTTGAAAAGATATTCGGATCGCATCTCGCCTACGGAGAGCTCACTGCCGGGTCTCCGGTGGGGCTGAAAGTTGATCAGGTCTATACACAGGACGCCACTGGGACCATGGCATGGCTCCAGTTCGAGGCAATGGGGCTTAACAAAGTGCAGGTGCCATTAGCGGTCTCCTATGTCGACCACAACATGCTGCAGCAGGATTACATGAATCCGGACGACCATCTTTTCCTCCAGACCGCAGCGGCAAAGTTCGGAGCATACTTCTCACGACCCGGCAACGGCATCTGCCACCAGGTGCATCTCGAACAGTTCGCTGCACCGGGAAAGATCGCGCTTGGCACAGACAGCCATACGCCCACCGGCGGAGGCATGGGCATGATCTCGATCGGCGTCGGCGGCCTTGACGCAGCCACGGTCATGGGAGGCGCTGCGTTTGAACTGAATATGCCGAAGGTCCTCAAGGTGCATCTCTTCGGCAAGCTCAAGCGTCCGTATGTGACTGCCATGGACGTGATACTCGAGATCCTGCGGCGCCTTACGGTAAAAGGAGGCGTCGGAAAGATCCTCGAGTACGGAGGCCCGGGAGATAAAGACCTGAACGTGACCGAGAGGGCGACCATCACAAACATGGGTGCCGAACTCGGTGCGACCACATCGGTCTTCCCAAGCGATGAGCGGACGAAGTTCTATCTTGAGGCTGTGGGTAGGGAAAATGACTGGATAGAGCTTTCCGCGGACGAGGATGCTTCCTATGCGGAGGTGATCAGGATCAACCTCGGGAAGATTGAACCCATGATCGCGCAGCCGCACAGCCCTGACAATGTCGTGACCGTAAAGAGTCTCGCAGGCACGAAGGTCAATCAGGTATGCATCGGCAGCTGCACGAACTCCTCATACCAGGGAATGAAGTCCGTTGCCTCGATCCTGAAAGACAACACGGTCAGCGAGGGGGTAAACCTTCTCATCAATCCGGGCTCAAAGCAGGTTTACGAGATGATCGCAAAAGAAGGGCTTATTGCCGACATGGTTGCAGCAGGCGCCCGGATGCTTGAGTCATCCTGCGGCCCCTGCATTGGCATGGGAGGTGCTCCTGCGAGCGGACAGGTATCCGTGCGCTCATATAACAGGAACTTCAAGGGCAGGAGCGGCACCAAAGACGCCTTTGTCTATCTCGCAAGCCCTGTCTCCTGCGCGGTCTTTGCCCTCAAGGGCGAGATGGTGGACCCGCGCGATGCAGGCATTCCGATGAAGAAGTTCAGGGAGCCGTCAAAATACACCATCAACAGGAACTTCCTCATCGCGCCGAAACAGGATACCTCTGACGTGAAGGTCGTCAAAGGACCGAACATCAAGGAAGTGTCGGTCAAAGACGCACTGAAAGATGCGATCGAAGCAGAAGTGCTTCTCAAGCTTGGAGACAACGTGACGACCGATGACATCATGCCGGCGGGCTCCAAGGTGCTGCCCTTCAGATCGAACATCCCTGCCATATCGAACTTTGTCTTCAGCAATATCGACAACTCCTTCAGCAGCCGGGCTCTTGAAGCAAAAGGAAAAGGCGGCGGCATCATCATCGGCGCGGAGAACTACGGACAGGGGTCGTCCCGCGAACATGCGGCGATCGCTCCCATGTTCCTCGGCATTCAGGCGGTGATCGCAAATCGTTCGCGCGGATCCACCGATCCAACCTGATCAATTTCGGCATCCTGCCGCTCGAGTTCGAAAATGCTGCCGACTATGACAGGGTTGAGCAGGGAGACCGGCTCGTCGTGAAAGATATCTACTATACGATCGATGGGACACAGGCGTTTTCTGTTGAAAACACAACAAAAGGATACGCGTTCCCGGCCCGGTCCGGATTGAATGAACGCGAGCGGGAAGTCGTGAAGAAGGGCGGCCTTCTCCCTTACACCCGTGAGCGTTCTGCGAGGTCCTGATCATTTGACAACGAGAGCTCATACGGTGTATTTTATTACTTCTTATTTTCAGGGCCGCTAGCTCAGTTGGTAGAGCAACGCCCTTTTAAGGCGTGGGTCGTTGGTTCGAATCCAACGCGGCTCACCAGGATGTCCCCATCGTCTAGCCCGGCCTAGGACATCGCCCTTTCAAGGCGGTAACGCGGGTTCGAATCCCGCTGGGGACGCCAAGTAAAATCAAGGGTTTGCGGAAGCAAGCCCTTTTTCTTTTTCCCCAGATCGTAGCAAAATCGTAGCAGTCCCCTTCCCTTCCACGCAATTCACTACGTCCCTGTTCCCCGGCAGAAGATGCGCGTACCGCGCCGACATCCGCTGGTCCCTGTGGCCAAGCGCATGCTGCACTTGATAGAGGGACGCCCCGTTATTGACCCCCGTGACAAAATCCGTCGATTTCCTGAGAAGTGATCGTATTAAGTATTTAAACCCCTCAATGGAGGCATTTTCAGTATACCCTTCAAATGACCCATTGTGCGAAATGATCTTCGCGTCCAGTATCAGGGGTATTCTCTTGAAACGTCTCTGTTCCATCAGGAAATAATAGTAACATACCTTATTCATCTTCAAAAGCATCATTTCTCCAGACTCTTGCAGCTATGTATAAGGTGCTGCAACGGCACCTTCACTTTCAGTTTTTTTATGCCGGGGTGAGGACATGTTCTGCTGAAATCCGGCATGAAAATACTCTGTCTGCGGCTGGGTCGGCATGATGCAACGCAAGCGTGCCGCGGCGCAGTTTCGAAAGCTTGCAAGGAAAAAAAGAAGCGCATGCCGACAGCAGTTGTATAAACTGATATGTTCTATCAGCCGCCGGACCTGCGTGCGGGGTAGACTAACCACCCAAATGCCCTGTGAGCTAAATAATCAGCTCTGAACCCTATCATTTTCAGGTCATCTTTTTTAAGGAATAATAAGCCAATAATAACAATCGGTTGCAGACTATTTTGGAGATCAAAATATTGCACGGCAGGCACTTACGCGATATACTGTAGATGAGAGAGGTTCCGGACTCTGGAAGACCGAACCGGGGTGAGCGGGCAACGGTTGATGCGTCAGAAGCAGGAGACGTAAGCCGGTAGCAGCCCGACCCGAAGTTGGTGGGTCGGTCTTTCCCGGGATCCGGTGATATATCCTGGGACCATGCGAAGGAAATGGACACACCGCTTAATCAAGCGGTAACGGGCCCGAAAGACCCAAACGACAATTCCTCCTCCGCGTGGTTCTATTATTTTTTTAAGGCTGTTTTACTTTCAGTTTTTCCCGCAATGCCGGTGTAAGGACAGGCTTCATCACGAACGAATCCCGCGCGAACTCATCCCTCTTCTTTATCAGAAGCCATTCCTTTATCTTCCCTGACATCTTTGCCAGAACGAACGCGCCCCTGAGTTTCTTCCCCTGAAGGACAAACTCGAGCCTGCCTTCCCGTATATCTCCACCGGACAATTCATAATCTCCCGTGTCCCAGGCGACAACAGCTCCGGAGCCGTACTGCCCTTCGGGGATGATGCCTTCAAAGGAGGCATACTCGAGGGTATGGTCATCGACCATGATAGCAAGCCGCTTGTCCTTCGGGTTCATCGAAGGCCCTTTGGGAATGGCCCATGACTTCAGGACGCCGTCCACCTCCAGCCGGAAATCAAAATGGAGATGCGTCGCGTGATGTTCCTGAACAATAAATATCGGCATGGTTCTGATTGTTTCATTATAACCCCTCTCCATACCCTTCGGCAAAAGGGCCGTGTCGCTCAGGCGCGATATATGGTTCCAACGAAGAAACGAGTCCTTGAGGCAAAAGACTTTTTTGCAAGTCAGGCTCTCCTGACCGGCGAACCCTATCCGGTGGAAAAGATGCCGGGTGAGCTGACGCCGGTTTCGAATGTCGGCGACATCACCTCAGAGCTTCGTTGGACAGGCCTACACCATTTCGGCCTCTACCCGGTCGCGGCCCTTTGCCTTTGCCCGGTAGAGGTTCTCATCCGCCCGTTTGATCACGTCATCGACCGTGCGGTCAGTCCCATGAAAACAGGTGATACCAATGCTCATGGTCACAGCCCTTCCTTCGGGAAGGTTCGCATTCTCAGCCAGCTGTTCCCGTATGATCTTCCTGAGCCGTTCAGCAAGCTTGCCCGCTTCTTCAACATCCGTATTAGGGAGGACCACAAGGAACTCCTCACCCCCAAACCGTCCCAGAAGATCATAGGGCCGGAGTTCCCGCCGCATCAGCAGGGCTGTTTCCTGCAAAACCCTGTCGCCGGTGGGATGTCCCAGTTCGTCGTTGATCGACTTGAAGTGATCGATATCTCCCATGATGCAGCAGAGGTGAGAGCCGACCCTCTTGACCCGCTCCATCTCTTCGCTGAACCTTGCCAGCAGGTGACGCCGGTTGTAAAGCCCGGTCAGTTCATCGGTCATCGCCATCGTCTCGACCGCCTTTCTTTCCTCCGAGATCCCCCGGAAGAGCTTTTTGGCGAACAGGGCAATGCCGGAGGACAAGATGACCAGCCCGAAGATTCCCGTGGAGAGGAAGAGCATCCGGTTAAGACGCTGAATACTCCTGATGTCGTCGATCTCAAAGCTAACGCTTATGCCGCCGTGGATCTGCCCCTCCCTAAAGCCCCACTTCTCGTGGCAGGTCATGCAGGAATGCTCGATATACAGCGGCGCCATATACCTAAACAACGTTCTGCCATCCTTCTGTTCAGCACCATAACTTTCCCGCTCACCTGAATCGAACCGGGCCAGGGATGCCGTTTCGAACGCGTCGGGCCTGCTGTCCGGATGCGCGAAATGAGCCCCGGTGATATGGTAGGTAAAAAACCCGTCTTTCTGCGCCAGGAGGGATATTTCCCTCGCCATTAGTGCAGGGTTCTTTTCCGTATAGACCTTGCCGTCAAAAGTCACGATATCCGGCGTGGCAAGGTAGGGGTTTGCTTCGATGTCCGGACTTTTGAGCACGAAGACGCCGCCATACCCCGAGTTCCACTTTTTGACAAGCGATACAGAATGAAATAATAATCTCGCCTGCTTAAGGGCCTGCTGGTAGATAAGGCTGTCGCTGTTAAGGTAGACAACGGTCAGAATTACCGTTAAACCGATCAGCAGCGCAGCACAGATGAAAACAGTATACTTCCAGAAAATTGACTTTTCGGTTTTCGCCTTCATGAACCCCTCCTGACTCCCCACTCACAAGTCCCCGTGAATCAAACATTATCACACTTTTTTCTGACCTGCAATCAGTCAGATGAGCATCATTTCGGCTTCAGGCAGATTAAAAGGATTTACACAAGAAGGATCCGTCCGGACCTTACTGTCGTCCGACGGTCAGGTCAAAGCAGTTTCTCCATCTCGGCTGACCAGACCCGGTAGCCCTCTTCGCTCACATGCACACCGTCATCCTCAAGGAGGGCGGCCACGGGTCTCCCCTTCTCATTGAGAAATGCCGCGTGGATGTCGAGGTATAAGATATTCTCACCTGCCGCGAGGTGTTTCAGTCGTACGTTCATATGCCGGATGTCCTCATTCGATATGAAGCGGAACAGCACCGGCAAAAGGCTGTGGACGATGATGGCAGCAGATGGCCATGCCCGCCTGATCTCCTGCACAACATCCCGGTACGTGTTGATGAAGTCAGGGCTCCCCATGGCCATATTGTTGATGCCTGACATGATGAAGACCATGTCAGGCGGCTTCACCTTCCTGACGATCCCCTTCAGACGGGACGCAAGGCCCTCGACCGTCTCGCCTGCGATGCCGAGGTTGTACACCGTGTGGTCCGGAAACCTTCGCTCCCAGTCGAAGTATTCGATCAGCGAATCGCCGATGAAAAGCAGCCGCTTACCCATATGATGCCTCCCCTATGCTATTTCAGCGTCTTATCTGTCACTGCTTTTTATCTGAAAAATCGCCCTGAGTTTAATCAATGCATTGACCATATACGCATTGAACCGCCCGAATTTCAGAACAGGATACATAAAAAGCAGGGCCCTCCTGGGCAGAGAGACGTTCGCCCTCTCTATCTGTATCACTTTCCCCAGGATCTGATCGGCAGTCACCGGATCATCCGGGTGGAAGAAAGAATCCCCGTGGGTCTGGTAGCAGTTGTTGCCATCCTTTGCAAATATCCTCACCAGCCTGTGGCATACCATCTGGTCATCTCTTTTGAAGACAATAAGGTCCCCTATCTCGTAATTTCCTCCGGGCGCAATAGTTATCTTGTCTCCTGTGCTGACGAGTGGGAACATAGACATGCCGCGCGTGCTGATGCGGACATCATAGCCGTTTCCCAGGAGTTCCCCTGATATGCCTTTGAACCTGACCGGGTCTGTTTCCATCGTCCTTTGTATTCTATCAATTTCCTGTACTTATGTAAGGCGCGATGATAGCGCCGGCTTTTGCAATAAAAAGACAGGCTCTGGCATAGTATCACAATGAAAAAATACTTCAGTATCGGCGAGCTGAAGATATCTCTTGAGTACGAAGAGGGCCGGTACGACCTATTTCTCGAAAAAGCCCTCGATGCATTTGCCTCTGAGCCGTTTGAGCATCCTGACCTTCGTTTTCAGATCGATACAACATCGCCTTTTCCATCGCTCGATCCATACAGACAGATATTCACCTCAAACCCTGAGGGTTTATGGACAATGCTTGAAGACGCGGCAAGAACCCATTATATTATCGCCCTACAAAATGTCGTGAGAGATACCGCGCCGTATAAAATAATCGAGGCTGACCGGCGATTTTGCGACTTCATGATCCATACAAGGCCCTCACCTGAGAACCTGCTTTTTCCTCTCGAATATCCCCTGGCCGACCTGGCAGTTTCCGGGCATATAAACATCAACAAGATCGGCATTATTCTCCATTCCGCCTGCATATCTTATCAAGGCAAGGGATATCTTTTTGCCGGTGTCTCGGGCGCGGGAAAATCGACAATATCAGATATATGGCAGAATGACAGCGAAGCGGAGGTTTTGACTGATGAAAGAGTTCTGATCAGGGAATTTCAGGGCGATCTCTGGGCGTTCGGCACCCCCTGGCACGGAACATCAGAAATTCACAAAAACAAGGGCGCTCCTATCAATAAGATATTCTTTATTAAGCACGGCAAGCAAAACAGGGCAATCCCGATA
>VEOY01000131.1 GCA_012026685.1 Nitrospirota bacterium
TCCAGGATGCCCCTGATGAGCTCTTCAAGTCCTGCCTTGTCAAAAACGCTTACGAGGATGTGCTCCGGTTTGATGAGGTCAATGACCTTATGTACGTTCTCTCTGATGCTCATGCGCCCCCCTATATGCTGTATTAAGACTGTATATTACAACGAGCGGTACGTCTCTGCATAGCGTACTGCCATGCGGACGAAAAATCCTTTACCATCGCCACCTTCGCAGGAGGTTTCAGATACAAAAAACTCTTCGCATAGTCAGAGGGGAAGGGAGAATGAGAATAACCTGCTTTGCGATTTGCAGAGGTTTTCAGGAAGTATGGCGGCATGCAGAACAATGCTACGAAGATAAGGACAGCAGGTCTTCCATCTCCGTCAGCATCTCCGCGATCGTCATATTGATACGGTGGCCGAAGCCGAGCAGCTGTCTCAAATCGATCTCGATGGCGGAAAGTTCCCGGTACAGGTCCGTTCGGTCCAGCATGCATGCGGAGCTCTTTTCGTCCAACAGGTCCCAGTCGATCTTGTGGCAGCCCCCGCCCCGGGTAACGGCTCCGTCAGGTCTTCGCATCCGGTAGGGCACCCCATGGAGCCTGCAGATCATCATCCGGTATTCATAGAGGCCGCATAACCCGTCCCTGTTCAGCGGGCATATGACCCGTTGCGCCCTGCCCTCCGCGTCATGTCTCCGGTACAGTTCTTTCACTTCCCGGGCCTTTGCGTAGATCTTCTGCCGGGTGTCGTCATCAAAGGTCTGAACGCCCTTCATCAGGCACAGGAATTCAGACAGGGTATGGTGGTAGAAGCGTTCCTCGCAGCAGTTCTCGTCACAACCGTTGCAGGTAAATCCGTAGCATGCTGCTGCCTGATCATAGGCAGTTCCCATGCGTCCATACAGGTCCCGGACCCTTATAGCATACGCATCGATGGTTTTCGGGTCAGCTGAGAGAAGAGGCGAGAAGAGGCTCATGCCCTGTTGCAGGGACGGGCAGAGATCATTTCCCATGTGGTCTGGTCGAGATCCTCCATATAGTCGGCTATGCCGAACCGTTTGCCGCAGTCCATGCAGCGCAGGGTAACGGCTCTTCAGCCAAACTGGATCAGTATCGGACCGTTGCAGGATTTACATTTCATGACAGTCTGTTTCATGCATATAGTTTAGCCAATTCCATGGACTTTTTGAAACATCACCCGTCACGTATAATGTAATATGACGATTGAGGTCATTATGGTGGGACAGCTCGACACGAACTGTGTGATCATCTCCGACCCGTCTTGCGGAGATGCCTGCATTGTCGACCCGGGAGACGAACCGGAAAAGATCAGCTCCTGCATTGACACTAATGGTCTCCGGCCCGTATATATCATATTCACCCATGCGCACTACGACCATGTCTGCGCTGCCCGGGAGCTGAAGGAAAGATATCACGCGGCCATTATTATGCACGAGGATGAAAGGGCGGCCTATGCTGACACGAAACGGCTCTGCATGTCATGGGGATATGATGACGAGGATTTTCCTCCTCCCGACATACTCGTCAGGGAGGACGATATTGTCCGCATCGGTAGTCTGAGCTTCAGGGTCATCCATACGCCCGGGCATACGCCCGGCAGCATCTGCCTCTGGGGACACGGCGTGCTGCTGACCGGTGACACCCTGTTCCGTGGCTCTGCGGGAAGGACAGACCTTCCGGGAGGAAGCGGGGAGCACCTCTGTCATTCCCTGAAGAAACTGATGCGGCTTCCTCATCCCACACGCGTGCTGTGCGGCCACGATGGGGAAAGTTCCATCGGCATCGAGATAAGGACAAACCCGTTCATGGCATTCCCTGACGACCAGTGCATGTGATGTGTGCGACCGTAAAAAACATACAGGACCTCTTTGGAGCGCACCCGGCTGCGTTTTCCGGCATACGGCAGTCAGCCCTCGCGGCAAGGGAACTCATCGAGGCCATCAGCCGGGATATAGAACATCATACGGCAACGGTATGCATGGAATGCACCAGCGTCTGCTGCATTAGCAGGCATTCCCGCTACGACAAGAGCGATGTCATTTTCCTGACAGCGCTCGGACTGGATGTCCCCGTATATGATCCGGAAAGCGAAGAAACGTCGCCCTGCAGGTTCATCGGCAGCAGAGGATGCATATTGAAGCGCTCGCTTCGTCCGTATCGATGCACATGGTTCTTTTGTGCCCCGCTTCTCGACCATATCATGAAAACAACGGACCCTTCAGCCTACAGACGGTTCATGAGGACCTTGGAGACGATCACCGAAAAGCGCACGGGCATGATCGACGAATTTGAAAAACTGCTGCGGAAATTGCCCGGTACGGGTCTGGTGAATATGTGAATAACCTATTGTTTTATTGACACTTTTTATCCTTGTACGATAATATGATAGGTACCGGACATGTTAGATAAAACCGCAGTTTTAAAAGAAGCCCAGAAACATCTGGCCAAGGGGGCCATTGACAAGGCTATTTCTGAGCTCGAAAAGCTCGTTGCCGAGGGCCCTGACGGCAATACCTTTAACACCATAGGGGACCTCTACCTCAAGAAGGGTGTTCAGAAGACAGCCACGGATTACTACCGGAAGGCCGCCAACTTTTTCTGGCACGAAGGCTTTACTCAAAAGGCCCAGGCACTCTACAAGAAGGTTTTGAACCTGAATCCCACGGACACCGATGCCCTTTATGCCTTCGGCGAACTGAGCGAAGAAAAAGGGCTTGTCACCGACGCGATCAAATATTATCTGGCAACTGCAGACCTCCTTTCCAAGGAAGGCAAGAAGGACAGGATACTGAGCATATACGAAAAGATCCTGTCTCTGTCTCCCGCCAACATACCCCTCAGGATCAAGGTCGCCGAGATCTTCATGAGAGAAGGCCTGAAGTCGGACGCTGCCCGTGAATATCTGCACGTCGCCAGGATCCATGAGGAGACCGGCGATTTTGCAAAGTCGAAGGAATTCTTCCAGAAAGCGATCGATCTTAACCCGCGGAACATGGAAGCAGTGCTGGGGCTCATCCATCTCCACGAAAAGACCGGGGATACTGAGCATGCAGCAGCCCGGATGAAGGATGCGACCGTACTTTTCCCTGATGATCCTGAAATTCTCCTCCGGTGCGCGGAACTTTCGATCAGGATCGATGACCCGGCCGGTGCGCAGCAATGTCTTAACCGCATTATTGAAAAAGACCCGAACAACGTCAGTGCGCGAAGAATGCTGGGGGATATCTATCTCAGGGGCGGGGCAACGGAAAACGCATGGCAGCAGTACCTGCCGGTTCTCGATGCTGTCCTTACTGACGAAAATTATGAAAATGCCATCTCGCTGCTCGAGCCCTTCAAGCCATTAGATCCCGTGGAGACCGGCAAACGGCTCATTTCCCTGTTCAGGCAGCTGGAGGAAAAGGACAGACTCTGTGACGAGCTGGTTGCTCTTGGCGACTATTACGCATCCCGGGACAGAGAGGAAGAGGCGCGGTCATGCTATGAAGAAACGCTGCAGCTGAACCCGGATCACCGAGTGGCACGGCTGCGATTAACCCCGCCTCAGCCTGAGCCGGAACCGGAGGAAGCGCCCCCGGCCCATGAGGGAGGGCCTCTGGATATCGAGATCACCGCCCTGTTCCTTTCAACGGAAGAGACCGCCGAAGCACCTGAGTCGGAAATACCATCTGAACCGGAGGAAACACCCGCTGTCAGCGGTTTTGAGGAAAAAGA
>VEOY01000187.1 GCA_012026685.1 Nitrospirota bacterium
TGAAAAGGAGGATAAGCGTATGTTTGAAAAAACGAACTTGCTGGGCGCTATCGTTGCTGACGCTTTCTTTCTCTCGGCGATCCTTGTTTTCACCTTCAGAATGCTGGAGCTTTTTTGTGCCGACTAATGAACAGCGGATAGGGGCAGGGAACTTCATTTGTGTATCTAAGGCGACAGGAGAGATCGTTTTTGATGGTATGGCCGGAGAATAGTTTCCCATGAATGCTAACACGCTGATTACCTTCTACCAGGGGAAAGGGTCTGATGCTGCAGGCAGAATGATCGAGGAGATCTGGGCCTGGGATCATCACAAACTCGAATGGACCCATGACTACATCCAGTGGCTTTTCCCCTTGAAGGAGAAGAGCAGGTTCAACCCTGACGCGCCGGTCCTGAACGCAGGCAGCATCTATCACTTTCGGCAGTACCTGCAGCAGCAGGTCCTCAGATCGTTCAAGCTCATGCTCAGCTGCTATGGCCTGCGCCCGGTCGAAAAGAGTGGGGCGAGCGTACAGATTGTAAAGGGAAACAATTTCAAAGACCGGTCCCTTTTCTGGATAAGCGAAGGCAACCATAACTACCTCCGCATATCGCGCATCCTTCAGAGCCTTGTTCTTGTCGGGCTCGCAGAGCATGCACGAGCATTCTTTGACTGTCTGCGAAAGATCTACCAGGAGGAGAAGGAGGAGATAGGCGAAGAGACGCTTTCGTACTGGAAGGCCGCAACGATCAGGAAGCCAAATAAGATCAAACAGCTTTTCGACGAGCACTTCCAGAATGCGCTAACGACCAGTTAATGATACCAGCGAATTAAGGAAATAGGGTGACACTCCAGATTGAGGTAAAGGGAAGGAGTGTCATTGATGGAACCTTCAGAGAGTATTCGGAAGTGCAGCACAAAGAGGAAGCATCGGGAGCGAAGGAGGGTCTTTTCGGCCGACTTCAAGCTCCAGGTAGTCAGGAAGCACCTTGAGGAGAGCGTTCCCGTATCTTTGATCCAGCAGGAATGCGGGTTGAGCAAGGGGATGGTTGGCCGCTGGGTGCGCATCTATCGTCGCGAGGGAGAAGGCGGCTTTTCCAAGAGCCGCACCGTGCAGGGCAGCAGGCTTCCCGTTTCCGTTAGACAGAAGATCGTAGAGCTCAAGCAGACCAACCCCCTGTTTGGGATCAAGCGCATATCGCAGTTGCTGAGGAGGGCGTTCTTCCTGTCGGCAAGTCCTGAGACGGTCCGCAAGACGCTTCATGACAAAGCCCTGATGCCTGCCCCACCCCGGAAGCGGCAGCGCAACATCACCCGGCCGCGGTTCTTCGAGCGATCGACACCGAACCAGCTATGGCAGACGGACATCTTCACGCTTCGGCTCGGGGGCCGGTATGCATACCTGATCGGATACATCGACGACTATTCGCGGTATATCACGGGACTTGAGCTCTTCCGCACCCAGACAGCGCAGAACGTCATCGAGGTATACCGCAGGGCGGCCTCCGAGTACAACCCTCCCAGGGAGATGCTCACGGACAACGGGCGGCAGTACACCAGTTGGCGTGGGAAGAGCCGGTTCGAGGGGGAACTGAAGAAGGACCGCATCCAGCACATCAAATCCCGGCCTCATCATCCGATGACATTGGGGAAGATCGAACGGTTCTGGAAGACCATCTATCTTGAGTTTCTGAGCCGTGCCCAGTTTGGGAGTTTTGAAGAAGCAGGTGAGCGGGTCAAACAGTGGGTCAAATACTACAACCACAAACGACCGCATCAGGGGATCGGGGGCCTCTGTCCTGCAGACCGGTACTTTGAGATCCAGAGCGAGCTCAGAAAGACCATCGAGCAGGGCATACAAGAGAACCTTCTTGAGATGGCGCTTCGGGGCAAGCCCAAGCTGCCGTTTTACATGGTGGGCCGGATGGAGGGGCAGTCGGTGGTGCTCCGTGCGGAAAAAGGGAGGCTGCGGCTTTCGGTGGATGCGGAAAACGATGACGTGACGCAGGAAGTGGTTTACAATCTGAATGAAGAAGGAGATACCCATGGAGAAGACAAAGGGCGAGCGGAAGCGGCAGATGCTGAACTACGGGGCAATGGAGAAATGCCGGGCGGTGCTTTCGGTGTGGACAGAGCGGCGAAGGCCTGGGGAGATATGCCGGGAGCTGCAAATACCGTGGATGGCGCTGGCGCAGTGGCAGAAGCGGGCGATGGAGGGGATGCTGCAGGCGCTGGAGCCGAGGGTGAGCCTGGACAAGGGAGCGGCGCTGTCTCCCCGCCTTCAGGCGATGCTGGAGAAGAAGCGTCTGACGCTGATGACAGCCACGGCGCAGGGCAGGCTGGAGAGGACACTGACAAAGGCGCAGGAGGCGAGGAAGCCGGAGACGGCAAAGGAGCAGAAACCCGAGAGTTCCTCTCCGCGCAAGGCTGACAAACCGTAGCAAAGGAGAGTGCGCATGAGCGACGCAGGCGACAAGGAGCAAGCCAGAAAGCGGGCTGCGGTAGTGTTTGCGGTGAGGAGTGGACAGATCACTGCCGAGGAGGGAGCGAAACAGCTTGGGGTGTCCCGGAAGACCTACTACGAGTGGGAGGGCCGGGCGCTTCAGGCGATGACCGAGGCGATGCAGGACAAGTCCCCCGGACGGCCGAACACTCCAAGGGACGAGGAGAAAGAGCGGCTGGAGGAAGAGATCGCCGAACTCAGGAAGAAGCTCTTTGTGGCCGAAAAGACGGTGGAAGTGCGCGACATGCTTCATGCGTACGAGCTGCACAAGGCAGGCGGGAGCGCTGATGCCTCCGATGAAAAAAAACAAAGGCAAAGGAAGAAGCGGTAAGCGGCATGCTGGCGGTAATCGAGCAGATGAAGGAGAAGACCGGGATGCCCTACCGGGCGATATCGAGTGCCGTCAGGCTGCCTTATCCGAGCCTGATACGGTGGCGCAGGCGGCGCAAGCAGGATATGCCCCTGGTGCGGCAGCCGGGTCCTGCCAAGGTCGAACCGCCGGATTTCGGCAGGATAGAAAAGGACATCGGCCGGTTGTCACACGGCCGGAACCGCACGCAGGGCACGGGGGCGCTCCATGCGCGCCACGGCTCTGTGGTGTCGAGGAGGGAGCTGCAAAGGATGGTTGCACTGGCACGGCATGACCTCAATGCTCGGCATCGGCAGAACCTCAGGCGCATCCGCTGGAACGTGCCGAACGCGGCGTGGTCCCTGGACCCCTGCGAATACGGTCAGCGGGATGAAGCAGGCGGCAAGGTGCATCTCACCCAGATGCAGGATCTCTCATCCCGGTATAAGTTCAACCCCATGTCGGGAGATGTCCCCTGCGGGGAAGAGATAGCCGGCTATCTTACGGCAACCTTCAGCCGGTTCGGTCCACCCCTGATGCTGAAACGGGACAACGGCGGCAATCTCAATCACCGGGCGGTCAATGATGTGCTTGCCGAGCACTTTGTGATACCGGTCAACAGTCCGGTCCATTACCCGCCGTATAACGGCGCGATCGAACAGGCGCAGGCTGAGCTCAAAAACGGGCTCAATACAAAGCTCGCGTACAAATCCTGCTGCCCGGAAGAACATCTGGAGGCGTATGCCTCTTTGGTCGAGCATGACCTGAATCATCGGCCCCGGCCATGCCTGAAGGGCAAAAACTCATGTCAGGTGTTCTTCACCGGAAGAAGATCATTCAGCAAATGGGAAAGGAGGGATGCCTATGTCTGGATAACGAGCTTGCGGGATGATATAGTATGCAGTGAAGGCGTTCAGCCGCAGGCTGCCTGGCGGGTCGCCGTCGAGGCGTGGCTGACCATGAAAGGGCTCATAACCATTGCGATCAACGGAAAAGTGTCACCCAATTCTTTCTGATTTTGGTATCAAAAACTGATGGCGTGCACA
>VEOY01000195.1 GCA_012026685.1 Nitrospirota bacterium
GCTTGAAGTGCCGTTAAAGACCCTATCCTTTCTTCATAACCGTACATTTGATGATACAATGCAGGTAGAAAGACAGAATAGGGGATCATCTGTTTTTTTGGCATATAATATTAATGATACCGAAGTGTCTTGAGGAGGTATAAAACGTGGTACAGCAAGGACCCAGCGGGAAACCGAAGCGGAATGTCCCCCCGTTGTCTTTCCTGAGCGGGAGACTGTGTGGCGCGATGCGCAGGAGCGTCAGGCATAAGGGGAACAGGCCGGTTTTACCCTTGACCAGATCTGTCCCCATAATCCTTGTCTTCTTCCTTCTGTTTGCTGTCCTGACCGGACGAGGCTTGGCCGCGCAGTCAGGGACACCCCCGGTCGTTCCATCTGAACAGGCGATAGAGACCGCTCCTGTGATCATCGATGACATGACCCTTTTTTCCCTGAGGGGGACACAGTCCTATCCGGCGGCTGAAAGGGCGGCGGCAATCGCGGACAGGATCAGACAAGTCGCGGCCGACAAACGGATCCTCACTGCTTCCCTTACTGTTGCCGAGACTGAGTATTCGACGGATATTATGGCCGGTGAGGGGAAGATCGTTTCAATTGTCGACGCGGACGCTGCTGCCGACAGGATCTCACGGCAGGTCCTGGCAAGGGTATATCTTGCGAAGATCAGGTCAGCGATCGAAAAATATCGCCAGGACCGGTCCCCGGAGAGTCTTGGCAGGGGAACCGGCTATTCCCTCCTGGTGGCGATTGGCTTTATCGCTGCTCTCATCGTGCTCCGGAAAATATACCAGGGCCTGTATTCCCGTCTGGAGAGCCGGTACAAGTCACGGGTCCATGCGCTTCATATTCAGTCCCTCGAATTTGTGCGGGTCGAGAGGGTCTGGACGACGATCACCGGCGCCCTGAAGACGATCCGCATCATCCTTACCCTTGTCATATTCTATGTCTGTTTTCACCTTGTCCTGGGCTTTTTCCCCTGGACGCGGCTCCTTGCCGCACATTTGCTGGATTACGTCATGAAACCGGTCCTGATGCTCGGGAAGGGGATACTGAATAACATCCCCAATCTGCTCTTCATCGCGGTCCTGACCATCCTTACACGCTATTTTCTGAAGTTGATGAAACTCTTTTTCACCGGGATCGAGACAAAGACCCTGATCATCTCAGGCTTTGATCCGGACTGGGCCAGACCGACATATAAGATCATGCGGCTGCTGGTCATTGTCTTTGCCGTGATCGTTGCATACCCCTATATCCCGGGGTCTGAGTCACCCGCGTTCAAGGGCATATCACTGTTCATCGGCGTTGTCTTCTCCCTCGGCTCTTCTTCGGCGATCTCGAACATTATAGCCGGCTATATGCTGACGTACCGCCGGACCTTCAAGGTCGGGGACCGGGTGAAGATCGACGAATACACCGGGGACGTGACCGAGATACGGCTTCAGGTGACTCATCTGCGTACCGTGAAGAACGAAGAGATCATTGTACCGAATTCGGCCATACTCGCAGGGCACGTTGTCAATTACAGTACCTTTGCCCGTGAACACGGCCTCATCCTGCATACCACGGTGGGCATCGGGTACGAAGTCCCCTGGCGGCAGGTCGAGGCCATGCTGAAGCTCGCTGCCGAGCGTACATCGGGACTGCTCAAAGAGCCGCAGCCGTTCGTGCTCCAGAAATCTCTTGGCGATTTCGCTGTGACCTACGAACTCAATGTTTACATTGACGACCCGCATGGCATGACGACAATGTATTCGGAACTGCACAAGAATGTTCTCGATGCCTTCAACGAGTATGGCATACAGATCATGACGCCCGCCTATGAGGGCGATCCTGACGAAGCCAAGCTGGTGCCGAAGGAGAAATGGTTTGCCGCTCCTGCGAAGCCGCTTGACGACGTGACAAAGAAAACAGGCCAATGAAGATAGAGGGGCATGAAATCCGGGGGAAAAAGCAGATGGGCGATAAGAGCGGCGCGGAGCAGAAGCGAATTTCCGATGATGCCCGTTCCCGGGTCCAGCCTATGAATGAGCATCTGCGTTTTGAAATGCTGATCTCCGATCTCTCTGCCCGGCTCGTGAACATACTTCCTGATCAAACAGACCGGGAGATCGAACGTGCGCTGCATCAGGTCCTCGAATTTTTTCAGGTGGACCGCTGCGGCCTGCTTCGAATTTCTCCTGACCGGAAAATGGTCCATGTCAGCCATGCCGCCTATGCGGAGGGTATAGAGCGGGTGTCGGGTGATATCGACCTCGCTGCCTTGTTCCCCTGGTCCTATGAGAAACTTGTCATTCAGGGTCTGCCGGTCAGTTTTGCCAGCGTCGAAGAACTTCCTGATACGGCCGAACAGGACAGGGTGAGTTGCATTGCCATGGGTATCCGCTCCTACCTTGACATCCCTCTGTTCTTCGATGGGCGTGTCTCGGCCATTATCGTGATCAATGCAGTGCACAAGGCATGCCGCTGGCCTGCGGAATACATTCCGCGGTTGCGGCTGCTGGGGGAGATCTTTATCAATGCCCTGAAGCGCAGGAATGCTGACCGGGTATTGCGTGAGAGCGAAGCCCGGCTCAGTCTGGCGATAGAGTCTGCCGGTGTCATGCCGTGGGACCTGGATGTGGCCTCAGGCCGTCTCTGGACCACGGAAAAGGCCAAGGAATTTTTTGGCTTTGCACCGGACAGCGATACGAGCCTTGAGAGCTTCTTCATTGTTGTTCATCCCGAAGACCGTGAGAATGTTCGCCGAGCCGTTGAGCTGACCATACAGTCGGGAGGAGAGAACCATATCGAATATCGCATCATGCAGCCCGACGGGGGCATACGATGGGTCGCGTCCCGGGGGCGGATGTATCCGACATCATCGGAGGGGGCTGCCCGTCTGATGGGCGTATCAGCCGACATCACCGAGCGGAAAGGGATGGAAGAATCACTGCGTGAGAGCAAAGCGCGCCTGATTTCGGCGATCGACATCGCGGAGCTTGGTTTCTATGAAATGAGAGAAAACCATCGCATCAGCTTTATGGACAACCGGATGCGTGCGTTTCTCGGTATCACGGTGGAAGAGGAACCACAAGCGCGCGAATTATGGCTTGCACGCATACATCCGGACGATCTCCCAACTGTCCGGGAAGCGAGCCGGAAAGTGCTGGAAGAGGGGCTGGACCGCTTTGCCGTTGAATATCGGTATATGCATCCGCAACGCGGTCTCACATGGCTTCATCACCTGTCCCGCGTCCTGGAGCGCGATGCCGCGGGAAGAGCGCTCCGCGTCGTCGGCGTGATGCAGGACCTTTCCGGTCGTAAGCAGGCAGAAACAGCACGATGGGAGAGCATGGAACGGTATCGCGCCGTGGTGGATGCGTTTGACGGCTTTCTCTATATCTGCTCACCGGATTATCGTATTGAGTTTATGAACCAGAGTCTGATCGAGCGCACCGGCCATGACGCTGTGGGAGAGCTGTGCTACCGGGTATTGCACGACCGTGACTCCGTCTGTGAGTGGTGCGTTAACGAAAGGGTTTTTCAGGGCGAGACCGTGCGGTGGGAAGTTCAGAGCCCGAAGGATAACCGCTGGTATTATGTGGCGAATACACCAATCCGCCATGCTGACGGGACCATCTCCAAACAGGCCATGATCATGGACATCACC
>VEOY01000100.1 GCA_012026685.1 Nitrospirota bacterium
GGAATTCTTTAAAAACGGGCAGATAGGATTGGCATGGGAAGTGCAAGTATAAGGGCAAGAACAAATGAAGGAGGACAAGACAATGAAAGACACAACCTACACAAAGAGCATGACATACATCGGAGCAGGAGCAGGGGTAGTACTGTTTGCGGTATTCGGACTTCTGCCGGGATCATTCCTGGGCGGCGTAATGGGGCTGAACCTTGCGGGCAGCCTGCTGGGCACACCGGTGGCATCGGGGATACTTGCGCGGCTGATCGTTGCATCATCGATGGTGCTTGGGGTGATGGTGGCCGGGATCATGTTCATCACCGCGGCATCGACCCTTGGGTGGCTGATCGGCACGGTGGTGGATGCGCTGAGGGCAAAGGCGCACGAGACGAAAGAGGCTGAGCATCGGGCATAAGGAAGGAAAAGGCATAGGTACAGGCAGAGATAGAAGATACAGAAGCAAACGATACAGAGAAAAAATGAAAAGGAGGATTACGGAAATGAAAGAGGCAAGGAAAGACACGATGAAGGTGGGCACGAAGATCGGAGCAGGCATAGGGATCGTAGCATTTCTGGCATTCGGGATCATCCCGGGGTTCTATTTCGGCAGCTACGGGACCTTGGTGCTTTTGCATCATCTGATGGGCGGTCCGGTGGAGCCGACGACGATCGTCAGGATGGTGACGGTGGTGGGGATCATGCTGGGGATCTTCTGCACGGGAGCAGTGAGCATCGTGCTGGGATCGGTGTTTGGCACGGCGATGGGATATGTGGTTGATGTGGTCGGCGGGATCTCAAAGGCGAAGATCGAGGATACCGCAGAGGCAAAGGCACACAACTAGAAACGAAAGGAACGGGGTTTTAGCTGAGGGATAACGAAGTTATAACACTACCTCCCCTGGGCGCTTGCGGATGAATCTCCGCAGGCGCCTTTTTTTATGTTCAAAAAGAATTCAGAATCTTTTCATAAAGAGTTCATAGTTGTCATGTAACCTTTACCTGAAATTCACGGGCATTGAGAAAGGAGGTGAACAGAAATGAAAAAGGTCTTGATAGGAATCATTGGGATGAGTCTTCTACTCGTAGCCGCTGCGGCATTTGCACGACCGGGGGGCATGGGTATGGGAAGAAATGCAGAAACTTCCCCTGAGCAGCAGCAGTTCTTTGATGCGACAAAGGACCTGAGAAAAGAAATGCATGCAAAAAGGTTCGAGCTCATGGAACTGTATCGCACGAATGCTGATCAGGCGAAGATAGATGCCCTGCAAGCCGAGATCGACACCATGCGTTCCAAGATCCAGGACACGGCAAAGGATATGAATATCACATCAGGTCCCGGAGCGTGCGCAGACAAGGGAGCAGATTGCTTCAGCGGAAAGGGCGAGGGCTGCAATGGCAATGGTCCATGCGGCAAGCAGATGGCAGGCTGCGGTCCCCGGTCGGGGTGCGCCCGTTAATCATTCTGTAAGTAATGTTGGGCGGAGCCCGGCTCCGCCCAACAGGCGCGTGATAGGGGACAAACCGCCGGTTCCGGCTGCTCTTCCGAAGCAGATTGCTGCTTTCCCGTCTCGCACTTTTTTCGTGACGGAACGTATAATATCGGCATGAGTAAAAAGCCGCTCATCCTGATGTTCCTACTACTCGCGCTCTTTTCTTATCGTGATTCCTCCTGCTTTGCTCAGGAATGCGGAAATCCATGGGGAGGAAATCCCGGGGAAATATCCGCCGGAGCACCGGTGACGAAGCCGGAAGATGTGCGTCTTTGCCTGCCTCCGGGATTTGTACCTGAAAATAAAGACGGGGGCATTGCTTTTTCCGACCCGAACGACAGTAAGGGAGAGCAGGGGAGGCTGGGTATCGCGGTAACGGTCGACAGTAAATACCGGAAGCCGGAAAGCAGTGATGAATACGAGCGGGTCAAGGCGTGGCTCTGCAATCTTGCCAACACTTCCATGGGGACAGTCTGCTCGATCAGCGAGATCAACGGCGTTTTTTTCGTCCTTCTCAAAGGGCTCGAAATAGGTTCTCATACGGAATCGTATATTCACATGGGCAACGGATATCTCCTTGCGCTGACAGCAGAGGCTCCGACGGGCGAGTCCCTCTCACGGCTCAGAATGGTGATCAATGGAGCCTGTCTTCCGTAGCCTGCCATGGCACAGGATGCCTTCCAATACAGGTCGTCTGGTCCTATGAAAAAGACCGCGGTCATTCTCGCTATCTCAGTGCTTGCGGTCGTTTCTCTGCTGCATGGATGGATATCGGCTTCAGCGCCCGGCGGAAAAAAGGCAGACGAAAGATCGGTCTTCATTGAAAAGGTTGTGGACGGTGATTCGGTCGAAGCGGTGGTCCGGGGCAGCCGGGTGCAGATCAGACTCATCGGCATCGATGCGCCGGAACTCGGTCAGCGGCCATGGGGGAAAAAGGCGAAGAAATATCTGGAGGATGTAATCGCTGCTTCGGGATGGGAAGTTGGTATAGAGTATGATGTGGAGAAGAGCGATAAGTACGGCCGTGTTCTTGCCTATCTCCGCACACGCGACGGGAAACTGGTCAATGAGGAATTGGTTCGGGCGGGGCTTGCGGTGATCTTTACGTTTCCTCCGAATGTCAAATATGCAGACCGGTTCAGAACAGCGCAGATCATCGCCCGGGAGAACAAGGCTGGCATCTGGGGCAAGGGCGGCCTGAGACAGCTTCCGTCAGACTACCGCAAAGAGCATCCGAGGGAATAGACCAGTTTTTTCCCTGACCGCTTACATCTTCCCTTTCAGCATCTCAAGGTCTTTTGAGAGGATATCGCAGTCAGGAAGCTTCCCGTCCGGCGTGAACCTGTCGATAAGGCCCGGGAGGAGGTCCGACAGCTGGGATGACGCACTCTCCTCAGACATCCCGGCAAGTTCAGCCAATGATCGCAGTCTGTCTGCTCCGACGCCGTCGCGCAGCTGGTCCGGTGACAGAGGAGACTTTTCCCTGTACTGATGCAGGAAGACATGAGGTCCCCGAGACCTTTTTGCTGAAAAGCCGCTGCCAGGCCCGACAGCCCACCCGTCTCCTGATTGCCTATTTTAAAGGCGGCGTCAAAAAACGATCGGGATATACCGATATCGTCTCTGCAATGCCGTGAGGAAGGCGTGCCACGGTCCCTGCATGTGATATGCTGAAATCATCAGCATCTACGCCAGGATGATCATGCCGATGACCGGGATTGTCAGGATCGCCGTGCTGAGCATCCACCACATTGCATCCGCTTCGCTGCGGACCTTCTTCTTCAGACCGATGATCCCGGTCCCGACTCCTGCAAGACCGCTTGACAGCGATATCCCAAGGGCGAGCAGGCCCCGCGCGCGGCATCCCAGCATGCTGGCCGGTGTAAAGGCTATCGCGAAGAAGACAGCCGAGATCAATAACGGAACATATATGTGGCTCTCAGTGCGTTTCATATTCTCTCCCAGGGCGTGACAGGTATATATCCATGAATTCGCCTCTTGCGGCATCCGGGGTCCGAGATGTCCCGCAACCTACAGATCGACCTTTTCTCTCCTGATCGCATCAACGCCCTTCACTACTTTCGTCATCTCTTTCACATCGTGCACACGGACAATGTTCGCGCCCTTCATTACCGCAACGGCAACCGCCGCAGCTGTTCCCTCAAGCCTTTCCGAAGCCGGGGCGCCGCCGAGGATCTTCCCGAGAAATGCCTTGCGGGACGGGCCGACAAGGATTGGTTTTTCGAGCACGAGGAACTGTCCGAGGTTGTTCAGGACCTCGAGGTTGTGGTCAAAGGTCTTTCCGAACCCTATTCCGGGGTCGATGATCATCAGATGGTCGGGTATCCCGAATTTCCGCGCCAGCCTGATGCTGATCCGGAAATAATCCATAATCTCCGGGATCAGCGCCTGATACACCGGGTTCTGCTGCATATCGCGCGGACGTCCCTTGATATGCATCATCACTACCGGTACCGCATACTGCGCTATGACCTTCGGCATCTCCGGATCAAACCTGAGCCCGCTGATATCATTCACGATCGAAGCCCCAGCATCAAGGGCCTGCTTGGCGACCTCTGCCTTGTACGTGTCGATCGAGATCGGTACAGGGACTTTCCTTGCCAGCTCCTCTATCACCGGTATGGTGCGTCTCAGTTCTTCCTCAAGCGGAACAGGTTCAGAGCCGGGCCGCGTAGACTCTCCACCGATGTCGATGAGATCAGCTCCGTCATCGACCATCCGCATACCGCTTGCGATGGCTGTCTGCGCATCAAAATGCATTCCGCCGTCGGAAAAGGAATCCGGCGTAATGTTCAGTATGCCCATGACGTGGGTCTTTTTCGTGAGATCGAGATCGAATCTCGACCAGGTAAGCCGCATGCTGATCTCCTTATAAAATACAAACGGCGGGAAAAGCTCCCGCCGTTTTGCAGATCATTATGGATATCCTCAGGCGATGCCGGTGCATCCCGTATCGTCGCATTCTGCAGCAGGGCTCAGTTTGAGCGCATGAACTGTGGTGATCAGTGCGTCGATCTCGGGGCCGTCCATGGTCTCTTTCTCGAGCAGGTTCTTCGCGAACGCTTCAAGGAGATCGACGTTCTTCTCAAGGAGCGCCTTTGCGACAGCATATGCCTCTGACACAAAGCGCGTTACTTCCTCGTCGATGTCCACCGCTGTCTTTTCGCTGTAGTCCTTGCTCTGGCCGATTTCCCTCCCGAGAAAGACATGCTCTTCCTTCTTGCCGAAGGTGACCGGACCGAGTTTGTCACTCATGCCCCACGCCGTGACCATTTTGCGTGCCAGTTCCGTGGCGCGCTCGATATCGTTGCCTGCTCCGGTCGTCATCTGGTGCAGCACGATCTCCTCCGCAGCCCTCCCGCCGAGAAGCACATAGAGCCGCTTCATGAGATAGTCCTTTGAATAGGTGTACTTGTCGTCGATCGGCAGCTGCTGCGTGACGCCGAGCGCCCTGCCTCTGGGGATGATGCTCACCTTGTGCACCGGATCGGTCCCCGGGGTGAGCTTCGCGACAAGGGTATGGCCTGCCTCGTGATACGCGGTGTTTCGTTTTTCCTCTTCGCTGATAATCATGCTCTTCCGCTCAACGCCCATCAGGACCTTGTCTTTTGCCGACTCAAAGTCATTGTTTTCAACGACGGTCTTGGACACGCGCGCAGCAAGGAGTGCGGCCTCGTTCACCAGGTTCGCAAGATCAGCGCCGGAGAATCCCGGGGTGCCGCGGGCGATCCTTTCGAGATCAACGTTTTCGGAGAGGGGGATCTTCCGGGTATGCACCTTGAGGATCTCCAGTCTTCCCTTGACATCCGGCTGGGGCACCACGACCTGGCGGTCGAACCTGCCCGGCCTCAAAAGCGCGGGATCGAGAACATCAGGCCGGTTGGTTGCAGCGATGATGATAATGCCCTCATTGCCCTCGAACCCGTCCATTTCGACAAGGAGCTGGTTGAGTGTCTGTTCGCGCTCGTCATGACCTCCGCCAAGGCCTGCACCTCTGTGCCTTCCTACGGCATCGATCTCATCGATGAATATGATGCAGGGTGCGCTTTTTTTTGCCTGTTCGAAGCGGTCGCGCACGCGGGACGCGCCGACGCCCACGAACATCTCGACAAAGTCGGAGCCGCTGATGCTGAAGAACGGTACTCCTGCCTCACCCGCTATGGCCCTTGCGAGGAGGGTCTTTCCGGTCCCGGGCGACCCTACGAGCAATACCCCTTTGGGGATCTTTCCGCCGAGCTTCGTGAACTTATTGGGGTCCTTGAGAAAATCGATGATCTCCTGAACTTCTATCTTTGCCTCGTCGATACCTGCCACATCCGCATAGGTTATCTTCACGGACTTTTCAGAGATAAGACGCGCTTTTGATTTGCCGAACGACAGTGCCTTATTGCCCCCGCTCTGCATCTGGCGCATGAAGAATATCCAGATGACGGCTATGAAGATGATAGGGCCCCAGGTGAAAAAGAAGTTCACATACCACGGGTTCGTGTCCGGCGGTTTTACTGTTGTCTTGATCTTAAGGTTCCTGAGTGTCTTGAAGACCTCAGGATCTGTCGGGAAATAGGATTTGAACTTTGTCCCGTCTTTCAACCTTCCGGTAATCAGGTTTTCGTTCTCCTTGATCGTCACTTCTTCAACCTGGTTCTGTTCGAGTTTTGCGAGAAAATCGGAGAAGATGACCTCCTCCTGCGTCTTCTTGGGCGTGTTGAGGAGGTTGAAGAGCAGGATGATCATAATGCCGATCAAGAGCCAAATAAAGAGACTTCTGTAAACGTTCAAGCGCACCTCCGTAAAATTTCCCTATTTTACCATAGGGAAACAGTTATTTACAGCCAAGGAAAAACGTGAAATCCGGGGGCCGGCGAAGGCGGAGTGAAGGTCAGATACTGCCCGTAGCCGATCCGGATTGGATGAGGTCTTTCTGAAGCGCGATGAGGCTGCTGATGCCGCCTTTGGCAAGGTCAAGCAGCTGGTTCATGGTCTCGAACGAAAAGGGGGCCCCTTCTGCCGTTCCCTGCACCTCAACGAGGTTTCCGCCGCCTGTCATGACGATGTTCATGTCGACTTCCGCTGACGAATCCTCCTCATAGCAGAGGTCTAAAACAGGTTTTCCCTTGACAACGCCGACGCTTATCGCGGCGAGATAGTCAGTGACCGGGTGCCGTGCAATGAGGTTGTTCCGCACCGCGTGCGTAAAGGCATCGTGGAGACAGATAAAGGCACCGGTTATGGCGGCCGTCCGGGTCCCGCCGTCGGCCCTGATCACGTCACAGTCTATCCAGAATGACCTCTGGCCCACTGTTTCAAGATTGACCACGGAACGGAGCGCCCTCCCTATCAGTCTCTGGATCTCATGGGTCCGCCCGCCTACGCGGCCGACGCTCGACTCGCGGGTGGTCCGCACTGCCGTCGCCCTCGGGAGCATGGCATATTCGGCGGTCACCCATCCGCTCCCCTTGTCTTTGAGGAACTGGGGGACCTTCTCTTCTATGGAGGCAGTGCAGATGACCCTGGTCCTGCCGAGTTCGATGAGCACCGACCCCTCTGCAGAGTCGATGAAATTTCTGGTGATCTTCAGGTTTCTCAGTTGATCGTCCCTTCTGTTGTCCGGCCTCATGCCTATACCTCCATCTCAAGTTTGGTCTTTTCGATATGTTCGATCTTCCTGCCGAGGAAACGTTCGCCTACCGACAGGAATTTCTGCGGCGCGTCGGTCACATAAAATTCGTGATTGGCATGGCCGGTGGAGCGGTTCAGCAGGGATAGCGACTCCAGCGTGCCGCGGATCTCCCGCGCTGTCTCGATCGCCGAGTCTATCAGCCTGACGCCGTCACCCATCACCCTGGAGAGCACAGGCTTGAGGAGCGGGTAATGCGTACAGCCCAGCACCAGAGTGTCGATCCCTTTTTCCCGGACCGATGAGAGGTATCTTTCTGCAACCATCTCCGTGATCACGTCGTCCGTCCAGCCCTCTTCTACGATCGGCACGAACAAGGGACAGGGGATGCTGAACACTTCTATGGCGCTGTCGAGTGCGCGGATCGCGCGGGTATAGGAGTTGCTTCTCACGGTGGCTTCAGTACCTATGACACCCACCTTCCTGTTGCGGGTGGCGTCCGCAGCCGCTTTTGCGCCGGGCTCTATGACGCCGATAACAGGCACCGGGAAATTCGTACGCAGGGCCTCAAGACTGACGGATGAGGCTGTGTTGCAGGCAATGACCAGGATCTTGATCTGTTTTGCGGACAGGAACCGCGTATTTTCGAAGGAATATCTCGTAACGGTTTCCGGAGAGCGGATGCCGTAGGGTACCCTGGCGGTGTCGCCGAGATAGATGGTATGTTCCTGCGGGAGTTCTCCGTATATCTCCTTCAGGACCGTAAGGCCGCCGATACCTGAGTCAAAGATGCCGATCGGACTCGTGCTGCTACTCATGCGGGGTCACGCTCTCTGATTTCGGTTCGGCCATGACCAGCGATTTAAGCGGATACTTGAGAAAAAAATGGCCGCCCAGCGTTTCGATCTCTTTTCCTTCCACGAGCACCTTGAGGTCCTGAAAATCCGGTATCGTGGAAACGAGGGTCTCGTACAGGCCTTTCAAGAGCAGGTATTCATCCAGGGCGTCTCCCTGGAAATTGCGCCGCAGATCATCAGAGAGGTCGACATACAGCACCTGGTTTGCGTCACGGTAAACACCGAGGAGCTTCACATTCTGCGGTATGGTATAGGCACTCCCCGCCTCCCTGAAGAACTCCTCGACAACCGCTTCGGCAAGCGCGATGTTTTTGATCCTGCTGCGGAGCCTTTTCTCTGTCATTACGAGTTTCTTGTCCTTCGGCAGCATGAGCCTGACCGTGATAAGGTCCTGGATTTCCGGCGATTGCACCTCGGTCCCGTTCGCAGCGGTCTGCGGTGCAGCAGGCGTATAGTATTTCAGGAAAAAATAGCTTCCGGCAGCTCCGGCAAGGAAGAAAATAACGATCAGGATGATCCAGATACCCCGGGGCCTCATGGGGCAAGCCCTTTCACGATCGCGCTGATGAACTTGTCACGGGCTTTCTGGTCCGGGGTCTTCTTTGCGGTCACCGGATATTCAATAAGCATTGCCGGAGCGTCAAGCGAGTTAAGAATGGGAGCGGGGAGTTCCCGCAGGGCAGCCTTTGACTTGGGATCCGCAGTCAGCGCTTCAGCTATCGACCGGGCGATCATCCTGCTCCTGTCAATATGCCTGCTCTGACGGGCTGCGAGTTTATAGAGCCTCACCACGACATCAGTTCCCTGATCGTCCATCAGGGCGGTTGTCACTGCAGGCACATCGTCCGGTGTCGCATGGATGCTCAGAAAAAGGTCGGGCGTCTTGCTGTTGGCAAAGCTGACGCGTTCTGCAAGCGGCAGGGACTGGTCTGCCCTTCGGGTGAGGACGACCTTTATTCCTTTCTTGGCGAGTGCTGCGCCCAGATCTTTTGCCAGGCTCAGACTGAAGTCTTTTTCCTTGAAATCCTGCGTGATCATGCCGAAGTCATAACCGCCATGGCCGGGATCGATGACGATTGTCCGGAACGCAGCCGGCGTGGCAGTTGCCGGAGCAGCTGTCTGAGACTGAGCCTGCTGAGTTGCCGCGAGCTGCTGTTTTGCCGGTGTGACCGCGGTCGGTCCCAGGGGTTTCGGCGGAGGCACGGTTCCCTGGCCCGCCGGCTGCTGAGCGCCGGCTGCAGGCTTTACCTTCATTTCCGCGACGATGCGGGATGGGTTTGAGAGCTTGTAAACCCTGATATCCATGACATCCTTCAGGGCGATGCTCAGCGTCCGGTCTTTCCTCGAGGTCTCGAAGATGAAATCCTGCGGTTTTTTCAGTTCGAACAGGGTAGGGAAATCTATGCGGAACATTGCAGGCGATGCAATGGTCGTGGAGCCGGCAATAACACTGTCTTCCCCCTCGACCACAAGACGGACAAGCGTGTCCTGTCTGCTATACCGCAGCGAGATCTGAGCGGTCTTTTCAGCAGAAAGAAAAGAGACGAAGCAGACAAGGAAGATGCCTGCGAAAATAACAGGACGTTTCATGATCCTATACATTTTCCACATATACCGGCGCTTTTGCAATATTGGGGACCGGCAGGCTGCTTGCCGGTGCCCGGGCGAATATGCTTCCTGCATTGACAACGAGAAACAAGCGGTAAGCGATATTGAATTCCTCCTCCGCGCGGTCTCATTATTTTTGGGCTGCCCTGCTTGGACCGGACGATCACTTCTCGTGCATGACCTCGGCAGTTCCTTATCGGCCTCATCAGTATGACCGGAATCATATGCATGTTCCGGATAATCCGGTATGATGAGTCATATTAATGAAGGAGGCTGCCATGAAAGAACTGAATGTAACAGAGATCGTTCCGAGGGAAAGACATCCCCTGATCTTCAGGACCTTTGATGAATTACCGGCAGGCAACGCCTTTGTGCTTGTCAATGATCATGACCCGAAGCCCCTGTATTACCAGTTTCTCCATGAGAGGGAAGGCCTTTTCTCCTGGGAATACGTCCAGCAGGGGCCTGATCTCTGGAAGGTGAAGATAACAAAAAATTAGGGGGCTGCAAAGAGGAGGTCGCATGCTCGTTCCCGTTCTGATAGCAGTGCACGTTCTCGGGGTAGTGATCTGGATAGGCGGTGTTGCCTTTGTGACCATGATCGTTTTTCCCATGATCATGAGGATGGAGGACTCCTTCGAAAAGGTCCTCTTTTTCCAGGGCATGGAACACCGTTTTGCCCGGATCGCGAAGAGTTCTGTCGCCGTAGTGGGCCTTACCGGCGGATGGCTGCTGTATGCGACCGGTGAATGGCTCTACCTGTTCAGCATGAAAGGCATTGGGCCTACGCTTATGGTTCTTGTCTGGACATTTTATCTGTTTGTGCTCCTGTTCGAGGGAAAGATATTCAGGGTGATCTTTGGGGGCAGGGCAGCTCAGGACACGGGAAAGATCTTCTCCCTGCTGTCACGTTTTCACTGGGTCGTCCTCGCCTTGAGCCTTCTGGCGGTCGGTGTGGGCGTCTGGGCAGGGCACGGAGGAGTCTGAGGCAACAGACGCTCCTGCCGTGGTCCTCAGACGAAATACTTCCTGATCTCGGACTCGATCAGACCATATGGGACAATGAACGGCTTGTCGACAATGGTAATCCGTAACCCGTTCCCGTCGATCGCCCGGTACTCACCCTGAATGAATCCCAGGGCAGAACTGCCCCGGAAAGCCCCTTCTGACGTATCGCCCTGAAACTCGCCGCCGCTGCCGGTAATCGCTGCTTCGACCCTCTTCAGAATCGAGGATAATTCTTCACTCACCACCGCAATGGTAAACGTGTGGGCCATCATCAATATCCTTTTACCAAGTATATCATGGACCGGAGACAGGGATTGCGGGTGGAAACGCCGGAACAAATCTCCGGGAAAAGACTGGCGGGGCGCTGGAGTCCGTCATGATAACCTGTTGCCCTGTATGGTTATTTTTTTCGCTTGTATTCTGCTTGTCGTAATAATATGCTGTTTCCATGGGAGCCCTCCTGAGGGCCTTTTCTTGAGAACGGGCTGCGCAGTGTGCATTCTCAAGGGACCGCTCACAGGTTCGGCGATAAATAGAGATTTTTTACGGGGACGCTTGCTGAATGCCCTGCCTTTTCAGGCCGGGATGATGCGAGCTTTTTTTATGGATAACCTATCTCCTTATGCTTTGGGAAGAGATAACGACCTTGAGGGCGGCTCAGCAGATGAAGGCAATAGCAAAAAAATATCGTGATGCAGTGTCCGCACGGATCATTTTGCTGGTGAGTTCCCTGTTTCTCTGTTCAAATTCCTTCGCGGCTGAGCCCGACGAAACACATCTGACATCGGTTTCGGAAACAGCCCGGGAACTTCTCCTGTTCTATGACCGGGAGGACCTGGTTGTCGAGGCGCCCCATCGACGGCCTACGAAGATCAGATATGTGGCCGAAAACATGTCGATCATCACAGCGGAAGAGATCAGGGCCATGAACGCACATTCGGTCGGTCGCTATCTCTGGTGGGGCGTGCTTCAGGCGCAACCTGGCGGCCGGTATGACGACATGATCTTTGACCTGCATTACAACAAGGACATCTTCACGGCAGCCGGGATCAAGACCAACTTCTTCGTGAGCGTCCGCAATCTTCTCAACGGCTCGTATTACTGGGCAGACTTTATGAAAAATCCGGGCAGATGGATGGAGGCCGGGTTGAGGATCGAATTTTAGGATAACCTGTTCGGGAAATATGATATCTGTGCTACGGTTAAGGAATGAGGGAAGGAATAAAGGAACGCCATGCAGATGAATACGGATAACCCCCGGAGCACCTGCCGGAACTGCGGGAGATGGCTGGTCGGGCCGCTGCTTCTTTTGATAGCAGTTCTACCGGGGAGCATTCCTGCTTTTGCCGCAGACGATGCAGGCACGCAAAACGCAGGACAGACTCCTGCCTCTTCAGCGGCCGAGGAGCTTCTTCTGTTCTTTGAAGAAGAGGAACTTTATATTGCAACAAGGCGAAGTACTCCGGTCAGAAAGGCCCCGGCTATTGCCACCGTGGTGAACGCCGACCAGATAAGGCTCATGGGGGCGAGAAACCTCATTGATGTGCTTGAACGGATCCCCGGGTTCGGTATCACCAGAACGTACTATTCAACTTATGAAATAGAGATACGGGGTCTGAAATCAACTCGGAACAGCAAGATCAAGCTCATGAGCGACGGGCACACCCTGTTCATACCGCCAATAGGGGAAGCTGCCTGGGGATTTGAAAATCTCTCGCTTGAATATGTAGACCGGATTGAAGTGATCAGGGGGCCCGGGTCTGCCTTATACGGCGCCAATGCCTTCAGCGGCATTATCAACATTGTTACGAAGAAAGGCAGTGATGTGGATGGGACCGTAGCGACCGTGGGAGCCGGAAGTTTCGGCACAGAGAGGATCAGCCTCATGCACGGCAAGAAATACGGCGGTCTCGACGTGCTGGCGTCGGTCACGTATCTGAACACGGATGGGGCCGATGAATTCGTAAGAAGCGACGCTATCGGTCAGTCAGGACGTGCCGATGACTGGGCAGAAAGCTGGGACGCGACACTGAGACTGGACTGGAACGACTTTGTACTTAACACCAAGTATCTCCAGCGGAGAAACGGCCCATTCATTGGCGTTACCAATGTACTTACGGATGAGTCATTGCTGGAAACAGAACAGTATTTTGCAGATCTCTCATTCAAGCGGCAGTTGAATGATCAATGGACAGTAAAGGCCAGGGCCTATTACGATTACTCAAGACTTGAATTCAACTGGGAATTGTTCCCGGAAGGATTTGCCTTTGCTCCTCTTCCTCAATTTACCTTCGCCGACGGTGTAAAAGGAACACCGACGGGCAAAGGCAGGACCTATGGATTTGAGCTTGGAGCGGACTACAAGCTTGCGGAAAATAATGTGATAACTGCCGGTGCAGTGTATGAAAAAGTAAAGCAATACGATGTTGAGCATCACGCAAATTTCAATCCTCTAACCTCCGAGAACCTCGGGTCTTTTCAGGACATATCCTCATGGGGAAACTGGAACATTGATACGAAGAGGGAAAGGACTGCCCTGTATATTCAGGATGAATGGAAAATTCTCAATAATGCGTCGCTGACCGCAGGTGTGAGGTATGACCATTATAGTGACGTAGGTAATGCAACAAGTCCCCGGATCGGGCTCGTGTGGAACGTTTCTGATAATGCCGGGATCAAGATGCTCTACGGTGAAGCGTTCAGGGTGCCTAACTTTGAGGAGCTTCATTCCATTAACAATCCTGTCGCAGTAGGCAATCCGGCCCTGGACCCGGAGAAGATAAAGACCTATGAAGTCGCTCTTGGGTTCCGGCCGCATCAGAAAGCAGCAGTAAATGTCACCGTTTTTTACAACAAATTTACGGACAGGATCGAGCTTGACCAGTCACTGATCATCCCCCGGTTCCGTAATGCCGGTGAGGCGACTATCTATGGAGTTGAATCGGAAATCCAGTACTTCATCGGGAAAAACAGGATCTATGCCAACCACACCTGGCAGCGGCCTGAAGATGACGAACAGGAAACAAGGATCCCTGATGTGCCGTCACACAGAGTAAATCTCGGTCTGGATTGGAAGGCGGGCAAATATTTCAGCGGTAATATCAATGTTCTCTACGTAGGTAAACGGCCGCGCGCCGAAAACGACCCGCGGGATGATCTGGATGCATATGAAACGGTCAATGCAAATGTGATCATTAAGAATTTTTTCAAAACATTCGAGATCAGATGTTCTGCATATAATCTGTTTGATAAGACCTATGCATACCCCGCCCCGGCGGGAACGCTGAAAGACGATTACCCTGCAGCCGGCGCCAGCTATTTTATAGAGGTGCGGTATACTTTCTGAGAGCTATGGATAAGAAAAGAACATTTCTGAAAAACCTGAATCTGGCGCTGTTCTTCTGCGTCATACTTGCTATTTCTTCTTCTGCAGGGGCGGCAGACGTGCTGGTCATTGGTGACATCAAGCTGAAGCCCGTGGCCGAAGTCGTCAGCAGCCTGAAGAGGTCGGCCTCGTTCAGCATCATCGTGAAATCTCCGGGTGAGGTCAGGGACAACCTTGCCGGTGTCGTCACCCGCGAGGGGGCAAAGGCAGTTGTCGCCCTCGGCACAGATGCGGTTTATATCTCTCTGTCCCTTCCGGAATCGGTCCCGGTCATCTACGGCCTTGTCATCAACCCCCCTGAAACAAAGAGGAAGAACATCACAGGCATCTATATGGCGACGCCGGTCGAAAAATATCTTGCTGTCATCGAAAAATATTTCCCGCGCATAGAAAAAGTAGGGCTGATATATGAACGGGCTGGCCAGAGACCCGTTTCGGCAGCACCGCTGTCTTCGCATCTGGAAGTGCAGTATGCAGGGAATCCCTATGAATTCCTCGAGAGCATCAAACGGCTTGATAAGTCGATCGATGCTCTCCTGCTTGTGCCGGAGAAGAACCTTATCACATCTTCGTCTCTCCAGAGGGCATATATCTTTTCCTTTACCGAAAAGGTCCCCCTTATCGGTATCTCGGAGAAACATGTCAAGGAAGGTTCGCTCATGTCCGTTGTTTTCGATATCGACGATATGGGGCGGCAGCTGGGCGATCTGATACATCGCGTGATGATGCACGGAACGGCGATGGGCAGCCCCCAGTTTCCTCCGGAAAAGTATAAGGTGTATTTCAACAAACAGACTGCCGAGTCCATGGGCATCCGGGTCGAACCGGAGCTCCTGAAAGTGGCCGAGAGGGTGTATCCATGAATAGCGTGTCCTCGCTGCGGCAGAAGGTGAGAGGTCTCGTCCGGCGTTTTGTATCGCGTTATCTGACGACCTTCAGGAGGAAGGCAGTTTCCGTGGCGATACCGGGACTCGTCCTCGCCTCAGTTGTGTACACCGTAGATGCGATGAGGACCGAACAGGCCATCATGAAGAACGAGATCATCAAGCGGGCCGAGGTAGTTGCCGAACTCGCGTCACAGATAGCGGTGTTGCCGCTGATATCAAAAAATACCGCCCTCATTCAGGACGCGGTAACGTGGCTTGAGAGAGTCTCAGAGGTGTCCCATGTCGCTTTCTACAATACGGGAATGAAATCCGTGACGGCGTTGAAAGATTTCCCCGGCGGGCTTCATCAGCTCCCGACCCGTCCCCAAATGACGATATTCGAGAATGATGACTTTTTTGACGTATACGCCCCTGTATACGAGGAGAAGACAAAAGAGGACATCGGGTTGTTCGTGGAGCAGGATGTAAAGGACGAATCAAAAGAGCTTGTCGGGTGGGTCAGGATTGCATTTTCAAAATCCCAGATGAAAGCAGCCAGAGTGAAGATCATTGTCCGGGGACTGATCATAGCGGTAATATTCACTCTCGGGAGCAGTTTTGTCGTGTACCGGCTGTTCTTTCTTGCGACCCGTCCGCTTACTGTCCTTTCCGTTGCAGCGCAGAGCGTCAGGAACGGCAAATATCCCGAGGTGTCCGTCAACTCGGAGGACGAGATCGGAAGGCTCGCAGGGGAATTCAACAGGATGAGCACTGCGATCAATGAACGGGAAGAGATGCTGGTAAGGCGCATGCGCATCGCACAGCTCAGCGCGGACATGGGTATCGTCTTTACCGGGGGCGAGCCCCTTCCCAAAATGATGAAGCGCTGCGCTGAGGTATTGAATTCGCATGCCATGGCGGAGCTGGTCATACTCTGGTTGTACGATAAAGATGCCAGGGCGATCAGCCAGTATGCCTGCGCCGGACGGTTGATGGTTCGTGAATGTCCGGGAATGCCGCTACTTCCGGAAGGGACGGGGGCGAAACTGATCGCGCGGGAAAAGCGGGCGATCGTCACGACGGACGCGGCTAATGACGAACGGTTCCTGGGCCTCGAATGGCTGAAGGAGAATGAGATTCGGTTTTATGCCGGATATCCGTTGATCGTGGAATCGCAGCTCATTGGGGTGCTGGAAATATTCTCGCAGAAAACATTGGATGAAACACTCGTAAACGCGCTCGGCCCGCTCTCCGACCAGATCGCCGTGGGACTGGAAAGAAAGATCATCGAAGGACAGATCATGAACTCGCTCAGTGAGAAGGAATTGCTCCTCAGGGAGGTCCATCATCGTGTGAAGAACAACATGCAGGTCATTTCGAGCCTGTTGAGCCTTCAGTCCGAAAAGGCCGGAGAGCAGAAATACATCGAGATGTTCAATGACAGCAAGGACAGGATACGGTCGATGTCCCTTGTCCATGAAAAACTGTACCGGTCGGCTGACCTTGACCGCATCGATATAAAGGACTACATCGGCAGCCTTGCAAAAGCGCTGTTTGACAGCCACAGCGTTTCCACCGGACGGATTTCCCTGACAACGGATATAGAGAATATCGCGCTTGATATTGATACGGCCATTCCCTTCGGGCTGATATTGAACGAACTGATATCGAACTCGCTGAAACACGCGTTTCCCGAAGGAAGAGAAGGAGAGATCCGTATTTCAGTCAGGAGGACCACGGTCAATGGCGCGGCCGAGTGCATATTGTCGGTGCGCGACAACGGGATTGGGATTCCGGCCGACCTTGATATACAAAAAGTCAGATCACTGGGACTACAGCTCGTGACAAGTCTCGCCGAGCATCAGCTTCAGGGCCAGATCGAACTGGACAGAACAACCGGCACCGTGTTCCGCATCCGTTTCAGGGAATCGGTGCACCGGAAGAGATGAGCCGGGCCACACGATGGCCCGGGGTACCTGCCTTGTTCGGACATTCCCGTCTTCGACAAGGGCACCTGAGACCACTTGCATGCCTTGACTTGCCTCCTTTTGAATCACTATCCTGCAACGTGTATGCGTTGTGGACTTAGTTGTATATTGTTTCTAAATTGCATACCTCTACCCCGGTTCATGCTATACTTCCCGAAAAGGAGGATCTGCACTTATGGAAAAAACTTTTTTGATGATGCTGGTGTGTGTTGCCGGGCTGTTCACGTTTTTTGGGATGTCCGTGGCTGAGGATGAGCTGCTCAAGCCCTATGTTCTTGCCTCTGTTGAAGCATCTTCGCTTGACAAGAAGACCCTCGAGGTAAAGGCCGCAGTCAGTCAGCAGGGCTTCCAGGTTGCGGGTGAGTACTCTCCTTACAAGGGAGCCCATATTATTGTGGTGACGAGCGATGCCCTGAAAAAGAACGCGGCCAGATCGGACTTCGGCGCTTACGGGGCTATCGTGCGCATCTCCCTGACAGAGAAGAAGGGAGGCGAAATCGAGGTCGCCTATACGAACCCGCTTTATTATGCTCAGGCCTACCAGATGAAAGACAATCTTTCCGCTGTGGCTGTCTCTCTCGAAAAAGCGCTTGGCAAAAAGTCGGACTTCGGCTCACAAAAAGGGATGAAGGCTTCCAAGCTCCGTTCCTATCACTACATGGTCATGATGCCCTACTTCGACGATCAGGTGAGCCTCGGTTCCTTTGCTTCCCAGGAAGAAGCGCTGAAAACGATTGAGGCGAACCTTGCGGCGCGCAAGGGAGGCAGTTCAAAGGTCTATCGGTTGGACCTCCCTGACAAACAGGAAACGGTATTCGGAGTCAGCATCACGGAAGGAGAGGGCGCCGACAGGACGATCATGCCGGTTATCGACATCTCTGATCCTAAGCATACTGCCCATCTCCCGTACGAGATGGTGGTGACCGGCGGCAAGGTGTACATGCTGCACGGCAAGTTCCGCATTGCCATAGACTTTCCGGATCTTACGATGGGAACGTTCATGCAGATCTCGGGCGCTCCTTCTGCGATCGAGGCAAGGCTGAAGCAGATCGCGGGAGCCAAGTAGGAGTATTCTCTTTTCGGGCAGGAGGCCGGAAGGCTTCCTGCTCTCCCTTGACCCGGATCAAACAGCTCCGGCACTGCCTGCATTACTGCTTTATCCCTCTGAGCACAGCCTTTTTCCCGCCGAATCCCGGGCGTTGCCCGACGGAAAACCCGGCGGCTTCAAGCCCCCGTCTCACTGCACCGGCAACCGTGAATGTGGCACAGGTCCCGCCGGTCTTCGTCTTTTCCCCGATCGCCATGAGAAGTTCGGACCGCCAGATGGTGGGGTTTTTCTTCGGGCCATGACCATCCAGAAACCATGCGTCGCAGGGAAGGGTGAGCGCCTGGACCATTTCGAGCGCCTCACCGATCCAGAGATTCAGGGTCAGCACGCCGAAGGGACGGGCGAGTTGCATCCGGTGCCACCCCGGTCGTGCAATCTCAATGATGCTGTAAGCCCGGACAAGCTGATCAATAAGCGGACCGACCTGGGCTCTGAACCTGTCGAGGATCGATGCCATCCGCCCCGGCGAAATCGGATGCAGCTCAACGGAATTGTAGGTCAGGGCAATATCCCCGTCACCGCGGCTGTCCAGAAAATCCAGCAGGGCAATGAGCAGCCGGCCTGCGCCGAAGCCTGTTTCCCCTATGATGAACTCTTTTCTCCCCGGCCCCACGGCGGAAAAAATATCAGTGAGACCACTGCCGTGAAAAAAGACGTGCTTTGCCTCTTCGATGGCATTGACCACATCGAAATAGCGGTCGTCATAGTGTTCATTGACAAGATAGGGCGGGACCTGCATGGTCATGAAATCCGGCAATGCGCTTGCGGTCTTTCGTCAGTCATGCGTAATTGTACCACGGGAGGGGAGGTCAATAAGGTGGAGCTGCGTCGTAACCAAAATAAAATCTGCTATACTTGATGTCAGGGGAAAAGATGCAAGGCGCAGCCCGTTCCTCATATGAAAGAACAACCCGGGCAACCCGGGGGTACGAGGCATGAACGATCAGGACCCTTCCGCGAATGACCTTGCCGCGGAACTGGTGCGCCTGCGCAGCCGTATCGCCGAGCTTGAGGCTTCTGAGGCCGGCGCGCATGAGGCGGCTGGGCCTCCCGGGAATAATGAAGAGTACTATCGCCCGATGTTTGAAGCCAACCCTCAACCCATGTGGGTGTTCGATCTGGAGACCCTGGCCTTCCTCGCGGTAAATGACGCAGCGGTCCGCAAGTACGGGTTCAGCCGTGAAGAGTTTCTCGCCATGACCATAGCCGATATCCGCCCGCCCGAAGATGTGCCGCGTCTTATGAAGAACATCGCCGGTGTGACCAATGGACTGGATGAAGCAGGGGTATGGCGGCACCGTACCAGGGCCGGTTCGGTCATAGATGTGGAGATCACCAGCCATACACTGAGTTTCGAAGGCAGGAAAGCCGAGATGGTCCTGGCCCGGGACATTACGGACCGCAAACAGGCCGAGGCGAGGCTGCAGGAGAGCGAGCAGAAATACCGTATGCTTTTTGACTCGGCCACGGACGCCATCGTCATTCTTGACCTCAAGGGAAATTTCATCGATGTCAACCGGACTGCCTACACCCGTCTCGGGTATACAAAGCAGGAAATACTCTCGATGAACGTCAGCCAGCTTGATCCGCCGGAGTTCGCCGCGATAGTTCCCGAACGATTGGCGCAGATATCCCGCGACGGTCAGGCCGTCTTCGAATCCGCCCATATCAGGAAGGACGGTTCGATGATGCCTGTGGAGATCAACGCCCGGCTGCTGGATTATGAAGGACGGAAGGTCTACTTCAGCATCATCAGGGACATCACGGACCGCAAGCGGGCGGAGGAGGAATTGCAGGCAAGTGAAGTCCGCATGCGCGCGGTGGTTGAGCGGGCGCCCTTCGGGGCCCACTCCTACGAACTGCGACCCGACGGCAGCCTGATACTGTCAGGGACGAATCACGCTGCGGACCAGATACTTGGCATTGACCATTCCCGTCTGATCGGTAAGACCATTGAGGAGGCATTCCCCGGTCTTGTCGGCACCTCCATACCTGATACCTATCGTAAGATCGCTGCTCACGGAGAGAACCACGAGTTTGAAACCGTGCACTATGACCAGGATGCGATACACGGCTCATTCGAGATTCATGCATTTCAGACCAGACCAAACCTGATGACCGTTTTTTTCCGTGATATCACCGAGAGCAAAAAGGCCGAAGAGGAACGTCTGACGCTGGAGCGGAGGCTTCTCCACGCGCAGAAGCTCGAGAGCCTCGGCAGTCTCGCCGGGGGGATCGCCCACGACTTTAACAACCTTCTGATGGCGATCCTCGGCAACCTCGACATAGCAATGATCAAGCTGCCGCCTTCCTCCGCTGCCCGCGAGAATATCGAACAGTCTGCCCAGGCTGCCCTGCGCGCAGCTGACCTGACCCGTCAGATGCTGGCCTACTCCGGCCGGGGCAGATTCATTGTGCAGGCCATGGACCTGAACGAGTTGGTGGAGGAGAACGCGAACCTGTTCAGGTCCGCGATCTCCCGGGCGATAACGCTGCACCTCGAGCTGACGCGTCCTCTCCCGCTGATCGAGGCGGACGCTGGCCAGGTCCAGCAGGTGATCATGAATCTGCTCACGAACGCTTCTGATGCGATTGCCGATAAGGCAGGCGTAATATCCCTTGCCACGGGATCACAAGCGTGCGATGCGAAATATCTGAAGCGGAGCCGCATCGAATATGTGCCGCATGCAGGCAAGTTCGTCTATCTGGAAGTGTCGGATACCGGGACAGGGATGGACGAGCAGACGCAGCAGAGGATGTTCGATCCTTTTTTCACTACCAAGACAGCAGGCCGCGGCCTCGGGATGTCGGCGATACTGGGCATCGTACGGGGTCATCACGGCGCCATCTTTATCGACAGCGGCGCCAATAGGGGGACAACGATACGCATTCTCTTCCCTGCCGTGGAAGAAAAGGCAGCGGCAGGGGCCGCCGTATCCACAGCGGAAGCCGCATTGACCGGCCCGGCCACCCCGGTTGGTACCGTGCTTGTGGTGGATGACGAGGATATCGTCCGCAATATCTGCAAAGAGATGATCGAGTCCTTCGGCATGCAGGCCCTTACAGCATCGGATGGCAGACACGCGCTGGAGGTTTTCCGTCAAAATGCCGAAAGAATCAGCCTCGTCATCCTCGATATCACGATGCCGGTCATGGACGGAATAACCGCCTTCAGGGAGCTGGTCCGCATCAGATCGGACGTGAAGGTCATCCTCTCCAGCGGTTATGATGAGCAGGATTCCCTGCGGCAATTGTCCGGAGAAGGGCTTGCGGGATTCATAAAAAAACCATACACCCTGAAAGATCTGAGAGACGCGATACAGAAGGTCAAAGACACGGACGGATGAGCGCGTCCTCACTTGATAAAGGTGCCGTTATGATATTCCTCGAAGGCTATCCTCAGTTCCTCCTGTGTGTTCATCACAATGGGACCGTACCATGCCACAGGCTCCCCGATGGGCTTCCCTGATATCAGCAGGAACCTGACCGCGTCTTTTTCCGTCACCGCCATGACCTCATCGCCGTCTCCGAAGAGCACGAGGCCACCGTTTCCGACAAAGGGATCGCGCTGCATGTCGAAATAATTCTCACCGGCGACCTCGTAGGTGAAAGGGTTCTTCTCTTTGCAGAAATAGCCCTTGCCCCTGATGACATACGCAAGGACCGTGTGTCCCCGGGACGTCCGGTGAACGAATTCGGTATCCGGAGGGAGAGAGACATCGATATATTCCGGTTCTGTCACAATGTCCCTGACCGGTCCTTCAACGTCGTCTGCCTTGCCGCAGATGACCCTGATCCTTACCCCGTTCCTGAGAGCGACTTCAGGTATTTGCGGGCTTTTCACCTCCCGGTACCGGGGCGCCATCATCTTGCGTGCGGCAGGCAGATTTGCCCAAAGCTGAAATCCGCCCATCAGGCCGCTCTGGTCGCCTTTCGGCATCTCCTGGTGAATGATGCCGCTTCCGGCTGTCATCCACTGCAGGTCCCCGGCACCAATCACGCCCTTGTTGCCCATGCTGTCTCCGTGCTCCACCGACCCGTCGATCACATAGGTTATGGTCTCGATCCCGCGGTGGGGATGCCAGGGAAAGCCCCGGAGATAGTGAGAAGGGTTGTCCGAGCGGAAATCATCGAGCATGAGGAACGGATCGAACATAGGCACCTCGCTGAACCCGAATGCCCTCCTCAGGTGCACTCCCGCGCCTTCGATCGTGGGTTTGCTCTTCAGGACCTTTCTTATCTTTCTGGTCTCTGCCACGGCTCGGCTATCCGCCTCCTTCGATCGTCTGACGTAATGATATACCCCCATTATATAACCGACAGGGGGCACTTTCAATGCATCACCGTCACATAGGGTAATGCGCCGGCTGACGTAAGAGGTCTGAAAGGCAGGGCTAACTTCCTGTTCCATGATGCACAAAAAGAGGGGGCCGAAGCCCCTCTTTTATGGGACAAAGTACGCGTTACTTACGGGAGCTTTCTGGTGACATTCGCCTTGAATGTCGCGGTCCCCGTAAACCATTCGCCCGTCGTGAGCTGACCTTCGATCGTGAGGGTCACCGGGTACTTGCCCTTATGGGCGCCCGCCATAATGCTCTCCAGTTGATAGATGAGCGCCTGGCCGTCCATTTCAGGGCCTCCCTTTTTGTTGTACCGGAGGAACTTCACCTTCATGACCTCCACGCCACCCATCGGGCCATCATTTCAGGGATGATTTCTTCATCTTCGCTAGTGCCCGGCGAAGGCAACAGGATACCGGGATACCTATTCGTAACAACATCCGGTGGCTCCGGTGCGATATCGGCGCTTATCCTGGACGAAATCGATGATGTATGAGACCCTCCGGGAGGAGAGCATAAAGCAGCGATAAGAAGTGCGCCTTCTGCAGCGAAGCCAAGGGAAAAATATCGGCGCCGTCATTCGTACGTCTTACAGATACGCTCCGCCTCGGTTCTGATCAGTTCCCTGAGCGCCTTCGGTCTGATGACCTCTGCACCTGACCCCAGCCTGAGGATCTCTCTGGATATCTCCGCGAAGTCTGAGACCGGGAAAGTCAGTTCAAGCGATCCGTCTTCGACCGTGCGCTCCTCCTGGTCCTTATGCCAGATCTGCCCCTTGATCCATATGGCATGGGAAGGCAGGAACCGTATCGTCACCTCCTGCCGGGACGAGCCCTTGTACAGGCCGAACGAGGAATCAAAATACCTGTTGAAGTCGAAACTCTTAGGAATTGAAAAAGCTCCGTCCTCCATCCTCTGGCCGGTGATCCTGCCCATATGGAAGTCGCGGACCGCTTTCCTGAGGTGGCAGTAGCCCATGAGATGCCAGTTGCCCATATAATTGAAGATGTGGTACGGGTCTACGGTTCTCTCCGTCTTTCCGGTATGCGCGGGTGACGTGTAGGTGAAGGTAAGAGAACGCTTCTTTACGCATGCCTCAAGCGCTGTTTTGAACACATCTTCCCTGACCGGCGAATAACGGATGATGTGAAAGGAAACCGCCTTGTCGATGCTGTCCGGCGACTCGGAATGGCGTGCGATGACCGAGGTGATCTTCTGGACAGCGGACTCCACATCCTCGGCAATGGAGCCGCTCATGTCCCTGAGCAGCTTCCTCGCCATGATCAGGGACGAAAGCTCGGATGACGACAGGTGCATGACCGGCAGGGAAAAGGTCTCGTCCTCGTAGTAATACCCTTTTTTTGTCATGTCGTAGAGCAGGGGGCATTCCAGCCGCTCCCTCATGAACTCGATGTCCCGCTGGGCGGTCTTCGTGGAGACCTCGAACTGTGCGGCAAGGGAGGACGTATTGGGATACTTTCCCTTTTTCACCTGCTCTTCGAACCAGAGAAAACGCTCGTAGATGATCTTGCTGCTCATGCGAAGGGAGACCCCTTTCCCGGCAATTGCTTTTCAAGCGCTGCCGCTTGCTGAGAGAACATATTAGCACATATCCTGCGGACAGGGCATGGTGGCAGCACAGGTTCATGAGCGAACTCCGGAGCAATGAAATATAATAGAGGCGATTAGTTTGTTTGGGAAAATAATTGAGCACCAGGAGAACGATGAACCGGAATAAAGTATGTCCCGTTTGCCGGACTGAGTATTATCCGCATATCGAGAAATGCTCGGACTGCGGCGCTCTTCTTCTTTCGCCCGAAGAGTTCGTAAGGGCACAGGAGGAAAGGAAGCTGGCAGAGGAGACGGTTGTCGGGACCGTGGTGAAGGTCCTGGAGGGTGATCTGAACTGGATGAGCGAACTGAGGACGGTTCTCCTGGATGCCGGCATCCCATGCAATATCCAATCCGATGCCGGATGCAGGAAGGGCTGCTGCGGTAATACGGTGCAGTTAACGGTCGCGCCGGAGGATTTCAAAAGAGCTCAGGAGACGATCGAAGAATATCTTATGGAACTGGACCCTGACCTGAGGATCGCAAGAGAAATGTTCGGGAAAGGGAAATGCCCGGCCTGTGGGTCTTCCTTCGGGCCTGATGCCCGCGAATGCCCGGATTGCGGGCTGCCCCTGCTCATCAGCGGGGAAGAGGACTGAGCCGGCTGCCCCGATTATAAAAGCTCTCCACTTGCAGCGCCTGCTCAACCGTTATTCAGGTCCATGTCTAATGTAACATCAAGCCATTCCAGAGCATCCTCGATTCGCCTGAAGACTGCCGTGTTAAGACCAGCCCCGTAAACAAGTGCCTGATGCACTCTTGAGGAGCCATATGTTATATCCTCCGGCGACACAAACGCGCATCTTTCGCCGTTAAAGGTGCCGGCAAGGCTTATCTTCTTCTGAGCGATCGAATATGCTTCTTTCATAGAAATGCTGATGCTATCAATAGACCGGTAATCGACGAGCTTTTTCATCGGTGCCTTATACCTGCTGTCCGCGGCCAGCGCGTCAAGATGCCTTATTACATCAATGCCGGTAATCACGCCGGCGCCTTTTGCCAGCACCAATTTCTTGTCCGTGATAATCTCATATTCAATAGACATTTTATGCTTCCATTGCTAACGGATAACGATTATATATAAACTTCCCTGTGCTGACACCATGGCATAAATATATCACAACACAAACAGGGACTAAAGAGAATATATCCAGAGATTCTTATGGCTTCCGGTAGAGGAAAAAGGGGACAGGGTACCTGATTATAAAGCATAAAGAAATAGGGAGCCGTCCCATATGATCATGTCCATGGGCAATAAATGTCATAGCGCTTGTTCATGTTATCTCCGGCACGGCGGTACTGGTCATCAGCTGGCCATTGATCAGACGCTGGATCACGATGAACCCCTTTTATGGTTTTCGCATCGCAGCTGCGTTCGAGTCCGAGCAGCGATGGTACGACAGCAATGCTTACGGCGGCCGCATGTTCTTCAGATGGGGGTAGCGATCATCATTACCGGCCTGATCGGTTTTCTCCTGCCGCAGAAACTCTGGATCACCCACGCATTTGCGGCTCTTGTCATGGTCCTCGTCGGGCTGTCGATTTCGGTCTGCAAAACGCTGCAATATGCGGACAGGCTGAAGAGGTTCTGACAACGCGTGCATAAAATAAAAAACCGGCCGAACCGGTTGATCAGGATGTGTTCCTCCTGGAGCCGAACCCCAAAATCAGACGTTCATACGTTCTGTCGGCACCGAATCGTCACGACAGGCGTCACGACTGATATCACGGAATGTTTTCTTGATAGCTTGTTGAGCTGTGATAACCGTAGAGGGGGTAATATCCAAAAAGCTGTCGACCCTGAATATTACGGTGAATGCGTTATTGTCCACAAGAACCTTATCCACTCCTTCAAGACTTTTCAAACGGTCAAGTGCCTCGGGGGTCAGGGAGTGTTCGCAGATAACAAGTGAAAATGAGGCTCCGCCATCTTCAACTTTCATAATCATCCTCCCTTGGAATAGGAAGGGCCAGGTATTGAAGTTATTACTACCGCACCTTCTCTTCACAGAGAAGTCTTTTGCTGCCTTGAACTCAGCATTTCAAAAAATACATTGAATGTCCAGTTAAGTTTTCTTCATGTGCCGGATAAGCTTCACCGATTCCCCTGAAACTGACCGATCAGAGTGTGAAGAAGGTTTCCGCGGGGCTCACTTCTTTGCACCGGATTTCCAGGGCGTCAGGAAAACGGCCCGGATGCGGGGCAGGGCCCCGAAGAAAGCAAAAATACGGATACATGCTTTACTTAAGAAAGTTTATTAATTTATCTTCATTAAAGAGTTGCTGCTGATATGCTAAATTTGACCATGTGCCGAATTATCGACCTGTCACTCTCATACCGCAGGCTGTGTCTTATCGTTCTTTCTTTCATCATCGTATATCTCCAGGGATGTGCGACGACGAAACGCGTTCCTGAGGCATACCAGCCCATTTCACGACATCTGGAAGAAGATATCGAACGAAACGAGTTTGCAGTAGCAAAAGGAGATGATGTCATTGGCCGGCTGGCGTTCATTACGCTCGAAAAGGGGGACACGCTGCCGGATATTGCAAGGCACTTCAGTCTGGGAATCAATGGAGTCAGTGCAGCTAATCCAGGTGTAGATATATGGGTGCCTAAGGCCGGAGAACGCATTATGTTGCCTCTGAGTTTTATCCTTCCGGACGCTCCCCGGAAAGGCATCGTGATCAACCTGGCCGTAATGAGGCTTTTTCAATTCAAAGGAGATAGCGGGTCGCTGACGGTGTTGACCTACCCGGTCGGTGTCGGTACCGAAGAGCGGCCTTCGCCCACAGGTCAAATGTATGTTGCGCGCAAGGCAGTCCGGCCGACCTGGCATGTACCTGCCTCAATTGCCAGGGACCATCAGAAAAAAGGAGATCCTCTGCCGGCTGAAGTTCTGCCGGGACCTCAAAATCCCCTGGGAGAATACGCGCTCTATTTGAGCAAGTCGACGTATTTGATGCATGGCACGAATAAACCGGCCAGCATCGGTCTCAGGGCAACCAATGGCTGCATAAGGCTCTATCCGGAAGACGTGAAACAACTCTTTGAGGACACTCCGGTCAAAACAGCGGTATCCATCGTTAACCAGCCATATCTCCTTGGTCAACGTGACGGAGTAGTTTACCTGGAAGTTCATACGTCGCCGGAAGACCTGGACACTGCTGAGTTTGACAAGATATATGCAAAATTGAGAAAGATTGAAAAAGAATCGGGGCGCACGCTCGACTGGAGCAAAGTCAAGAAAGTATTGGCCGAGGCCCGGGGGATCCCTGTCCCCATATTCGAGATCAGGCAGGGAAGTGAAAAAAGGGTTGCGGAGCCCATAGAAGTCAGGCACCCGGACGAATTGTATGGCAGACCGGGAGTACCGGAACTGAAAACAAATGCGTGGTCTGTTTTGGCTGCCGAGGTGCGTGAGGAGATCGAGGCCGTGAGGCTTGCCGCCATTATTAACCACCAGGGTCCGCCAATCCCGGCAAGGGTATTATCAAGGGGCGCTGGCTACCGTGTTGTCGCCGGCCCTTTCAATAATATCGGGGAGGCCAAAGATGCGATCAGACGCCTGAAAATCGATCTGGAAATAGACGCTAAATTGATCGAACCTGATATGAAGAAATAGTCGGTCCCGTCTTCCTGAAAGTTGCAGCAAACAGATTCCCTTAAGTAATGAGCAGGCTTGGGCTCCACCTTTCTTGGAGCGAGCCAGACAAGGTGTACAAGGGTCCGGGGCGGAGCCCCGAAGAATGAGTGTTTTCTTCGTAACAGCTTACAGAGGCCAGGATTCTTAAAGGACCCGCTGATGAGCTTTTTATGAGAATTAGTTAATGTTTCATTCATTTATATTTAATTGTACTCGTATATAGTTCTGACATTTATGAAATTCAAAGGAGGAGTGGCTTATGAAGAAGAGTCTTTTGGTGGTCTCAATGATGCTTGTCCTTGCTCTTGGTGTGGTGGGTTGTGCAACAAGAGGTGACCTTGAGAAAGTTCAGTCGGATCAAATGCAGACTGGTGCGAAAGCTGATCAGGCAGCGCAGGATGCGCAGAAAGCCAAGGCAGCAGCTGATGCGGCCACGATAAAGGCAAATGAAGCCGCAGCCCGTGCTGAAAAAGCTGTAGAAAGTGCAAAGGCGGCAGAAGAAAGCGCGCAGGCAGCGGAGGAAAAAGCAAAGATTGCAGAGGAAAAGGCGAAGAAAGATGAGGACATGTTCAAGAAATCAATGAAGAAGTAGGTCAATTTTGACAAGGAGCTGTTAAGTTTGCTTTTTAGTGCTCCGGAAAAGAAGTGGCAGGGTCTTAAAACCCTGCCGCTTCTTTATGCTTCCGCTCTTCTTGTCTGTCTGTACCCTTCAAGCATGTCATCTTTCAAACCAGGCATCACGCTATCAGCACAAGGTGTTCTTTTTCAATCGTGCCGGGCCATGCAACAGTTCAAACAGGTATAATAAGAAATTGCAGAATATAACTTATAATGTTGTGCATGTTTTTCAGAAACTGATGATAAGAGATGACCGAACACCTCACAGGAACGAACACAAAGGTATATATGGATAAGAAGCAACGCAGGATGAATCTGCATCTTTCCCTTATCTTTGTCTGCCTCATGATAACGCCGGTTTTCCTCTGCGGATGCAGTCACCTTAATGAGGAGTCTCAGGCCAGGTCAACCTTCATGGAAGCGAATAATCTTTTTACCCAAGGGAGCTACAAGGCCGCTCTGAGCAAATATGAGCAGATCATCGAAAAATATCCCGCGGCAGGAGACAGGGTCCTTTTCGAGATGGGTATTATTTATGCGTATCCCGGAAATGAGCAGAAAGATTATCAGAAATCACTGGAATGCTTTCAGAAACTCATAAAGGATTACCCGGGGAGCGGGTACAGGAAAGACAGTGAGATGATGGTATTTCAGCTCAACAATGTCAATCTCAAGGATAAGACGATTGCTGCGCAGCAGACACAGATCGAGGCGCTGCAACAAGAGTTTAAAAGCAGGGGGAATGAGATTATTGCACTGCAAAAAAAGATCGAAACGCTTGAACAGGAGGTCAAGAGCAAAGTGAATGAGATCATCGCACTGCAAAGAGAGGTTTTCGCGCTCCAGAAGGGACCGGTCGATAAGATCCTGATAGAAAAGAACGAACGCCGATTGACGTTGATCTCAAAGGGCAAGGCGCTCAAGACCTACAAAATAGCGTTGGGCGGGGACCCGGATGGTCCGAAAGAAAGGCAGGGCGACAACAAGACCCCGGAGGGGACCTACGTTATCGACTCAAGAAACAGGAACAGCAGTTATCACCTGTCTCTTCATATTTCCTATCCAAACGAGAAAGACAGAAAGCGGGCAAGAGCACTTGGTGTTTCTCCGGGTGGAGACATCATGATCCACGGCATCAAGAATGGCTTCTCGTGGGTAGGTGATTTACACACGGAAGTTGACTGGACGAAAGGGTGCATTGCCGTGACCGATGAAGAAATAGAGGAAATTGACAAGTTAGCGCCAAATGGTACGATCGTTGAGATACGGCCATAGAAGGTCGTCGATAGATTACTTGGTGGAGGCGGCGGGAATCGAACCCGCGTCGATGGCGTATTTACGGGCTTTTATCTGCCTATCGGGGGGCAATCGGAACGAGTCATCTTGACACGCAGGGAAGACGGCAGTAATATCAGGTCGGGAGGCAACCATGACGCCATCGGCATTACTTCGACAGAAGCAAGAGGAAAATTATCTTCAGCGGAAATCCACACAGCGGTCTCCGGTCTCCTACGAGGAGTGGATCAATCAGCAGCGTGCACTGGCGGGACGACCACCAATTAAGCAGGAGAAGAAGGACTGCGAGAAATAGAAATAGATCAATATCGAGGTTTGCGGGGCCAATCAAGTTCTGGCAATGTGATTCCATATACCGGAAAGAAGGGGACGGTAGACCC
>VEOY01000092.1 GCA_012026685.1 Nitrospirota bacterium
CCGGCCAGATAGTCAGCGCCGCCAGGGATATCAAGGGCGTGAAGGTGGTTGCGTACAGGATCGACGGCATTGCAGCCCCTGACCTCAGGGTTCTGGCAGATAACGTACGGAACAATCTTGGTTCGGGTATCCTTGTCCTTGCCTCTGTCAGGGATGACCAGGCATCACTGATATCCATGGTCACCAAAGACCTTACCCCGCGATACAGCGCAGGCTCTATTCTTAAAGAGTTGGCAGCCGCGGTCGGCGGCAAGGGAGGCGGGAAACCGGATACTGCTCAGGGCGGGACGAAGGATATATCTAAGCTGGACAAAGCACTCGAATCGTTATACGATATTATCAAACGACAGTGATGCGTTCCCTGGCCAATGGTGACTGATGACGGCACATGCCCGTTCCACATTCACTGAACGCCATGCACGAATCACTGATCAAAAAAATACAAGGAGGCGGTATGGCACTGGTTGATATCATTCGGAATGCAATGCTCGCAGGTTTTGGCGTTCAGGAAAAGGTAAAGGAGTTTGTGGATGAATTGGTGAAAAAAGGTGAGTTGAATGAATCCCAGGGCGCAAAACTTGTCAAGGAGTGGGCTGACAAGGCAGAAAAAAATACGGAGGATATTACCAACAGTCTCAATGACCTGGTCAAGAAAGCTATTGAGAAAATGAAGTTTCCCCTGAGAGACGATGTTGATAAGCTGACCGAGCAGGTCAATGCGCTCTCGGAAAGAGTGAAGAAACTCGAGGAAGCTGGCAGGCAAAATCCGTAAGGTTTTTTCATGCCCTTCAGTTTCCTGAGATTACGTAAAAGCGCCAACAGGATCAGGCAGATCATCAATGTTTTTCTCAAGTACGGATTCGGCAAGGTAATCGACCAGATCCATCTCGGGAGGTTCATCCCTTTCAGAAAAAGGATCAGGGCCTTCGGGCAATGGCCTCCGGTAAAGAGCCCTTCAGCACCGGAGCAGCTCAGAATGGCCTTTGCGGAACTCGGCCCCAGCTTTATCAAGCTTGCACAGATCCTGTCATCCCGGCCTGATCTGATCACATCCCGGTTCGCTGACGAGTTTAAGAAGCTCCAGGACCGGGTGCCGCCCTTTCCTGCAGAAGAAGCAATCGGGATCATCGAAAATGAGACGGGGAAAAAAATCGAGGAGATATTCTCTTCATTTGACAGTAACCCTGTCGCCGCGGCCTCGATAGCCCAGGTCTTTCAGGGAAAGCTCCTTGACGGCAGTGATGTCATCATCAAGGTGCAGCGTCCGCGCATCCGTGAACAGATAGAGACCGATATCGGCATTCTCATGTATGCGGCAGGCCTGCTCGAGAAATATCTTCCGGAGAGCAATTTTTTTAACCCCTCAGGGATTGTCGAGGAGTTTTCGAAGACCGTAAGGAAAGAGCTTGATTTTCTTGAGGAGTCCCGCAACTGCATGCGGTTCAGAAAGAACTTTGAAAGCATTCCGGAGGTTCACATACCGGATATTTTCAGCACGTTCACGACAAACAAGATCATCGTCATGGAACGGATCGAGGGCGTGAGGATCGATGACATCGAGGGCATCGTAAAGCTTGGCCTTGACAGGCCCAAACTTGCAAAAGCAGGAGTAAACGCCTATTTCAAGATGACGCTTGAGGACGGGTTTTTTCATGCAGATCCCCATGCAGGGAACATCTTTGCGATGCCCTCAGGCAAGATAGGCTTTATGGACTTCGGCATTGTGGGAAAGGTTTCCCCTGAACTCAGGGAAACGATGGCGAACACCTTTCTTGCGCTAATCAACAAGGATTTCGACCGCCTCATTGATCAGTATATCGAGCTTGGGCTGGTGCCGGAACATGTTGATCTGGATGCTTTCAGAAAAGGGTTCAAGGCGGACCTTCTGGACTTCCTGGAACCGCTGTACGGTATGACCATCAAGGAGATCAATTTCGCCGAGTACCTGGACACGGTGACGCATCTAGCCATAAAACATCAGATGAAAATACCGTCCGACCTGCTGCTCATCAACAAGGCAATGCTGATCCTCGAGAGCATCGGCCGCGAGCTTGATCCTGACTTTGATTTTATCGCAGTTGCAGAGCCGTATGCCTCAAAGATCGTCAGGGAGCGACTCAAGCCCGGAAGACTCTTTGAAAAAGCCCGGAAGAACGTTATGGAAGTTACTGATTTCGCCGTCCTTTTTCCGCGCCAGATGAGGCAGATCGTCCAGAAGGTATTGAAAGACGACTTTCACATAAAGATGACCCATATAGGGCTCGACCGACTCATACGTGACATGGACCGCTCCAGCAACCGGATTGCCTTCGGCATGATCATCAGCGCAATACTTCTCAGTTCCGCGATCATGCACGCGACGGGAGCCGGACCGACCGTACTGGGTTTTTCGCTCCTCGGCTTGTCGGCATTCTTCTTCGCCCTGGTCATGGGCTTTTGGCTGATCATATCGATCATACGATCGGGCAGACTGTAACCGGCGGAATCTGCGCAGAACCCTCAGTGCAGGCCCGGCGTGCCTTCCACTTTCCCCTGCCGCATGAGAAATATCAGCGGCAGAATGACGATCATGCAGATGCTCAGGAGATGAAAGGCATCGTTGTATGACATCATCGTCGCCTGCCTGATCAGCTGAGCGTATATCGAGGCATCAGCAGCGCCCTGCGCAGATATCCCAACACCCCTGAGGGTCATCGTCTGTTCCACTGCCTGCCGGGAGATCTGGTATGTCCTGTCAAAAGGAGACAGGTTGGCTGTCAGGTGCGTTTGATGGAACTGCGCACCCCTGGCAAGCATGGTGGTTACGAATGCGACCCCGAAGCTTCCACCAAGGTTCCTCAGGAGATTATAGATCGCCGTAGCGTTCCCCATCTCTTCCTTCCTGATGCCTGACATGGTCAGCGTGGTAAGCGGGATAAAGAGAAATCCCATACCTACACCAAGTACGACCCTGGGCCAGATGATGGTATTGAAATCCGCCTGAAGACTGAATCGGGACATGAGCCAGGTGGAATAGGCAGACACGATAATCCCGAAAACCAGTAGTGCCTTTGCGTTTACTCGTGTTACCAGCCTGCCGGCAACCGGCATTGCAAGCAGCGTTGCGATACCTCCCGGGCCAAGTATCATACCGGCAAGCGTTGCCGTGTATCCCATGAGCGTCTGCAGATAGATGGGCAGCAGCACAATGCTCCCGAAGAGATTGAAGAAAGCGAAGAACATCACGAGGTTCCCCGCGCTGAATGAAACGTTCCGGAACGTTCTGAGGTTTACGATCGGGTGCTCGGCAAAAAGCTCGTTGATGACGAACAATGCCAGGGACGACAGGGAGATAACCGCCAGCCACGTTATGAAACTTGACGAGAACCAGTCATCCGTCTGGCCTTTGTCCAGAACGATCTGCAGGCATCCGAGCCCCACGGCAAGAAGTGCAAGACCCCGGTAATCAATCCTCATCTTCATACGCTTCATATAAGGAGGATCAACGATGAAGAGTATTACCATAAGGATGGAGACGACCCCGATGGGGATATTGATGAAGAATATCCAGTGCCAGGACCAGTTGTCGGTTATCCAGCCGCCGAGCAGCGGGCCGATAATGGGACCGAACATGATCCCGATGCCGAAGATGGCCATCGCCATACCATGCTGCCTGTGAGGAAAGGTCTCGAGGAGGATCGACTGTGAAATGGGCTGCAGTGCGCCGCCGCCGATACCCTGGAGTATGCGGAAGACGACCAGGCTCTGAAGACTCCATGCAGCACCGCACAGCAGCGAACTCAGGGTAAAGAGCGATATGGAAAAAATAAGATACCGCTTCCTTCCAAAATATCTGCTGAGCCATCCGGTCATAGGGATGATGATGGCATTCGATACAAGATATGAGGTAATGGTCCAGGTCGATTCGTCTATGCCGGCGGAAAGGCTGCCCCTGATATGGTCAAGGGCCACATTGACAACGGACGTGTCAACGATCTCGATAAGGGTCGGCAGCATGACCGTGAGCGCGACGATCCATTTGTTCACCACGGAAACAGGGGGCGATGGTTTTGCAGACCCGAAGGTCATGATTTTTCCCGTGAATACTTCTCGCTCATTGCCTGTTATTCACCTGAACACCGGGGCCCTGACCGTTTATTGGATGCGTATCGTCGGTTCGACGGACATGCCGACACGCAGAACGTGCTCCGGATCAGTATCCCGGTCGAGCACGATCTTGACCGGGATGCGCTGCACAACCTTCACAAAATTGCCCGTAGCGTTCTCGGCAGGGAAAAGGGAAAAGACCGAACCCGTTCCGGCCATGATGCTGTCAACCCTGCCGGAGAATTTTTTTCCCGGATAGGTGTCGACGCTGATCTTCACCTTCTGGCCGGCCTTCACCCGGGTAAGCTGTGTTTCCTTATAGTTCGCCGTGATCCACAGTTCCTCAAGAGGAACAATGGCCATCAGGGGCTGGCCCGCCTGGATCTGGTTTCCCGGTTCCACAGATTTTTTCGTGATATATCCGTCCGAAGGCGCGTAAATGTTTGTATAACTCATATTCAGTGCCGCAGACTTCAGGACCGACTGGTTCTTCCTGACGGTCGATCCCTGAGATGCGCGCGCGGACTCCGCCTGCCTGATCAGCGACTTCTGCGTCTCAAGGGACATCTCAACCTGACGCACCTGGTCCCTGGCCGCCTTGACCTGTGCCGCTATGACGTCATGTCCGGTTTTTGTTTTTTCGTAGCGCTCCCGCGATATGGCCTCCTGCTGGAAAAGTTTTTCCGCACGTTTGATATCCCAGTCTGCCTGGCGGAGGTTCGCCTCCTGAAGCTCCAGATTCGCCCTTGAAGCCTCAAGACGGTAACCGAGCTCTGAAAGCTGCTTCCTGGCCGTCTCTATGCGGACCTCTGCCTCGACCAGCTTTGCCTGTTCTGTCTCAAGACCGGACTCAGCCTCGTCCATCCTGACATCGTAGTCGGCAGCATCGATCTCGAGGATAAGATCGCCTTTTTTTACGAGCTGGTTATCGGCTACATGGACCTGCCGTACGGTTCCCGGTACCTTCGCAGCGACAGTATGCACCCTCCCATCGATGTACGCGTCGTCAGTTGATATATGGGTGTTCTTATAGCGGACATAGAATAATGCGGCGACAAGACAGATGATGCCGCTGATACCAAAGATGACCAGAGCAGCGGTCTTTCTGCTTCTGCCGCTTCCCTCCTGCATTTCTTCCTGCATTATCGATATACCTCCAGGAGATCTTTTCCCGTCGCATAATAGACGGCTGCCTCTGCTTTTCTGAGGTCGTACAGCGCCTTGTATTGATTGGTACCTGCGACAGACAGAAGAGCTACAGCATCGACGACGTCAGTCCCGGTACCTATGCCCTCTTCATACTTGACCCTGTTTATCCTCAGGTTCTCCTCAGCCTGCTTCACGGCGTCTTTTGTCACATTCAGGCGCTCCCGCGCCGTAAGAGACTGAAGAACAGCCTGTTCAACCTCAAGACGTATATCATCCCTCAACTTTTCCCGCTGTTCGAAGAGTTTTTCTTTCTGGTGGTTGATCTTTTTCAGGGCAGCAGCGGTCTCACCGCCATTAAAGATGTTCAGGTTAAGACCAAGCGTTACCGACCAGTTGCCCTCATGCACCATGTAGCGGTTCTCGGTGAAGTCATACCCTCCCCTGACGAACAGTTTCGGGAAATATTCCGATCTCTTGGCGGTTTCTTCAAAACCAAGCGCCTTCAGCATCTCATCAGCAATGAGCAGTTCCGCCCTCTCCTGCTCCGCAAGCTCCCAGGCCGCATCGAGAGAAGCAACAGGAGGAACATCAGCACGGTTGTCGCCGACATCCTCTACCCGGACCGGAGCGTTCAGTGGCAGGAGCAGCAGGCTGTTCAGGCGAGATGCCTGAAGAGTTCTATAGGTCCGGGCGGTCAGGAGCCTCTGCTCCGCATCAGACAACTTCACCTCTGCCTGGAGAAGGTCGTTCTTGGTTATTACGCCTTCCTGATAAAGACTGTTCGCGTTTTTCCGATGAGCCTCAAGAGCGGCCTTTTCATTTTCCAGCACCACGACGGTCTTTTCCTTCTCCAGGAGGTCAAGATAGACAAGAACGAATTCGATCGCGGCGAGATTTGCCGACCTTCGGGTTTCCAGCATTGCGGCTGAAAGGAACGACTTGCTCGCATCGTAGCGGGATGCATTTCCCCTGAAATCGAAAAGCGTCTGCTGGACATTCAGACTGTACGTGAAGAAGGTGCTTTCAGCCGTCGGGACAACCTGATGGCCGAACCGGGCAGCAGGTTCATGCGAGAGGGCAGACCACCCGCCGGAGGTCTGCACCGCGGGCAACAGGCGCGACCGTGCAATGCGCGTATCAGCTTCGGCAATCTGTTCATCGCTCCGGCTTATCTTTATGGACCTGCCTTTTTCCGCGACGATCTTCAGTCCATCAGAAAGCGTCAGCACATCCGCGGCTGCATCCGCAGCAGTTATCAGCGATGCCCAGAGACCGATCAGAATCATTACTGCCCTTCCCGTTCTTCCTGAATAGTTCATCTCTCCGTCCCTTCGACGAACAGGCCGACGAATTCCTGTATAACGGTCCTCTCGTCCTCATATTTTTTACCTCTTGTATGCAGCAGTTCCCGCGCATGAAAATGCGAAAAGAACATGCCGAGGAATGCTTTTGCAGCAAGCTCCGGCTGGAATGCCCTCAGTTTTCCCTGTTTCTGAAGCTCAGCAAAGTATGATGCAAGTGTGGTGAACATTTCCCCGATGAGACCGTGATAGATCTTCCTGACCGCTGAAGGATAGCCGGCCATCTCGCTCTGCATGATCCTTATGAGGTCACGGCGTTCGGACAATCTCCCGAGAAATTTCCCGGCAAGAACGGAAAGGGCATCACGGTATTCCATTTTTCTCAGCTCAGGGAGCATCTCCCGGAGAGCAGGAAGGAAGGAATAGCGGGCCACCACCTCTCCGAATAGCTTTTCCTTGGTCGGGAAGTGACGGAAAAGCGTTATCTCTGCAACACCGGCCCGCCCGGCTATTTCCCTGGTCGTAGCCCCCAGGTAACCGTTCTGGGAGAAGAGGTGCAGAGCGGCCTCAAGGATCCTTGTTCTGGTATCTTTCGTTTTCATCTATGTTAGTGCCCACTTACTATAGATATGTTTCCGCTTTCATGTCAATGACTTGACATGAGCGGTCGGACCTTGCCGCGCCGATAACATTTTCATTCTCATGGTATTTGTGGTAGGTTATTACCATCTTAGATACCGGAGGAAAGAATGAGACGACTCACGTTCCTGATACTTTGTTTCTCTCTCTTGATGCTTGTCGGCATCGCGCGCGCTATCGAACCGACCGCTAAAGTTGACACGGGGCTCGAAGGACAGCTTCCGCCCTACACCGGAGCAAAGGCGTCGGCCGCTGTGGCCAAATTCGAATGGAAAGCCGGCTATGATTATCGTCACGGAGAACCGAGCGGCCTGAGAGACATGCTTTCAACCGTTCTCGTCCAGAGCAAGCGGTACAGGGTTCTCGAGCGGCAGGAATTCGGCGCCATAAAGGATGAGATCGGTCTTTCCGAAGAGGGCTACACGGAAAAACAGACCGCCAAGAAAAGAGGAAAGGTCAAGGGAGCAGACCTTCTTATCGTTGCTGCGATCACCGGATGGGATCCGGGCACTTCAGGCACCAGCGGCGGGCTCGGCATTGGGAACTGGAAAGGGTTCGGAGGTGTCCTTGGGGGGGTAAAAAAATCCACCATGGCCATGGACATACGGATCATCGACACGGAAACATCCGAAGTGCTTGCGGCCACGCGCGTGGAAGGTGAAGCGACAGACTTCAATCTTGGCGGGTTCGGCGGCGGCGTCATCGGCACGGTCGGCCTTGCCGGCGGCCTCAGCACCTACTCGAAGACACCGATGGAAAAGGCGATCCGTGTCTGCATCTATGAGGCCGTCAAGTATATCATTGAAAATACGCCCAGAGAATACTTCAAGTACTGACAGAGGGGGCCAGGTCCCCCTCTCCTACAGCATCTCCATGGTATGCAGCAGCGCCTCGGCCTTTTTGAGACTCTCGTGATATTCCCGCTCGGGATCTGAATCGGCAACGATACCCGCGCCGGCCTGCACATACGCCTTCCCTTCCTTCACCAGAAATGTCCGTATGATGATATTCAGGTCCATATTTCCGTTATATCCGATATAGCCCAGTGAACCGGTGTACGGACCCCGCCTTCTGCCTTCAAGCTCTTCTATGATCTCCATGCAGCGGACCTTGGGAACCCCGGTGATCGTCCCTCCCGGAAAGGCCGCTCTGATGACATCGAAGCAGTCCTTACCCGCCGCGAGCCTGCCTTTGACGTTCGAAACGATATGGATAACGTGGGAATACTGTTCCGTGATCATCAGCTCATCCACGACGACGCTACCATAGTCAGAGACCTTGCCAAGATCGTTGCGCTCCAGGTCGATGAGCATGATATGTTCAGCACGTTCCTTTTCATTCAGCAGCAGTTCAGCTGACAGGATCTCATCCTCGGCGATATCCCTGCCCCTCGGACGCGTCCCCGCGATCGGCCGCGTGTCGACCGTGTCTCCCGTGACCCGTACGAGCCGTTCGGGAGACGAACTGACAACGGCATAATCGCCGAAGTCGATGAATGCCGCAAAAGGGGACGGGTTGACCTCCCGCAGTATGCGGTATATGTTCACCGGCGGGGTGTCTGCGATATCCGCAGAGATCCTGAGCGACAGGTTTGCCTGAAATATGTCGCCCGCAGCGATGTATTCCTTGGCCTTCGTCACCATGCGCATATACTCATTTTTTGGTGTCTGGTCAAGAATGTCCGCCGGCCCCTTCACCGAAGGCGTTTCAGCACCCGAAGGAATAGCGCCCGCAACAGCAGCGGCAAGAACGGAAAGTTTCTCTTCCGCATCATGCACAGAGACGCCTTTTCCCCCGTTCGTCCCGCTGAATCCGAGCATCGTCTCCCTGGCTCCCGGACAGACAATCACCCAGCATTTCTCCTCTTTGTGGTCAAATGCTATCACACGGTCGAACATGAAAAAATGCGCGTCAGGGACGTCGAGGTCATCAAGGGCGGTATCAGGCAACTTCTCAAGATAGCGGACAAAATCGTAGCTGAGCATGCCGGCTGCACCGCCCTGGAACGGCGGCAATCCGTTCACCGCTGACTGCGGATACGCAGCTAACAGTTCACGCAGCCGGTGGAGGGGTTTCCGGTACGATATCGTTCTTTTCCCCAGGCATTCGATCTCTACCTGCCCGTTCTTTGCGGCGAAGCTCAAATACGGCTCGATGCCGATGAATGAGTACCGGGATATATGCTCAGGACCTTTCAGGCTCTCGAAGAGCACACTTTGCCCGGAGTAGAGTTTCCGGTAGACCGCGAAAGGCTCCTGATAAGGCACCTCACGGTACAGGGGGACAAATCGCATTGCAGGTGAATCAGGGGACAAGGGCATTGCTGCCGGCGGCGGCTTCAGGCCTGATCCATTTCGGCGCGTATCAGTTCGATCGCCCTGACGGGGTTATCATGGTTGAGTATGGCCCTTCCCATGACGAGATAATCCGCGCCCTCCCTCAGGGCTTTCTTGGGCGTCATCATCCTGTGCTGATCATCGGCAGGCGACCAGGAGGGTCTGATGCCCGGCGTCACGATCAGGAATCCCCGGCCGCAATGGCTGCGGATCACGGCAGCTTCCTGTGCAGACGCAACGACACCGTCAAGCCCGGCCTTGAGTGCGAGTCCTGCCATGTGCCTCACCTGTGTCTTCAGGCTGTGCTGGATACCGATCTCGTTCTTGAGGACATCCTGTGACATGCTGGTAAGAACTGTTACGGCTATGATCCTGGTCTTGCCGAGATTTTCCCTGAGGCAGACGTTCACCACATCGTCCCTGCATTTCCGCATCATGTCCAGTCCGCCGGACGCATGCACATTGAACATAAAGACCCCTTTGCGGGCTGCAGCCACACCGGCTTTCGCGACTGTCGTGGGAATGTCATGGAACTTGAGATCAAGGAAGACCTTTTTCCCCCGTTTATGTATTTCATCGATGATCTTCGAGCCCGCAATCGTGTGGAGCTCGAGGCCTACCTTGAATATCTCTATATGGGGAGAGAACGTCTCGACGAGCTCGACCGCGTAATCGCAGTCGTCCACATCAAGCGCGAGGATCAGTCGTTCATCCGTTGACAATCGGGATACTCCTATACCTTCGGCAGAACAATGCCCTTCTGGGCCTGGTACTTTCCTTTTTTATCAGCATACGATGTCAGACAAACCTCTTCAGCAGCGAGGAACACAAGCTGGGCAATTCCCTCGTTTGCATGCAGTCTCACCGGGAACGGTGACGTATTGGAGACCGAAATGGTTATATACCCTTCCCACTCAGGCTCAAGAGGTGTTATATTGACCAGCACGCCGCACCGCGCATAGGTCGACTTGCCGAAGCATATCACGAGGATGTCACGCGGGATCCGGAGATATTCATATGAGCGGCAGATGATGAAGGAATTGGCCGGTATCTCGCAGACATCTCCCTTGTGGTGATCGAAATTGCTCTCAGCGAATTCCTTGGGATCGACGATCTGTCCTGAGCACAGTCTGGGGACCCTGAACTCATCAAACACCCTGATGTCATATCCATATGCGCTGACCCCATAAGAAACCACCCCGGTCCTCACCTGGGCATCTTCGAAAGGTTCTATCATGCCCTTCCGCCCCATCTCCCTGATCCATCTGTCGTTCTTCACCATAGCGCCCCGTGTAATCCTGTTTTACGTGAGGTATTATATCATGAGCATACTTCTTTTTATTGAACAGCGGCTTTTCAAAAGGGTATAATGCCGGACATGGAAACATGTCCGGTATGCGATAATCCGCTGGACCAGTGTACCTGCTGTCCTGAGTGAGGGCATGTCTGCCTCCTGGATCTGGGGGAACTTTTCTGTCCCGTGTGCCGACCGGAACCGAAAAAAGGCGGAAGTCAGGTGTCTCGGGGCTCGGCGGTCCAGACAGAGCAGCCAAATGATAAGGAAGCGCCGCGAGCCCGGGAAGATCATGATGAAAAAAGGGAATGATTCTTATTCACTTGACCTATTTCATCCTGATACCCCTCTGAGCGAATGAAAGGAGCTATCCATGGCAGATGAACATTCCTTTGACATTGTGAGCAAGGTAGATCTTCAGGAAGTATTGAACGCCGTGCAGCAGTCGACGAAAGAGATATCGCAGAGATTCGATTTCAAGGGGAGCAAAAGCTCCATCGAGTTGACCAAGGACAAGAATGAGATCACCCTCGTGTCTGATGATGAGATCAAATTAAAGACGGTAGTGGACATTCTCCAGACAAAGTTGGTCAAGCGGGGAGTTTCGCTGAAGGCCCTCCAGTACGGGAAGATCGATCAGGCTGCCGGCAACACCGTCCGACAGGTTGTCACTCTCCAGCAGGGTATACCGGTGGAAAAATCGAAAGAGATCGTGAAACTGATAAAAGATTCGAAGATGAAGGTCCAGGCGGAGATCCAGAAAGATCAGGTACGGGTCAAGGCCAAAAAGATAGACGACCTCCAGGCTTTGATAGCGCTGCTGCGGGGAAAGGACCTTGGCATCCACATGGACTTTATCAATTATCGCTGACCTGCAACTTCTCGAGGGCTGCTTTCGCAGCCAGGGTTTCCGCCTCTTTTTTTCTTCTCCCTGAAGAAATGCCGAGCAGTTCTCCGTTCAGGTACACCCCTACCGTAAATACCCTCTGGTGCTCTTCTCCTGACTGGCTGATAACGCGGTATTCAGGCAGTCTCCCGCATGTCATCTGTGTTTTTTCCTGGAGCTCCGTCTTGTAATCGAAAAACTGGCCACTCGTTATGGCGGTCTCAATGCGCGTCCGGAACAGCCTGTGGATGATCTCACGGGCCTGTACAAAGCCTGCATCAAGATATACCGCCCCCATGACCGCCTCAAACGCATCTGCCAGGATGGACTTCTTTGTTCTTCCTCCCGTCGATTTCTCTCCCTTGCCCAGAAGAATGCATTCGCCGAGAGACAGGGACCCCGCGATCTCCGAGAGCACCGGTTCGCTCACGATGTAGGATTTTATCTTTGCAAGAACGGACTCCGCGTACCCGGCTTCGTGAGCAAAGAGATATTCTACGACAACAAGACCGATGACCGAATCGCCGAGAAATTCGAGCCGTTCATTGTGGTGGATCACACCTTCTTTGTTCTCGTGGTAATACGACTTATGGGTAAGCGCTTCAAAGAGCAGATTCCTGTCGGCGAATTCGTACCCGAGGCTCTGTTCTACAATGCGGATAACCTGGCTGGGGTCCTTACGGCTCAATGATCGTATTTCTTGAACAAAAGGCAGGCATTCGTTCCGCCGAACCCGAATGAGTTCGACAGGGCACAACGGACTTCAGAAGACCGTGACGTATGGGGCACATAATCAAGATCGCAGCCCTCGTCAGGGTTGTCAAGATTGATGGTCGGCAGCATCATATGGTGATATATGCTCAGGACACTGATCACCGCTTCCACGCCTCCGGCGGCGCCAAGCAGATGACCGGTCATGGACTTCGTCGAGCTTACGGACAGCTTATACGCATGGTCTCCGAACACGTTCTTTATCGCAAGCGTCTCAAGCTCGTCACCATGCTTTGTCGACGTTCCGTGTGCATTGATGTAATCCACCTCTGAGGGAGAAATACCCGCATCATGGATTGCCATGCTCATGCACCGGGCCGCTCCCTCCCCTCCCGGCGCAGGAGAGGTGATATGATAAGCATCTCCGGTCAGACCGTAGCCGATAAGCTCTGCATATATCTTCGCCCCCCGCTTCATCGCGTGGCCGAGTTCCTCGAGAACAACGATGCCCGATCCCTCCCCCATCACAAAACCGTCCCGGTCCCGGTCAAAGGGTCTGCTCGCCTTTTCCGGTTCGGTGTTGCGCGTGGAAAGGGCCTTCATGGCATTGAAACCGCCGATCCCCATGGCGGTGATCACCGACTCGGTGCCGCCGGCGATCATGGCGTCTGCATCGCCCCGCTGTATTACCTTGAACGCGTCGCCGATCGCGTGACTTCCCGTCGCGCACGCCGTCGCAGGAGCGGAATTGGGTCCTTTGGCGCCAAAGCGTATCGATATCTGGCCTGCCGCAAGATTGATGATGAGCATGGGGATGAAGAACGGCGTTATCTTTCTCGGTCCTTTTTCAAGCAGCACCTTGTGATAATGTTCAATGGCCGGGAGGCCGCCCATACCGGCGCCGACATACACCCCCACGCGCGGCGCA
>VEOY01000031.1 GCA_012026685.1 Nitrospirota bacterium
CCTGTGGTCGCTGACCGCGGCCTCTGTCGGCGCTGTGGTCCTGAGCCTTTCCCGCGGGGGCTGGCTGAGCCTGCTGGTCATGGTCTGTCTCTTTTTTCTTTTTTTCAGCAAGGGACGCGTACGACTGTCGCGTGCGCTGACCGCACTCGGCGGTCTGTTGTTGGTGCTTTCCGTTGTTGTCTGGATGACCGTCCCTGCAGTGAGGCAGAGAATCCTGGTTCACCCTGATGAAATCTTCACCTTTCACGGACGGACCGAAATATGGCAGCACTATATCAGCGCCGTAAGGGAATCCCCTGTTGCGGGATGGGGATATGGAGACCGGATCATCTGGGCCAAGGGCCCGGCAGTGCTGGACAAGGACATGGAAGCTGAGGTGCCTGAACAGTTCAGGATAGGTACGCATAACACCGTCCTTTTTGTTCTGTACCATCAGGGTATCATCGGCCTCGCTGCATACCTTGTATTTGTTGCATCCGGATGCTCTGCTCTTGCGAAGGCGCTGCGGAACTCTGCTGCAGACGGAGGTCTGTACGTGTTTTCTCTCTTTACCGTGCTGGTCGGCGCGCTGTTCGTTCATTCGGTCATAGAGAGTGTTCCTTTTGCCGTGCCGTGCATTATCTTTGGACTCCTGAGCGGCAGGCAGCAATGGAAAAACCTGGAGTGCAGGTCAGCATGCCTTCCGTAAGCATTATCCTCCCTGTCTTCAACAGAGCGCAGACGGTCTCCCGGTCAGTCGGGAGCGTCCTGGCGCAAACCTATAAGGACTTCGAACTTATCATTGTGGATGACGGATCAGCGGATGACACCGGCCGACTGGCCCGGGACTTTGCGGACAGGGACAGAAGGATACGGTGTATCAGGCATGAAACCAATTACGGGCAGTCGAGGGCGCGGAATACGGGCATTGCCGCAGCCAGAGGCAGATACGTAGCATTTCAGGATTCTGACGACGAATGGCTGCCGGACAAACTGCAGCAGCAGGTCGATGAGATGGGATCCTTGCCTCCTGCGGTCGGTATGGTGTATTGCCTCATGTGGCGGGTGACCCCGGAGGGGCAGGATATCTTCCGGGCTGCAAAATTCGGGCCGGACGATGGCGACCTTTACCGAAGGGGGCTGATGTACGCCTTCAGGGGCATCGGCATACAGTCATGCCTGTTCCGCCGCGAGGTCTTTGATTCCTGCGGAGGGTTCGATGAGCAGATGAAGGCATTGGAGGATATGGAACTGCTTATACGGGTTGCGAGGAAGTACAGGTTCTCCTGTATCAGTGAACCGCTGGTCCTTTATCACCGGACCCCTGACGGCGTTTCTCAGGACCATGTCCGGAACCTGGGGGCAGCGCAGTATATCCTCGAAAAATACCGGGATGACATTCGTTCAGACAGAAGTGTGCTCGCCGCACAGTATCGCAGGATCAGTAAACTCCTGAAGAAGGTCGGCAGGCGGTCCGGGGCGCGAACTCTCAAGGTCAGGGCATGGCTCCTCGATCTTGCCGGAAGGTTTCAGTGAAGATCGCGCTGGTCAGAAAGAAATACACCTTTCACGGCGGCGCCGAGGGGTTTTCGCAGATGCTCATCGATCAGCTTGCCCGGGAGGGGCATGAAGTACATATCCATGCCATCTCATGGGAGGGGGCGTCGCCGGCAGGTTCTGTCTTTTTTCACGAGGTCCCTGCCTTCACGTTCAATTCGTTCCTCCGGGACCTGACCTTTGCGCTCTCATCCAGGCCCCGGGTTGCAGAGGGAAACTATGACATCATCCAGAGCCATGACAAAACGCTGTTTCAGGACATCTACCGGGCAGGGGACGGGTGCCATATCGAGTGGCTCAGGCAGCGCTGGATGCGGACCGGCATCTTCGGGAGAATGTCCATACTGTGCAATCCCTACCACTGGCTTATCCTCGGCCTGGAGCGCAGCATATTCAGGAAGCACCGCTACCGGAAGATCATCGCGATCTCGGAACTGGTAAAAGGGAACATTATCGAACACTATCATGTCCCTGAAGAGGATATCGTTGTCATCTATAACGGCGTTGACCTTGAGCGTTTTCATCCTGCCAACAGGGAGCGCTTTCGCAATGAGGTGAGGATGCAATATGATATACCGGAGACTGCCCGGGTGTTCCTGTTTGTCGGCTCCGGCTTTGAACGGAAAGGGGTCAGATATCTCATCGAGGCGGCTGAACTGCTTGATTCCCCCGTCACGCTGCTGATCGTCGGCAAGGGGCCCGATGACAAATACCGGGATATCATCAAAAAGCAGCGGGTCATCTTCTGCGGACCTCAACGACAGATAGAGCGGTATTACGCGGCGGCGGATGCCTTTGTATTCCCGACGCGGTATGAACCCTTCGGCAACGTGCATCTTGAGGCCCTTGCAAGCGGACTGCCGGTCATTACCACGAGGAACAGCGGGGCATCCGAGATCATCGGCGAAGGCGAGAGCGGGTTTGTGGTACCGGAGCCTGAAGACAGCGCGGCCATCGCGGACAGCATGAGGAAACTTCTCGATGACGCTCTGCTCCGGACGATGGGGAGCGAGGCGCGGAAGACAGCGGAGAAATTCACCATGACCCGCTTCGTCCGTGAGATTATGCGGCTGTACTCGGATATAATGGAAGAGAAAACAGCCCGTAAGAGGAGCGGCACGTGATCCCGGTTTCCGTTGTTATTGTTACAAAGGACGAGGAAGCGAACATCGAGGACGCGCTCAGGAGCGCGGCAGATGCCCGGGAGATCGTTGTCGTCGATGCGTTCAGCACCGACCGGACCGTCGAGATCTGCAGGAAGTATACGGACCGGGTATTTCAGAACGCGTGGCCGGGATATGCACGGCAGAAGCAGCTGGCGGTCGACCATGCACAGGGCCCGTGGGTGCTCATCCTGGATGCCGATGAGCGCATAACCCCTGAACTGAGGGAAGAGATGGCACGGGCGCTGCAGAACACCGACTTCGACGGATTTTCCATGCCGCGGAGGAACTATTTTCTCGGCAGATGGATCAGGCATAGCGGCTGGTGGCCTGACCGCACGCTCAGACTGTTCCGGAAGGACAGGGGAAGGCTCGAGGACCGTGACGTGCATGAAAAGGTCGTTGTCAGCGGACGTGTCGGACAGCTCCATGCGCCGCTTGAGCATTACACCTACCGGAGCATCTCCGATTATATCCGCAAGATGGAGGTCTATTCCTCCCTTGCCGCAAAGGAGATCCGCAAGAAAGGACGGCCGGGGATATCATCCCTGATCGTGAGGCCTTTCTTTACCTTCTTAAAGATGTATGTGATCAGGCTCGGGTTCCTCGACGGGTTGCACGGCCTGGTCCTTGCCATTCTCTATGGGTACTACACATTCCTCAAATATGCGAAGGCGTGGGAAGAATGAAAAACAGGCCAATCATGTATAATATCAGCCACTCGGCAGTCAGCATGAACAGGGAGGCAGTATGCATATAGGAGTAATCGGCACCGGCTATGTCGGACTTGTCACCGGTGCGTGCTTTGCGGAATTCGGTGTTGCGGTGACCTGCATCGACAAGGACGAAAAGAAAATAAAGGCCCTGAAGAAGGGCGAGATCCCTTTTTATGAGCCGGGCCTTGAAGACCTGGTCAAAAAGAACGTCAGGAACGGCAGGCTCAAATTCTCCACGCGCATACAGGACGCCGTTGACTCAAGCCTCGTCATCTTCATCGCTGTCGGCACGCCGCCGCGCGGCGACGGTTCCGCGGACATGCGGTATGTGGAGGCCGTTGCCGAGGAGATCGCGCAGAGCATCAAGGGATATAAGGTGATCGTGACCAAGAGCACGGTGCCGGTGGGCACCGGCGCCCGGCTCAGGAAGATCATATCCAAAAAGCTCAGGGAACAGGTGGATTTTGACATTGTCTCCAATCCCGAGTTCCTGAGAGAGGGTTCGGCAATCGAGGATTTCATGAGGCCCAACCGGGTCATCATCGGGGCTTCGAGCCAGCAGGCCATAGCGATCATGAAGGACCTTTACGGCCCCCTGTACCTTATCGAGACGCCGTTCGTTATCACGAATATAGAGACTGCGGAGCTGATCAAGTATGCGTCGAACTCGTTCCTCGCGGTGAAGATATCCTTTATCAATGAGATAGCGAACCTCTGTGACCGGGTCGGCGCTGACGTGCATATGGTCGCAAAGGGCATGGGGCTTGACCATCGGATCGGTTCCAAGTTCCTCCATCCCGGCCCCGGTTACGGCGGATCGTGCTTCCCCAAGGACACACGTGCGCTCCTGACCATAGCGAAGAACCATGACGCCGAGGTCGGCGTTGTCAGCGCTGCTGTCGAGGCCAACGAACGGCAGAAGCGGATGGCCGTGGAGAAGATCAGAAACGGCATGGGAGACCTGAAAGGAAAGACGATAGCAGTGCTTGGGCTGTCGTTCAAGCCCAATACCAATGACATGCGTGAGGCCCCTGCGATATTCATTATCGAGCACCTGCTCAAGGCAAAGGCGAAGGTGAAGGCGTATGATCCCATTGCCGTGGATGACGCAAGAGAGGTCTTCAGGGACACCGTGCGCTATGCGAAGAACGCATATGAGTGCGTCAAGGGTGCCGACGCGGTCGTGATCGTGACGGAATGGAATGAGCTGAGGAACCTTGAGCTCATGAAGATCAAGGCCCTGCTGAAGACGCCGTACTTCTTCGATCTCAGGAACATCTATGAGCCGGCGAAGATGAAGAAGCTCGGGTTCAAGTATTTCTGCGTTGGCAGGAATTAGCCGTTATGGTATTATTTTTTTGTGGCCGTTGATTACGTTTTTCCGACACTGAACACTGTCACTGTTCACTGACACGGGCGATTAGCTCAGCGGGAGAGCACTCCCTTCACACGGGAGGGGTCACTGGTTCAATCCCAGTATCGCCCACCATAACAAGCTGGAAGAAACTCTCTGAAATATAGGGATTTCTCTCAGCTTTTTTTGTCCTTACCTGTTATTGTCGTCTCTTTTGCTATCCTGCCTGTGCCAATTATTTTTGGTCCATTCAAGGTCTTGTCCAAAACATTGACTGCATTGATCAAAGGGCCTGGTGATAAGCGACTGTAGCGATTGGAAAGATAACGTTGGTTGCGGAGATCCCGGCAACGGAAAATCACTCTTCAGTGTGGACATGATTGCCCAGTGCCCAAATGGTCAGGCCATGTCGCAGCTCTGATGGAGAACGGGAACTGTGGCATTAAACGTAAAGGAAAATGATAAAGAGACATTTTCGATGTGATAAGAGGTGCACATAAATAGAGACTAACTTTTTGTACCATCCCATCAAACTTTATCCGACTGCTGTCAACTCCTGCCAACACAGTAAAGAAGGAAGAGAAGGTGTCAGAATTATATTTCTTGACAATATATATATTGTTTGATATAAATTCAGTAACTGTTCGAAAAAGCTAAACGCACCGTGAGGGGCGGGCGGAAAGCAACGGATCTTAATTTAGTTAAAGACAGCCGGGCTGCCGAAAGATTCAAGAAATCTTTGGTATGCCCGGTTTTTTTGTTTTGAAATCCTGGCACATAGAAAGAGCCATTACAAAGGAGGGAACAGCGTGAAAGCTTTAAAATCATTTCTCTTGTTTTTCTCGATGGTCTTTGTCTTGGTGTTCAGTCAGTCGGTATATGCCTGGACGATAGCTGATGATCCAACGGGGGGTGATTGCACCTCCATAGGAATCTGGAAAGTGTATACCAAGACATGCATATTACAAACAGATTTGAGCGAGGGTATCGTTATTAACAGTGATAACATATCCCTTCAATGCTACGGGCATTCAATAACGTATGATCCGCTTGATTGGCCACCTGCTTATTATTATGGCATCGAAGTCCTTGGGAGGAATGGGGTCACGGTCAGGTACTGCGCAATTTCAGGGTTTGAAGGTGGGATTTTGGTCTCTGATTCCAATAACATTACGTTACAGGGTAACAGCATTACCTCGATGTCTGTTGGAATCGAGGTCTCTTCGTCCGGCAATAACACTTTGCAGGGCAATACCGTTCATGCCGCTATTGGTAACGGAATAGTGCTCTCTTCCTCCAACGACAACACTTTGAAGGACAACACCTCTGACGGAAACGGAGGAGGTTCTGGAATCTACCTCAGTTATTCCGACAATAACACTTTGAGGGGCAATACCTGTAACAGTAACAATGGAGTGGGGTTCCTTCTCAATTATTCCAACAATAACTATTTGAGCAAGAACACGGCTGATTATAATGATTTTTTTGGATATGTTATAAACGGGAATGACATCACCCTTCGCCGTAATGAATGCCTTGGCAATTTTGAGGGAGGTTCACTCCCTTTAGGATTGTGCAGTCCTCAGCAGTGATGGCATCACTGCTGAGCTTTTGTATAAGGGCAATGAAGCCATGTGCCTTTATGCCCGTGAAAAAGGGAGTTCGGGATATTGTAACCGTCAAGAACAAACCGCAGTAACTGACGCACCGGCTGTGACGTAAGACAGGCGGGCCGGGTTCTTCAGCCCGCCTGTCTTTTACTGAAAACCGGTTTCCCCTGGTTCAATCACGGTATCGCCCAGGCATTTCTTTTTGGCAGCTCAGGAGAAAATCATCCTTATTTGACAGTACCTCGGACGGTCTGTTTTAATAATCTTCAGAAATTACCGAAAAGAGCAAACTTCCTGCAAGGGGAGGACGCAAAGTCGGTCCTGGTATAAGGACAGCGAAGCTGCCGAAGTAATTATGGAAAAATTTATATATGAGCCCGAATCCAAAAGGTCTGGGCTTTTTTTATTTCACATTTAATAGTAGGAGGGCAACGATGAAAAAGGCTTATTGGGGAGGAGTTGCCGTTTTTTTCTTTATCTGCCTGGCTGAAGCAGCCGCGCTTGCTGCCAGCCCCACGCTTATCCAGCCGAACGGGGGAGAATCCATCAGGGCCGGCGATGTGTATACCATCCAGTGGTCTGCATCGGTGGATTCCGTCAAGTATAACCTGTATCTTTCCTGTGACAACGGCACGACTTGGTCCAAGATCAATTCCGGCATGCTTTCGTCTGTCAGCTCATATGACTGGGATGTGATAACGCCTGCGGGCAACATGACGAATTGCCTGGTAAAGGTGATCGGATACAACGGCTCCGGCGCAAAGGTAGGCGCTGATGTCTCGGACGCGATCTTTACCGTCAGCGTGCTGAACGTGACCTCCCCGAGCGGCGGAGACACGATCGATGCGGGCTCCATTGTCGATATCACCTGGTCGACGGACACCCTTGTGCCTGTTTCGTCGGCAATACTGTCCTATACGACTGACGGTCTCATGTGGCTGCCGGTCAAGGGACCGGCAGCCACCGGCAACCCCGGCACCTACCGGTGGACAGTTCCGCAGATCCCATCCAGTCTCTGCAAGGTGAAGGTGGCGCTCTTGAAGTCAGATGACACCGTAGCAGCTGTCGACAAGAGCAACGGGAAATTTTCCATAAAGGTTACACCCAAGTCCAATGCAAGCTTTAGCGGAGAATATTTCAGAAGCGGTGTGAATGTGACCTCGGATGTGGACACGCAGCTGCATGATTTCATTGCCAATGGAAACGGCACTGTCAATTTTTCGACGATCGTCTCATCCTCGGGAAACCCTTCAGGCACGGTCACCTACACCATGTCTCCCAACGGCAGATTCGATGCAAGAAACACCAATGATGGCGATTCCCGCCACGGCATCCTGTCACCGGGCAATGATATCTTCCTGATATCCAACACAACGCAGTTTAACGGTATAGGGTTCGGCTTTGGCATAAAGGCATCGGCCGGATTGGACAACAGCGCGCTGAGCGGCACGTATGCAATGGGGTCTATAAGCAAATACTTCGGCGGGAGTGGCTGGACAGACCTGTCGGAAGTGACGTTTGACGGAGCAGGCAACGGGACGGTCCACTGCCTGTACATCTCGAATGGAAGCTGTTTTGCCGATTTCAGCCTTACCTATACGGTCAGTTCCAACGGGAGAGTGACGACCAGCATGCCGGGCGGCTGGTCTGAAAACGGCGCAGTGAGCTCAGACGGGCGAATTTTCAGCCTTCTGGCAACGAGTACGCCGGACAACATGCGGTCCTTCAGGGTCGGCATGAGGAAAACTCCAGGCGGGCTTTCCGAGGCGACCTTTGCCGGTAAATTTATCGGGCTGTCGTTCGGTGCGACGAAGAGCGGCATTTACGTGAATGTCATGAGCCTTAAATCCAACGGGGCCGGCACGTTGACCCTTGCTGATCTCTATAATTCATTCGGCGGCCTGACACAGGGTACTGCGACCTACAGTGTCGGGGCCGATGGAACGCTTAATGTTCCGGATGGCTCGCCTGCCGGATTCAACGGCGTCGTTCTCGACAATGGGCAGGCCTGGTTAGTGGTCGATACAGACACGACTGACGGCCAGAACGAGATGTCTGTCACAGTCGGACTGAAAACTTCGAAATAGTCAGGCGATTTAATTTGCCGTCAAAAGGTCGATGTTCTGGCCGGGTGAGATAGCCGCGTAGTTTGAAAAGTGGGAAATGCGACCGCAAAAATGTAAAGGATGACATTTAGGAGGAGGGAAGAGGACTTTCAGATCCTGCTGCACGGAAGCCTGTGCGAAGGTCCTTCTTGCCAGGCTTGCCCTCCGCGGTGCCGGATTGCGGATCGAACTATTTCCTCCGCTGAAGCACCAGGCTTGCAACGACCACGATGACGTCAGGGACAACGGAAGGGCGATCGCGCCAGCCAACCCAGTTTGCCGATGCCGACCTGCACTTCGAGCAGCCCGGGCAGCGGGAAATTCATATGCCATTGAGGAGCGATCTCGACGGTCATCGAGTGGACGTCGTTGAAGCTCATGTCGACTCTTCGGGGCGGAAGATTGCCCGAGGCCGGCTTGACTGTCGATATGGGTCTCAGCGATGGAGTCTTTGTTTCGGGCGGCTGCGCAAATCCGCGGTCCGCCCTGGCAGCTGCCTTGCGTTCCCTTGTCAGACCAGGAAAACAGTTGTCGAACTCTTTCATCTGCTCCTCGTCCCAGACTCCTTCGCAAGAGCATCATTGACCGCTCTATAGTAATCCGCTTCCGTCCGCTTGACCTTATGCTGCTTTCCCGCATCCTCGCACTTTTTAGGCATCGAAATAGTTCCGGAACGGGCTCAGGCGTACGGTTTCTATCTAATATGTTGACAGGAAGCACTTTGTCTGATAAAAGGTAATTAACCGATAAAGCCAAACGCACCGTGAGGGGCGGGCGGAAAGCACCGGGTCTTATCCTGTTCGAGACAGCCGGGCTGCCGAAGATGTTTAAATCTTTGGCATGCCCGGCTTTTTTATTGTCGGCAGGACCTCACACGAGGGGGGCTTTTCGTATGACATCTACCAAAGGGGGGCTTACATGAAATCTATCGCAGAAGCAAGATCACATGGGGGAATCAATACCGTTGCAGTTGCCGTAGTGACCGTTTGTCTTGTACTGTTTTCAGGCCATGCCCTGGCCACAGACATCAGCGATAATTTTGATGATAATGTCAAGAACAAGGCGATCTGGGGCAAAGATAGTATTTACGGCTACGGCGTTCTAACAGAAATAAACAATCGTCTCGAATATACTGTTGCGACGCCCACGGCTGAAGATGCTGCGAAAAGACGGCTGATCGCGAGTGGACCTTACCATACAGACTGGCAGGCTCAGATAGACCTCTATAACAACACCAATATGACAGGGAACAACCAGGTGAACAGTTTCGGCATCGATCTGTTCCATTGCGAAGATTCGAATGACTGGCTGTATGCCGAACTGTATGCTTCCACATACGGCGGACCACCGACGAGAAAGGGGTTTTCCCTGTGGTTCGCCACGAACGACGTTCCTGCTGGTGGGAACGACACAGGAGAACTTGCGGGTACCGGTCTGCTCACGGGCGCTGTTCAGATAGCGTTTAACAGTACTGCAAAGGTCATTAGTGTGAGTTACAAGTACAGCGGCGGCGGCTGGATACCATTCGGCTCCTTTGGCGTAAGCCTGGCAGGCGGTGGCTCTATTGCGAATGGCAACTGGCAGATGTCGGACAGCCATCAGTTCTGCATGAAAGTGTATGGATATTCAGAGCATATGGCAGTGGGAAGCGGCAAGATGTACGGCGATAATTTTGCTGCAACGGGAGTAGTTGCACCGGTTACAACGCGCATCCTCCAGCCTAACGGCGGAGAAAGCGTCGCAGCCGGGAATCCGGCATATCCCATTATGTGGGAGGCGCCTGCTGCTGCAACCAAGTTCAAACTCAAATATTCCGTGGACAACGGAACGACCTGGCAGGCGGTAGTCCCGGGCTTTGTCACCGGCACGAGCTATGACTGGCCGGTGCCCATTCCCACCAACAACAAGAAACAATGTCTTGTAAAAGTAATCGGATTCAACGACAGCAATGTTAAGGTAGGAGCAGATACATCAGATGCACCTTTTACGATCGAGGTGCTGAAACTGTCCTATCCGGATGGCGGGGAGGCGTTCACATCCGGAGAACAACCGATAATTACCTGGGCGTCCAATATTCCCCCTGTCGATCACGTGGTCCTTTCCTACACCCTGAATAACGGGCTTATCTGGAAGAAAATAGACACGACTTCCGACCCGTTAGATGACGGCAGCTTCACCTGGACAGTACCGACCCTTGGCAACCCAAAGACAAAGTGCAAGGTGAAGATCGTGCTGAAGAATGCTGCCGGCCAGACTCTCGGCAGTGACCTGAGTGACGCGGTATTTACGATCAATCCGTAGTCATGGCATAAAAAAGCTCCCCTGATGAGTCACGGGCCGGGCTAGCCCGGCCCGCACCCCTCTTTTAATAGCCATAATTGCTCCCTCTATTTTCGCTAATCATTCCTTCTTCTCTTATCCGTCTTCTTTGCTTCAGGATATATATAGATGCACATGGCAGGAGAATTCTGATGAGAACAAGCGTTGTCGTGGTTGATAGAGATCCCATAATCCTGAGCCTGTTTCAGGAGTTTCTGTCCAGAAAAGGATATGATGCCTTGCTGCTGCATGAGCCTGCCTTCTGCGAAATGTACGGTAATCCTTTCAGGGAATGTGAGGGGGGATGCTGCGCAGACATCCTTATTATGGAACACACCATATCCAACATTGAACTGCTTCAGAAGCAGGCAGTGGACGGATGCAGGATGGAACGGGGAAATAAGGCAATGCTTTCACTTTTCCCGATCGGCGCCAAGGCGAACGCAAATTCCTGGCTCGGATGCGAATGGTTCGAGAAGCCTTTTCTGCTGGGCGAGATCGCAGCGTGGCTTGAAAAGTGCGAGACGCGCCTGCAGAAATGTGAAGGATGACATTGCGGAGGGCTGGAAGACATTTCCCGGAAAAAAAGGGATATTCGCCACGTTTTTCAGATGACCCCTGTCACACAGAAGATGGTTTGATGAACCGGCATCTTCTGCCTGCCCAACGCCAGTCGCAGGCCCTGTTGCCCTGTATACCGCAGGATGTCCGGAAGACACAGGTCGCGGAAGCAATAGCTGAGTTGCAGAAGACAGGACTGCCGTTTGCCGGTAATGAGACCTTATGATGCGTGTGTTGCAAGATATGCGGCAGCGTCTCAGTGCGTCGCTTGCAGAAGTTTTCGGCCGGTATTTCTTTCGCATGAAAAACAGGGCGGTCATTATCGCCGTGCCCGGCCTGATGATCGTCTCGATCATCTGCGCGGTCTGTTCTGTGATAACACAACAGGCGGTGGTCAGGGGGGAGACGCTAAAACGCGCAGAAGTCGTCTCCAATATGATCTCCTGCATCGCACAATGCAATCTGACACAGCGAAATACAGGGCAGGGACGGGAAATGCTGACGCTTCTCAGGGAAATGCCTGCCGTCGTTTCCGTATCGCTGTATGACGACCATAACAGGCTGACGCAGGGGGAAGACGATGCAGCGGACCAGCGTCATCCCTCTCCGTATCAGCGTAAGATGACGATCTTTGAGGACCGGGATCACTATGATATCTACACCCCGGTTTTCAGCAAGGGGACATCTGAGGACTATGACTCTGCATATACAGGTTCTTTGCCGGACAGGAACGACAAACCCGTCGGCTGGATCAGGACCGCGGTCTTGAGGGCATACTTAAAAGAGGACGGGACCCGTCTGATATTCAAAGGGTTGTTGGCAGCCTTCTTCTTCACTGCAGGCAGCAGTATCGTTGCTTTTATCCTTTTTGTTTTTGCGGTACGGTCCCTCACCCGGATCTCGAGCGCCGTCAGGGACATCCGCAACATTCACTACCCCGAACTTCCGATGAGGTCCCATGACGGTATCGAAGATATTGCATCCGAATTTGAACGGATGAGCAGGGCTATCAACAAGCGGGAAGCGATGCTCGTTGTCCGAGCGCGTTTTTCTCAGTTCGGTTCTGATATCGGGATCGCGCTGACCGAAAGCGCGAATCTCACGGAAATGATCGGCAAGTGCTGTGAGATCTGCCGTTTGTACACCGATTCGATCTGCGTCGCCATATGGCGTTACGATATGAATGACGGACTGCTTCATCTGCAGAATATGAGCGGAATGTTCGCGGGCGATCCTTTCCCTTCTGTTCATCTTGCCCTGGGCGAAGCATCCGCCGGGCATATCGCGATGGAAATGGTGCCCTTTGCAACAAAAAACCCCTCGGAAATCCCCTGGTTCCGCAACCGTGAGTTCATGGTATCCCATGAGGCAGGGTTCTTCGCCGGCTACCCGATCGTCGTGGAATCCCGTCTGATCGGCGTCCTCGAGCTGTTCGCCCGGCAGCCCTTCTGCTGGGACCTGTTGAATACTCTCGACACGCTGTCCGACGAAATGGCTGTCGGTTTTGAAAGAAAACTCATTGAGGAACGGATGAGGGATTCCCTTGAGGAAAAGGAGGTCCTGCTCCGTGAGATCCATCATCGTGTCAAGAATAACATGCAGGTCATATCAAGCCTCCTCAATCTGCAGTCAGGGACGCTGGCCGACCGAAGATACCGGGAGATGTTCGACGACAGCAAGAACAGGATCAGGGCAATGGCCCTCGTCCATGAGAAACTCTACCAGACACAGGATATCGCTAAAATCGATATCAACGATTATATCAGCAGTCTTGCCAGCGGACTCTTCATGTTTTACGGCGTAAGCGCATCTCACATCGAGCTTTCCATCGATGCGGCAGACATCGTCCTCGGGATCGACACGGCAATCCCGTGCGGACTGATCATCAATGAACTGCTTACGAATGCCCTGAAGTACGCTTTTCCGGACGGCAGGAAAGGGATGATCCGGATCGCGGTGAAAAAGGACGAGGGAGCAATAAACAGCGGGACGATGTATACGCTCAGCGTAAAGGATAACGGCATAGGGTTGCAGGAAGGATTTGATTTCAGAGATTCGAAATCTCTCGGGCTCCTGCTGGTCACGTCTCTTGCCGAGCATCAGCTTCAAGGAAGCATGAACGTGACCAGGCAAAACGGCACGGAATTTCACATAATTTTTAGAGATGCCGGAGATCGTAAAAAGGTGTAAAATGGGGCTGAAGATTAGTGCGCCGCATTTTGTTGAACAGGGTGTCCGGAGGGCTTACCGTGGATAAAAATAAGATACTGATTGTTGAAGACGAAGCGATCATTGCCCGGGACCTCCAGAAGAGACTGGAGAACCAAGGCTACATTGTAACATCAGCTGTTGCCACCGGTGAAGACGCGATCCAAAGGGCCGGGGCCGAGTCCCCGAACCTGATCCTCATGGATATCGTGCTCCTGGGAGACCTGGACGGTATAGACGCTGCCGGGCAGATCCGGAAACTCTACGATATTCCCGTGGTGTACCTTACGGCATATGCCGATGAACGTATACTGGAACGGGCAAAGGTAACGGAGCCGTACGGGTATATTCTCAAGCCCTTCGATGACCGTGAGCTCCGAAGCATTATAGAGATGGCGTTGTATAAATACTCGGCCGAAAGGCAGGTCAGGCAGAGCAACGAATTTCTC
>VEOY01000086.1 GCA_012026685.1 Nitrospirota bacterium
AAATAAAGGCCAACTGCAGATTCAAGGTCGTATTGAAGGATAAGGCAGGGAACATAATCGGCAGGGATGTGAGTGACACGCCTTTCACTGTCATGCCATGAAATGATGCATTATTATGAAAGGTTTAGTATTTCCTCTTACCAACATATATGCCGTAAAGAGATAAAGAAAAGAGATAAAGATCGGTAAGGCAGGGAACTTAGTTCTTACTGGGTCACAGAGCCCTGAGTACACTCTGTTCCTGCCTCCGTGAGCCATGACGTGAGAGGCTGATCGGGCCAAAGACGAGCCCTGTATACGTAATGGGGAAGCTTACCGGTCTTTCTGCATCTTCCTGATGATATCCCCGAGCTGTTTAATCTCCTCACCATAGAGTGCCCATTCGCCTTCCCGTTGGGCTTTCATGGCCCGATCGAAATGCTCCTTCGCCTGTGACGCGAGATTGCCCCCGGTCTGCTCTGCCGGGACAGCATGCTGTCCCTCAGCCCTTTGTTTCGCGGGCATCCCGATGTCTCCGAATATCCTTGAAAGCGCCTGATCAAGGGTTTCATCCATGGCTATGCGGTTTTCGTACGCCACGATGACCCTTTTCAGTTCCGGTATTTTTCCTGATTCCGCTCTGAGGTAGAGGGGCTGGACATAGATGAGCGAACTCTCGATCGGGATGACGAGCAGGGTCCCCTGGATGACCTGTGAGCCCCGCTGGTCCCAGAGGGATATCTGACGTGATATTTCGGTGTCCTGGTTGATCCTGGCGACGATCTGCCGGGGTCCGTAAACCAGTCTGTCCTTCGGAAAACGGTAGACGAGCAGCTTTCCGTACTCATCACCATCGCTCCGCGCCACCATCCAGGCAGCGAGGTTCTGTTTTTTCTTCGGCGTAAAGGGGAGCATAAGGATGAACTCCTCCTTTTTTTCCCGGGGCAGCCGCATGATCGTGTAATACGGCTCCATCACATCTGCCTGGGCATCCGAACCCATTGCAGGGACCTCCCACTGGTCCTCACGGTTGTAGAATATCTGAGGGTCTTCCATATGGTAGGTGGAATATATCGCTGACTGAATATTGAAGATGTCCTCGGGATAACGGACATGGCGCCTCAGATCCGCGGGCATTTTGCTCAGAGGCTGCATGGTGCCGGGAAAAGCCCGGTCGTATGTCCGCACGATCGGATCATTCATGTCCGCGATGTAGAAGACCATGGAGCCGTCATAAGCGTTGATCGTTATCTTCACGGAGTTCCTGATGTAGTTGAGGCTGTTTCGTCTGCCGATCCGCTGCGCGTAGGGAAAACGGCTGCTTGCCGTATACGCATCATACATCCAGAAAAGATCGCCTTTTTCTGATATGACCATGTACGGGTCGCGGTCGAGAAGGAGGAAGGGCATGACGTTTCTTACCCGGTCAGAGATCTTCCTGTTGAACAGGACGCGGCTGTCTCTTGTTATATCGTTTGAAAGAAAGAGCTTGAGTGAGCCGAAATGTGCCGAGAAGAGCAGCTTCCTGAACCATGAATCGATCTTAACGCCCTTCGATCCCGCATAGGAGGTAAAGACATTCTCTTCCCCTGACGGGTAGTCGAACTCTTTCGACCTCGTGTTTACGATGACATGACTGCCCGAAAGTTCTCCGAAGTAAATCTCAGGCCGGGATATCGAAAGGTCCCTGGCGGATGAAGCGGGAGGTATGTCCTTTACAAAGAGGACAGGAAGTCCCTCGGAGGTAACCTGGTTGACCGGTCCCAGTGTCAGACCGTATCCATGGGTAAAGGTGAGGGTCTCGTTTATCCAGTTTCTTGTCGGAATGTTCTCTGACGAAAGTTCTCTCGCCGAAAGCATGGTTTGACGGTATTTGCCTTCTATCACGTACCGGTCGATGTCGACCGAGGTGAAATCATAGTAGGTGCGGATCTCCTGAACCTGGCTGAATGTGTCGAGGAGAGGCTTATGGTCCCAAAGCCTGATGTTCTCTATCGTCGCCCTGTTGGTCCTGATGTCGGCCTGAGAGAGGGAGGTGCTGCCGGAAATGTCACGTTCTTCCACCCCGTCAATATTATAGGCCTTTCTCGTTGCGGAGATGTTGTTCTTGATGAAGGGCGTTTCTTTTACCAGTTCATTCGGTGCCACAACGAATTTATGTATGACCGCAGGATAGACCGAGTTTCCGATGAACGAGACCGCGATGTACAGACCGATGCCTCCGAGGACCAGGATACTGCGGCGCAAAAAGGCATGAAAAACGAGCAGCAACGCGATAATGACGGCCAACGCCATCCGCGCTTTGAAAAACGGTATGGTCGCATGGACGTCGGTATAGGCCGCACCGGTGATGAGTCCTGTCTGCGAATAAAGGATAGCGTGCATGTCGATGTACGTGCTGAGCGAAAGCACGAGAAACAGCAGACCTCCCAGAACGGAAAGATGGACCTGCGCTGACCTCTCAGCCCCGATTCCCCTCGGGTGGATGAATATCGCGCCTTTCACAAGATAGAGGAATGCCGCAGAGATGAGAGACGCGACGAGGATCAGCATAACCGACCCTGAAACGACCTCCATCACCGGCAGGGTAAATACATAAAAGGAAGCGTTCCTGTTAAAAACAGGATCAGCATAGGCGAAGTCGGAAGCATGCAGCCAGGTAAGAAGGGTCAGCCAGTTGCCCGCGTACATGGCTGCCGTGACGAGGCCGAGCAGGGAAGGGACGATGACCTTCAGCTTTTCGACATGCCCGAGGATAGTGAGTTGAGGCATGCCCTGCAGATGCAGGGGCATGACGATGGTTCTCCCCTTCGTTGCGCGTATGGCGGTCCACAGATTTATGTAGGTAATAAGGAATGCGGTAAAGCCGCCCGCAAGAGCTGAGAGGAACTGCGCGTTCAGCTTTGTTGTGAAGACTTTTTCGAGGCCGAGGTCCTGGAACCAGAGCCAGTCAATGTAGAACGACAGGGACTGGGGCAGGCTGATGAGCAGAAGCAGACCCATTCCAAGAAAAAACAATGCTGTTCCTGATATCTTCTTCGGCATGCGGATCCCCCCGGTCCTGCCCGTAATGCCCGATGTCGCGCTTCTTGATGGAATTCCGGATAAACCCTGTGTCTGAACTGCGGCAGGCATGCCGGGCGGTTTTGTTATAGCATACCAGATTGTGCCTGCTGATGCGAACCCGGCATCCGCACGCGTGAGGCTGCTTCCCTGAAGAACGCGTCCGCATGCTATAATGGTCAACAAAATAACGGCTGTTCGGTGCTTTTCCCGGAGCCCGCAGGTGTGAGGAATTTGTCCATATCGAGGAGGGGGGATGAAAGAGATCAATGTTGATGCGTTGGCGGAAGACGCGAAGAAGTTCAGCGGGAGGGGTAGAAGGATCGCGCTGTACGCGGCGGCCTTGCTGGTCCTCTGGATCGTTGTAAGGCTGCTGAACCCGTTTGTTATCGTGGGCGCGGGTGAGCGCGGGGTGGTATTGAATTTCGGCGCCGTTCAGAAGACCGTGCTCGGAGAGGGGCTTCATTTCCGTATCCCGATCGTCCAGAAGATCGTGATGGTGGATGTGCGCATCCAGAAATCCCAGACAGATGCCGAGTCTGTTTCCAAAGACCTTCAGGACACAAAGTCTACCATCGCGGTGAACTATCACGCGGCCCCGGACAAGGTGAACAACATCTATCAGGGCATCGGCACGTCCTTCAAGGAGCGTATCATCGATCCTGCGGTTCAGGAGGTCGTCAAGGCCATCACGGCGCGCTATACGGCGGTGGAACTTATCACGCAGCGCGAGCGGGTGCGCAACGAGATCAAGGAACTGCTCAAGCAGCGGCTTGCCTCATACGATATCGTTGTGGAT
>VEOY01000209.1 GCA_012026685.1 Nitrospirota bacterium
AGCTTTTTCATGCTGCCATGATAACTGAAAACAGGGGCGGCCGCAACCGCCCCTGTTTTAACGTGGTATTATACCTGTTCCGGAGCCGCAGTCACGGCAGGAGCAGGTTCCTTGCCGAGCCTGAAGAAGTCGATCACAAAGATCCAGACACCATACAGGAACCCGACGCCGAATATCGCCCTCAGGATCCAGAACCAGAGGTTATAGTTCGCCTTGACCGCGACATAATCAAGCCCCATCAGCCTCTCCATATAGACCTGCACCATGCCCGCACCCGTTATGGTAAGGACAATGAAGATCATGGATATGGTCATCCACCAGAATGACAAGAATGCCCTCGATGCATTAAATGCCTTGACGCCCCTGATAGCAGGAAGCGTGATATAGATCATGGAGATGACGAGCAGGACATACGCTCCGTAGAACGCGAGATGTCCGTGTGCCGTAGTGATCTGCGTACCGTGTGTCCACTTGTTCACTTGAGGAAGGGTATGGATAACACCCCATAACCCTGCACCCACAAAGTTAAAGATCGCATGGGCAACGGTATAGTAAAGCCCTGCCCTGTTCTCGACATGCCGTGCCTCCCTCGTAGTCCTGAATGCGTCCCAGACCATGAAAAGCAGCGGAAGAGGCTCAAGGGAGCTGAAGATGCCGCCTACCCAGAGCCAGTAGCCCGGTGTGCCTATCCAGTAGTAGTGATGCCCCGTGCCGAGGATACCGGTAAACATGACAAAACCCACTTCTATATACATCCATTTTTCGACGACCTCTCTCTTTGCGCCCACGACCTTCATGAGCATGAAAGCAAGAAGTGCTCCTGCAATGACCTCCCATGCTCCTTCGACCCAGAGATGGATCACCCACCACCACCAGAACTGGTCCTTCACCATGCTCTTGGTGTAGAACATGCCGGGAAGATACATCAGAGCGAGAACCGTAAGACCGCCGAGGAGCGTGCCCTGGATACCGGTCCATTTCTTTGTCTTCAGCATGGTCATGAAGTTAATGAACAGAAACAGGAGAACTGATATTACGATCAGCACGTCTGCCCAGCGGGGAGCTTCTATGTATTCCCTTCCCTCATTCAGCGGGGTAATACCCATGATCGGGCTGTTTGCCTGCGGGTTCAGGCCCATCCAGATATAGCCCAGCACAACCGCCGTAATCGCGACGACCGTCGCCCAGAACTGAAGCTTCGCAAGGGGAAATCCCCAGAGTTCCGTTTCCGACTCCTCAGGCACAACATAATAGGTTGCGCCCATCAGGCCTGCAAGGAGCCAGACGACCAGGGCATTAATATGCAGTGTCCTGATAGTATTGAAGTTCAGGATAAAGAAGTTTGGCCACATGAACTGCAGTGCCGCGATGATCCCCACGACCACCTGTACGAGGAACAGCACCACCGCAAACGTGTAGAAGTGTTCCGCTATCTTCTGAGTTTGATATTTTATGCTCATTTCACCACCTCCTATTTCAGCGTAAGCATATAATCGGTTAATTTTTCGATGTCGGCATCAGGGGCATCCACCGCCGGCATTGCAGAATTCGGCACGAGTTTCTGCGGATGCTCAAAATGCTCCATCAGCCAATGCCTGTCCCTCTTTGAGCCCACCTTTGTCAGGTCAGGTCCGGTCGTCCCGCCGATGCCATTGATCGCGTGGCATGCCGAACAGCCGAGGGACTGATAAAGCCTCTGGCCTTCTGAGAGTTCCTTGCCTGCAACACCTCCGGCAACAGCGAGTATCGGCTTCGGGGGCCAGCCGTTCGTGTCGACCTTGGAGGTCCAGTCCAGGAATGCGATCAGGTCGTCTGCCTCTTGGGACCTGATGCCGAGCTTCGGCATGGACGCATGGGGGTTAGCTGACTTCGGGTCCATGAGGAATTGTTTCAGGTATCCCTTCGGTTTGTTCACCGTGGTCTTGGTCAGATCAGGCGCAAAATAGGAACCATTGCCCAGGATCGTGTGACATCCTATGCAGTCATACTTGTGCCAGACCATCTTTCCGGCGTTCACCTGCTCCGTGATCTCCGGGGCGCTCTTGTCCAACTTGCCCATGGTGTCATAGGTCATGCCGAGAAAGATCGCGAAGAAGAAGAGACTGCCGAGAACGAAAAGATTTCTCGCTGCTTTGTTGCTCATCGAAACACCTCCTTTGAAATTACCGGAGCGATAGTCCGGATTTGAAATAATTGTACTGATTGGTTGCCGGCCCGTGCCATGATACAAATCATACTGCCGAATACCATGACAAGCTACTTTTTTTTACTCTCACCTTTATATATGCGGTGCTTCGATCAGTGCTGATGTCCGGAAAGCCCTGCGCCTTCTGCCTCATTATGACCGTGGCCTGACTGCCCCGCTGCATCCGTATGAAGCCGCTCCACATAATGGGTGAACTCAACATAGGCCGCTACGAATTTCCTGCCGTCCTCAATGCCTTGGTCTGCATGCTTTTTGGCTTCCCTCGCGCGCTCAAAACGGTCCCGGATCCCTTTGGCAGCAGCGTCGCTGATCATTGTTACCAGATTGTCAACCGTGCCGCTTTCCAAGGCCCTGTCAGCTGCAGCGACCGATGGCTCGACGGTGCCGGCCGCTTTCAGCCCTGTGTATGGCGCGCCTTCGCCTGCCCGATGGATACGAACAAGGGTCTCGAAGAAATACCGGTCAGCGAGTGCTTTTGCCTCGTTACTCTGCTTTCTCACCATGAGGGTCTTATCGAACTGCTCCCTGATCTCTTTTTCATTTTCCTTTGTTACCCATTTCAGCACAGGAGCTATGTCTCCTTTCTCCAGTGCGGCCTTAGCTTCCTTCACGACCGGTCCGTCAAGGGTGTCGCAGTGCGCACCCGATATCCCCCGCAGGGACAGCCCTATGCCGATGACCGCGATCGCAATAATGCCTGTCCGGATAAAGTTCGCTCTTCTCTTCATTTCTTCCTCCTTCTTCGTGCGCATGTATGCAGCACGTTTGCTTATCAGGATCAGCCGGATCCTTACCTGACTATATCCGATAATTCACGTCTGATTGCATGATTCAGGTCATATCCTGCATCGAATTCGCATTTATCACAAATGCATCCCTGTGTGCCTCTCTGGACTGTTTTCGTAATCAGACCCTGCCATTCTCTTCTCCCTCAGACGCTCCGGCAACGATATGGACACTGCATGGTTTATGATCCACATCATACTGACTTGGCAGCAAACTAATATAGGATTAGAATGGAAGAAAAAGAATGAGACACCTTAATGGCTGACCAGAAGGCATATAATCCTGTAGACATCGAAATATCGGACGATGATATCTATGAGGCGATGAAGGACATCCGGGGGTACCTTGATATCACCCCTGCGGACGTCAAAGAGCTGTATGGATTGGCTTACCGTCATGCGTATGAGCGCATCGCATGCTCTATCAAGGCCCGGGACGTGATGACCGCTCAGGTGATCTCGGTAAAGAAAACGACTCCTCTCAAGGATGTAGCCCGCATCATGGCTGAATACGGGATCTCCGGCGTGCCGGTTGTCGATGAAGACGGGACCGTCGCAGGGGTCATATCCGAAAAGGACTTCTTCTCCCGCATGGGAGGCAAAGGAACAAAGAGTTTCATGTCGCTCCTTGCCGCATGCATGGAGGGCAAGGAGGGCTGTCCCGCTGACCCGATCCGCGCGGAGACAGCTGCGGATATCATGTCATCCCCCCCTCTTGCCGTGGAAGCCCATGCCCCGCTCCGGGACATCGGAAACATCTTCTCGGAAAACCACATCAACAGAGTGCCGGTTGTCGACGAAACCGGCCGCCTGATAGGCATTGTCTCGAGGACGGATGTCCTGCGCGGGCCATTGCTGAAGGAAAGACCCTGTTCACCCTAATGATAAGGAACTATTTCACCAAGATGAAGGGGGCATCGAAGAGTCCTCCACCGGTAGGTATCTCCGAAATCCTCTGGTCCTGGATCGGGGCTTTTCTCGGGATCTCTACCGTAGCACTCATCAGTTACCGGGTGCTTGAAGGCAAAGGGCTCACCATGATCATCGGATCGTTCGGCGCTTCTGCCGTACTTATCTATGGCGCGGTCAAGAGTCCGCTGGCGCAACCAAGGAACCTTCTCGGCGGGCATGTCCTTTCCGCGCTCATCGGGGTAACTTCCTATCAGATATTGCATTCGCATATATGGCTTGCCGCTGCAGTTGCAGTTGCCACCTCCATAGCCTGCATGCATGGGACAAAGACCCTGCATCCTCCCGGGGGAGCCACCGCTCTGATAGCGGTCATCGGAGGAAAAAGTGTGCACAGCCTGGGATACCTGTATGCGATCATCCCGACAGCAGTCGGGGCGTCCATCATGTTGGCAATCGCACTTCTGGTGAACAATATCCCGAAAACCCGCCGGTACCCCGAGTTCTGGCTGTGAGAATATCATTGTGAAAGATATGATCATCGCATCGCTGAATACGGGTCTCCCCAGGAACGAAACCTTTTTTGGAAAAGAAATTTTTACCGGGATATGCAAGCAGCCGGCAAAAGGCCCTCTGCATCTTGGGACGCTCGGATTTGAGAACGATGGTGTCGGCGATCTGAAACATCATGGGGGAAATGACAAGGCTGTCTGCGTATACAGTCTCGACCATTACCCTTTTTGGGAAAATATCCTCGGCATGAAGCTTTCGGTTGCTGCCTTTGGTGAGAACCTCACGATTTCACACATTGATGAAAACGACATTTGCATAGGAGACATCTTTCAGTTTGGGACGGCCCTGGTCCAGGTAAGTCAGCCGCGCCAGCCTTGCAGGACGCTTGCAGCGCGCTATGGAAGGGATGACCTGATAAAACTGGTAGCTGATTCAGGCCGTACAGGCTTTTATTTCAGAGTGCTGAAAGAGGGAAATGCAGAACAAGGGGCATCGCTCCTCTTAAAAGAAAAAGATCCGCGCGCAGTAAGTGTTTCGTTCGCCAACCGCACCTACCATCACGACCGGAAGAACGGTGAGGCGATCGAAAAGGTGCTTGCTGTACCTGCCCTTTCGGCTTCCTGGCAGAAGTCGTTTCAGGACCTGAAAAAAAATGCATTGTAAGCTCAAGATCTCATCGCCCGTCACGGTAAGGTTTATGCGGTACAGACAGGTGAAAACTTCCTGCCGGCATCACCGCGTCTTTTTTTATTTGCCAACACACCACCGTGAAGAAAAGCTATCCTAGGGGCATGAAAGCGTTGAGAATTCTCTCGGTAACAGCGGTTGTGTTCGGACTATTGACGTTAAAGGCAGGGGGGTCAGTTATTTTTACTATAGGTCCTGTGCGTCAAGCTGAAGGGAATTTTGTTCCCTTTGTGGTTTGGTTTAACTTCCTGAGCGGATTTTTCTATATTGCTGCGGGAGTCGGTCTCTGGATGAAGAAAAGATGGGCTCTCTACCTGTCTATCGTCCTGTTTTTCTGCATAGGCAGCGCATATATATTTATTGGGGGACATGTCTTAAGCGGCGGCCTTTATGAAAAGCGGACGGCATATGCCATGGCTCTCCGGGCTTTTCTGTGGGGGGTGATCTCTATAGCTTCGTACAGGCAAATGCGACCGCGGCCGAGATAGAAAAGCAGTCGATTATCCTTCAATTATTTCCTTGAGTGCAACGGCATTATTCCGTTCGGTATCTTTCGCTGAAAACAGCAGGGTGACTGTTTTTCTGCGAGATTCTCTTCTGAGGTCGCTTATCGTTTCCTGGCTGTCTGCGAGTTCCTTCCGGTAACGCTTCTTGAATTCCTGCCACCGGGAAGGGTCGTGCGAGAACCATTTTCGCAGCGCATCGCTCGGCGCAATGTCCTTAAGCCAGAGGTCCAGCCTGGCTGCTTCCTTCTTTATTCCTCTCGGCCAGAGCCTGTCCACAAGAATGCGCTTCCCATCACTGTCGGCATATGGGTCATACACTCTCTTCAGCTTTATCATTCCCTTCCTCCTTTGCCGCTTTTGCGTTATCCCATCCTTTTCTTGAATCTCAGCGAACTTATCGTGATCACCACCAGCCCCATGACAAGCAACGACAGCGTCTGCGGCCAGAGAACACTAATGCCATTCCCTTTCAGGAATATCTCCCTGATTATCACCAGGAAATACCTCAGGGGATTGAGATAGGTGCCGTATTGGATGACCTCAGGCATATTCTCGATCGGGAACATGAACCCTGAAAGGAGGACAGCAGGGACGTAAAACAGGAAGGTGGCCATGAGCGCCTGCTGCTGGGTCCTTGCTATGGTAGAAATGAACAGCCCCATGCCGAGCACAGACAGGAGATAGATCGCGGTTGAGGCAATAAGAAGTGCAAAGGACCCCTTCATGGGTATATCGAATTTCAGATATGCAACAGTCGTCACGAGCAGCATATCGAAAAAGCCTATCATGGCAAACGGTATGGTCTTGCCGAGAATAAGTTCAACGGGCCTTATCGGCGTGACCATAAGCTGTTCCATAGTACCGATCTCCCGCTCTCTCACAACAGCCATGGATGTCAGGAGCAGGCAGGTGAGCATGATAACAAAGGCAATGACGCCCGGCACGTTATAGTTCTTGCTCTTCAGTTCGGGGTTATACCAGGCAAGGGTGTTCAGTTGAATCCCCCCCCGGACCGCTATTGGGAAGGAATGGCCGGATATGCCGGTCGTTCCGAGGTCTTTGGCATATTTCAAAATGATCCTGTTTGCATAGTCCGCGGCAACAGTCGCGGTGTTTGAGTCTGTGCCGTCGACCAGGACCTGTATCCCGGTCTGCTGCTTCCTCTTTATGTCAGAGGAAAATCCCTGGTTGACCTGTATTGCGACCGTTATCTTTCCCCTGTCAAGGAGTTCCTGCACTTCAGCAGGAGACTGCACGGAATACCTGATACTGAAATATCCTGATGCCTCCAGCCTCCTGAAAAGTTCCCTGCTTTCTGCCGACCTGTCAAGATCGCAGATCGCTGTCCTGATGTCGTTTACGTCGGTAGTGACCGCATACCCGAATACCATGAGCTGCATAAGCGGGATGACAAAGACTATCGCCTTCATCCGCCTGTCCCTGAAAAGCTGGATGAACTCCTTGATCACTACCCGGCGTATGCGTTCGAACATGTCAGGCGATCCTCTTCTTGAACTTCCTGTTTGCTATGCCGAATACCAGCAGCCCGAAAACGGTCAAAAGCACGGTCTCGGTCACAAGAAGACTTAGGGTGCTTCCTTTAAGGAATATCCCCTTCAGAATCGTCACGAAATACCTGGCAGGAATCACATAGCTTATCACCTGGAGCGCTTCTGGCATGTTCGAGACGGCGTACATGAAACCTGAAAGCAGGAATGCAGGCAGGAAGGTCGCGACCATGGATATCTGGCTGGCAACTAACTGGGACTTCGCAACTATGGATATGAGGATGCCGAGGCTGAGCCCTCCGAACAGGAATACCCCGGAAAGGGCCATGAGCAGAAAGACACTCCCTTTGAGGGGTACCCCGAACATGAACACTGCAAGCAGCACGGAGAGGATGACATCAATGAAGCCGATCATGAAATAGGGCAGGAGCTTGCCGAGGATCAGCTCAGGTGTCTTTATGGGCGTTGCTATAAGCTGTTCCATGGTGCCCCTCTCCCACTCCCGGGCGACGGTGAGGGAAGTGAGAAGCGCCGCTATTACCGCCATGATGACGGCAATGAGGCCGGGTATGATGAAGTTTCTCGACTTGAGCTCAGGATTGTACCAGACGCGCAGCCGCGGATCAATGACAGGGGTTATTCGTCTTCCCTCCAGCCGCTGCGAAAAGATCTCTGAAATGGCGGAAACATAACCGAGTGCTATCGTGGCGGTGTTCGAATCGCTTCCGTCAACGATCACCTGAAGTTGTGCATTTCTCCCGCTCCTGATCTTTTCGGAAAAATCTGACGGTATGGATACAGCGACAAGGGCGTTGCCTGAATCAAGATAGCGATCGATCTCCTTTTGGTCAGCTACATGGTCAACCACGGTGAAGTACCCCGAGGCACTGAACTTGTCTATAAGTTCTCTGCTCAGGCTGCTCTTGTCCAGATCATAAACGATGGTCCTGATCCTGTTGACGTCCAGGGTGATGGCATAGCCGAATATGAACAGGAGCATCACGGGCATGAGGAAGGCCATGGCAAGGCTCAGGGGATCCCGCCATATCTGGATCAGCTCCTTCTTTGCAACAGCCTTTATCCGTAACAGGTTCATATACCCTTCCCTGATCGACGTCCTTGCCTCGTCATGCCACCTCTATGAGAGTGACAAAGACATCTTCGAGAGAAGGGAGGATAACCTCCACTTTTCTTACCGCGATGCCTTTATCCCCGAGAAGCTTTTTCAGATGCGGTACTGCAATGCCTGCATCTGCCACGACCGCATGAAGCACACTGCCGAAGATGGCAGTGTCTATGCCGGTACGGGATATGATATCGAGCGCATCAACGGGCCGGTCAACGTCGATCTCGAGCACCTGGCGCTTCATATACCTGCTTTTCATCTCCCCTGATGAGCCTTCGGCTATGATCTTGCCGCGGTAGATAAGAGCAAGACGGTCGCAGTATTCAGCCTCATCCATATAATGCGTGGTGACAAATGCCGTCGTGCCGGCCTGCGACATATCATAAATAAGGTCCCAGAAGTTCCTGCGGGATATAGGGTCAACACCTGACGTCGGCTCATCCAGAAAGATGATCAACGGCTCGTGCAATATGGCGCAGCCAAGAGCAAGCCGCTGTTTATACCCGCCCGGAAGAGTCCCCGTGAGTGCACTTCTCCTGTCCCTGAGGCCGGCCATCTCCAGCACCCATTCCTTCCGCTCGCGCTTCCTTGAAGCAGCAACGCCATAGATGCCGCTGAAAAAGTCTATGTTCTGCTCTACGGACAGGTCTTCGTACAGGGAAAATCTCTGGGACATATACCCTATGTTCTTTTTTATCTCTTCCGATTCTTTGATGATGTCGAATCCTCCAACCGTTCCGCTGCCGCCCGACGGGAGCAGAAGCCCGCAGAGCATCTTGATGGTCGTAGACTTGCCTGCGCCGTTCGGACCGAGGAACCCGAAAACTTCGCCCTTCCTCACGCTCAGGCTGATGTTGTCAACAGCCACAAAATCACCAAAGGTGCGGCGGAGTCCATCAACTGATACTGCCAACCCTTGACTGGTCACTGTTCCCTCACCCTTGCGATAAAAATATCCTCAAGAGAAGGCAGGATCTCCCGGTACCCCTTTATTTCGATACCGCTCTCATGCATGAGCCGTATGGTGTCGCAGGCAAATTCTTCCTGTTTGACGGCTACATGGAGCTTCTCGCCATAGATCGAAACGCTCCTGACACCGCCGCATCGCCCCATCACCTCGGCTGCCTTCCGCGCATTGTCGGACCAGACCTCTATCATCGGAAGGCCAAGGGAGCGCTTGATGCTATCAGGCGTGTCCTCCATAAGGAGCCTGCCGTTATGGATAAGGCCGACCCTCGTACACCGTTCGGCCTCGTCAAGGTACGAGGTTGATATGAAGATGGTCATCCCCTCTTTCAGAAGATCATAGAGTATCTTCCAAAAGTCCCTTCGCGACACAGGGTCAACGCCGTTTGTCGGCTCGTCAAGGAAAAGGACTTCAGGTGTATGGATCAGTGCGCACGCAAGGCCGAGTTTCTGCTTCATGCCGCCGGAAAGCTTCCCTGCAAGGCGTTCTTTGAACGGGGCGAGATTACTGAACCCGAGAAGCCTTTCGGTCCTTGCCGGCCGTTCTTTTTTCGGGACCTCATAAAGGTCTGCGTAGAAGATGATGTTCTCCATGACCGTGAGATCCTCGTACAGACCGAACCTCTGTGGCATGTACCCGATCTTTTCCTTGATTTTCTCGCCCTCTCTGAGGATCGAAAGGCCTGCAACCCAGGCATCGCCTGATGTGGGGTCCATGATGGCGGAAAGCATCCTCATGATCGCCGTCTTGCCTGCGCCGTCAGGCCCTACCATGCCGAAGAGTTCGCCCTTCGCGACACTGAGGGTCAGGGCGTCAACAGCGGTGTAGCTGCCGAATCTCTTGGTGAGACCTTCAGTTCGTATCGCCGGTTCGTTCATCTGCTGGGACATTCCTCACTGTCTATTTCAATAATATCTTCACATCCGCGGGCATGCCGGGTTTGAGCTCATCATCTATGTTCTTAACGCTCACCTTTACGCCAAAGACAAGCTTGACGCGTTCTTCCTGGGTCTGAACATTCTTTGGCGTAAATTCCGCCTCTGAGGATATGAACGTAACCTTTCCCTCATATACCTTATTGGGATATGAATCGACCCTGACCTCGGCTTTTTGTCCGAGTTTCACCAGTCCGAGTTTGTCTTCCTTGACATAGACCTTGATCCACGGGTTTTCAAGGTCGCCTATGGTAAATACCGGTATGCCCGCCGCTACAACTTCGCCGACCTCAACATTTTTCTTCAGGACCCTTCCCGAAATGGGAGAAAAAAGTGTTGTGTCCTCCATCCTCGTCTCCGCGATCTTTACCCCCGCTTCCGCCTGTCTGACACGGCTTTCAGCTGCCGCTATTTCTTCTTTGCGCGGCCCTTCCCAGACGAGGCTCAATGCCTCAAGTGCCTTCCGGTGCTGTGAAACAGCCACATCCCGGGCTCTTTTCATGGCATCACGCTGTTCTGCGGAGACCGCTCCTTTTTCGTAAAGAACAACGTACCGTTCATAATCCTTTTTCGCCTTGATAAGTTCTGCCTCGGCAGTCTGGACCGACGCCTTTGCCTGTTCAAGCTCCTGAGCCCTGGATCCCGCTCTCATCTCGTACAGACGTGACAGTGATTCATGAAGTACCGCGCCGCTTTGTGCTAACTGGTTCCGGATTTCTCTGCTGTCGAGGACCGCCAGCCTGTCTCCTTCCCTGACCCTCAGCCCCTCGTCAGTCAGGAGTCTCTCAACCCTTCCCGGGAGCTTAAACCCGGTGTCTGTTTCCGTGACCTCAACATTTCCGGAAACAGTAATGACACTGCCATCATGCTTCGTCCTCGTCTGTTTCACGATCAGGACAATCAGGCCGATGATGACAATAACCCCTGCTGCTACGGCCTTCTTTCTCATGGTTCTGCCTCCACGCCAATCCTCCTTCGCTCCTGACCTGCTTTGTTATCGGGACCTGAAATCAATGATCTTCTCATGACGATATACCCGTCTGGTAATGACGCAAGAGCCGGTACCTTCCGGGGGAAGATCATGCGCGGCACCGCAGGAACTTTTCATAATCATCCCACAGGTTCATGCCTTCGGCAACGAGCGGGAAAGAAAATCCGCTCAGAGACCACCGGAGCGTCGTGACCTGCACCATGCCGATGATGATCATGGCAGCAGTTTTGGGAGAAATTGAGTCCCGTATGCTGCCGGTCTTTTGTCCATCCATTACAATTGCTTCAAGAGCAGCGACATACGAACTGATCGCATTGAGCAGCTTCTGCTTCAGGTACTCGTCGCCGGCGTGCACTTCATCAGAGAATGTGAGCCGCGGCACACCCTCGTTCTGTTCTATGTAGTCGAGGTGGAGCATAAAAGCTCTTTTCAATTTTTCAACAGGCGAAACCGGGGAACCGGTTTCCAGCGCATCCTCAACATTGCGTCTGAGGTCTTCCCCTATCGTTTCAACGGTAACTGACAATATCTCATCCTTACCCTTGAAATGCCTGTAGATGTTCGCTTCTGATATCCCCACCTCAGCAGCTATTGAAGCCGTTGTCAGCCCCCTAACTCCCTTTGTTGCGACAATCTTCAGTGCCGCCTTTACGATCTGCTTGCGTCTGATATCAGTGCTTGTCTTTGAACCGTTTGTCATCTGCAACATCCTCTTAAGTGAATGTTTACTTACATCTTACCTCAAAAAAGAGGGGCTGACAACAGAGAGCCCCTCTTTTTTCAAAACAATACGTTTTATTTCTTCGCTGAGGCTTTTTCAGCCCTGAGCTTCTCAGCCTCGTCCTTTATCTTCTGCAGGGTCTCTTTCATAGGCGCCCAGCCGTACCAGTGCATATAGTCAGGGTTCATATGGAACGCCCCCTGGAATGCCCTCATCCGGTATTCCATAAACATGACATACAGGTCCTGTTCGATGGCGCTCTTCGCCTCATAGAACTGCAACAGGTCAGGCGCAAAGGTCCAGGTTGCCGGTTTTGTGAGTATGCCGTCCTTATACAGGGACTGCACCTCCCTGATCGCCTCTGCCATGAGCTTATCAACATCCTTGACAACCATATCCCCGGCATCGAGCTGCGCTTTTGCATATGCCTTGCCGTGACATTGCGCGCAGATATTGATCATCTTGTCCCGTTCTTTCTGGAATTCCTCTTTGGTCAGACGGGCGACTTTGCCTGCCTTCACCAGATCAAGCCTTGCAGTCGGAGCGCCTTTTTCATCGAGCACACCCAGGGCCTGCAGTATGGCCACCCTGTCGTTCATCCAGTCTTTGTCATCTTCCGGGAGGCGTAACGCCAGGAAACCCCAGGAAGTGATGACATTGTGGTCTCCTCCCTGCATATGGCACGTCTGACATGTGGGAGCCCTTTTGCTTCCCTTGCCCTCTATCTGCCATATCGTGCCGTGCTTTGAGGTTGACCACATCTCCCACTGCGGGTGGTCAAACCCCATATGGCAGGTCTGGCATGCACGCGGGTCCTGGGCCTCTGATTTCTTGAATGAATGTCTGGTATGGCACGAATCGCACTGGGCATGACCATAACGGATTTCAGCCTTTTCCTTGTCCGATTTCACTCCTATCCTGTGGCAGCTTGAGCAGCCCTTATAATCTCCTCCTGCCACAGCCTTTGGCTGATGACCCATCATGGGCATGGAACTGGATGCGATCCAGGCCAGATTATGTTTGCCGGCCTTGAACTGCTCAACCTGCTTATTGTGACAACCGGCACAGGTATCGGGCGTCGGGATCTTTGCAAGTTTTGCGTCATCCATCTTTTTATGCTCGGAACCATGGCAGGATGAACAATCCACACCCTTCTTGGACATCTTGCCTTCAAGGTACTGTTCTACTACACCCGGCGTCACCTTCTTGTGACAGTCGATACAGGCACTCTTTGGCGCTGCAGAGGATACGCTATACAACAGAAAAACGATACCAAGGATTATTGCTATTCTGAAGTATTTCATAAAGGTTCTCTCCTCTCAATTACCTTTTTTGGAAATGCACTGCAATATCTGGATGCCCCAGCCCTCCTTTCAGCCCCGGCTATTTCCCCCGCAACTGTTTCTTTATCTGTATTCGATGAACATGCAGTCCATATGGCCGGCAAAAGGTTTTCCTCTGTCCCTCTATCCATAATAGCAGGTTTCGTCGTACCTGGTACCATACCTTTTGCCGAGGAGTGGTTCTCTGATCTTGTGCATCCTGACCGTATGCTTATCTCTGAGATCGACATCGAGCGACAGAAACAAAAAGCTCATCCCTGTGAGGAAATAAGAGGGGGGAAGGGTTCAACCCTTCCCCCGGAGACTGCGAGTCAACAGCGTCAGTGTGAATGTCCGTGCTCCGGTACCTCTTCATACCCTGTGAACATTGCCTTGATATGCTCCCCTGCCGTATGTCCGAGGGTCGCCAGATAGACATGGACAAAAAGGAAGGATGTAAAGAAGAGATACAGGAGGACATGCACCGAGTCCACGACCTTGATGCCTCCTGACAGACCGATCCAGTAAGCGAACCCCTTCAGGTCCCAGAGCAGAACCCCCGTAATGATCTGCAGCGGGATGAACAGCGCCATGATGTTCAGATAAGCTACCTGCTGCATCGGGTTGAACTTGTTGACCGGAGTGCTGTGGTGAGGATTTTCCTCGCCCACAAATATCCCGTATCCATAATATCTGGCCTGCCGGATGCAGCCTGCAATGAACGCCTTGAGGCCGAAGGTCGGGATATAGACCCTGAACTTCCCTGACAGCAAATAATAGATGATCCAGACAGCGAAATTGAAGATCAGGATGAATCCGAAGATATTGTGGATATCGACAGCTGTTCTGAACGTCGTTACCTGTATGATGTCACGGTAACGTATCTGGATCCCTGTGAGGATAAGCACCAGAAAACAGAACGCGTTTATCCAGTGACACATCCGCACCATCATGGGATGAAGATATATCTTTTTCATCTCCTGTCCCCCCTTCTCAACTTATTCAGTCGCTTGGCTTCCCTGACCGGGATGGTCAGGAACCGCAGCGTAAGATGCACGATAGGAACCGACATGCCGCCGAACACCATCAGTATCCCGAGGATATCAAGGAACCTGAGCCGCGTACTGCCTATCGCATAGAACTGGTTGATCGGCAGAAGCGTGATCACGGACCCCAGCACCGCCCGGTTTACCGCATAGTGCTCTTCGTGGCCATCAGGTGCAATGATCGCCATTACGACACTCTTGAAGAACTTTGAATTGGCATCATGGCAGCTGTCACACTGTTTGACCGCCCATTTCTTGGAGGCAAGATTGTGTGACTTGTTGCAGTCCTGGAGGCCGAGGGTCCCGCTCAGTTCGGCAGAGGAATTCTTGTCCCCGAGCTGCCGGTACACGTCCCAGAGGTTTTTTTCATCCAGTCCGCCTGGCCCGGCTGTGGTCAGGTCATTATACCCCGGTCCCAGATACTCCTTTAGCTTGGCCTTGTTGACGCTCGCACCTGATCTGCTGTCCGTTACTCTCAGATATACGGTATGCTCCGCCTCCGGGACGTGACAGGCGGTGCACGCTATGGCGTCGAGATGCAGGTCGGCATTCGGCAGCCATTCTTTGTGCTTAACAGCCGCGTCCTTGTGACAGCCGAAACAGGTTGCCCTGGGCGACCTCGATGCAAGCGCGGGCTTCACCTGGTGAGCTGAATGACAGGTAGAGCAGATAGGAGCATGTGAATTGCCGCTCATCTTGGCTTGCCCGTGGACACTGCTCTTGTACGCCTCAAACGTGCTTTCATGACATTTCCTGCAGGGTGTGCCGCTTATGGATTCCGCCAGAAGCTTTGGCCCGACTGCGTGCGCTCCGTGGCAGTCCGTGCATACAGGAGCGTTCCTGTTGCCCTGCCTGAGGAGGCTGGAATGAATACTGCCCTGGTGCTGCATGTACTTGTCCGTATGACACCCCTTGCAAACCCCTGAAAGGGCGATGGACAGCTCACGCCTGTTCTTGAACTCCCTGAGCGGATGACTCGTCTTCGAGTACTCACTGTGGCATTGGGAACACTCGTGGCTGCTGTGTACAGACCCCCTGAGTGTCTTTTCATCGATAGTGAGAGAGAGAGTTTCTCCGTTTACTGAGATGCTGAGATCTTTCTTGTGGCAGGTGAGACAGTACTGAGAGGTGCTTGCTGCTTCTTTCCATCCTGAGGACTTCCTGATGGAATGGGAGCCATGACAGTCCGAACACGGGGGTGCGTTTGAGCGGCGTATGGCTTCCCTGTGCATGGGCTTGGCCATGAGCTGTTCGTCGCTATGACACCCTTTGCAGGCTGTTGAGATCTGGACGGCAAATGCCCGTCTGCTTGCGTAGTTCGCTGACGGATGATTGTCCATGGACACCGTGCTGTGACAGCTCGTGCATGTCAGAAAACCGTGGACGCTGTCTTTGAAGTGGCGTTCGCTGATGCGTACGGAGAGCTTTTCCTTGTTGCCGAATGTCTTGACAGCATCCTGGTTTGCGTGGCAACCCATGCACATAGCAGCCTCTTCAGATTGCATGACATCAGAAGCCGATGCCATTTTCGACAGAAGCGTCACAACAATGAGCAGGGACATCAGCGGCAGAAGACATATGAACAACAGCCCTGAGAGCGGACTGAGCACAAAGATGCCTGCTGTCCGGATCTTCTGGAGAGTCAGTCGTCTGTCACTGTCACTCAGCATTTCGCGCTCCGCTGCATTGCCGATGTCTTCTGACAGGTCATGACTCATTCCATCTGCTACAACTGCTTCGTCATAAAACCTGAACATAGTGCTTCCTCCTTTCTATAGATTTAGTTAAACATATAATTTAAATATATAGCTGACATCATAATAATTGTCAATATATTTTCTTTGCATTAATCTTGGCACTCAAACCGTTAATACAAAAACATCATAAAATCAACAAGTTATTGTGAGATAGCCCCAAGTACTGCCCGGATGGGAGGAGTCTGGCATGACGGAAAGCGGCCATGGCGGATTCAAAAGCCTGTCAAATGCCGAACGCTTTCGCGGGACAAACACGTATGATATGCAGCGACTTGCAGAAAAAGACCGAACGTGGCCCAAGGTAAACCTAAAAAGATATTCTGTTTCCCTGTTCGTTGGTTATGCACCTGTTCGATCTTTTCCCTGAGCACAAGGGCATGATCGCATGCAGCGAAGAGGTCGATTACTTTGTTATCCTGATCACTTTGTCCTATCTGTGTCGGCGCCGTCCTGGATGTTCGTCATGATCTCGATGCGGGCATTCTTCCTCAGCCGCGCCTCCCACTCCTGTTTTCTTTTTTCAACGCGAGGCATCCTGAGATCGTTCGCAATGAGTTCTCGAGCTTCCTCATAGGGCATAGGCACAGCCTGTTTCGCCTGTTTTTCTTTTACCTTCACGATATGGAAGCCGTCATCTTCCCTGATCAGATCGCTTACGTCGCCCACATTCAGTCTTGCAATGGTCTTTTGGATATCGGGATATTCTGCACCGGAGATCAGGCCCTCCCGTATCATGAATGTAGTGTCGGGGTGCAGCTTCGTCAGGTCATTCCGGTACCGCCTGATAAGAGCACGTATCTCTTCAGCCTTTTTCCTCGCTGCAGCCTCGTCTGCACCCCGTGCGATAAAGACATCCTCAACAAGGGTCTGCGGGACGACAAATTTTGCCTTGTCCCGCTCATATATCTCTCTGACCTTCTGTTCGTCAACCGGTATCATGCGGTAGATCTCCTTGTCAGCTATCATATCGAACAGGAGGTTTCTCTCCACCTGCTTCCTGAATGACGCTTCAGTATTTCCGCTCATGTTCAGGCTTTTCTTGAACGCCTCTTCGGTCCCCGGATTGTCCCTGATCTTTTTTATCGCCCCATCAACCCTTTCCCGGGGCACCTTTATCCCCTGCCTGAGCGCCTCCTGAACAGCAAGTTCCCTGAAGATCAGGATCTCGAGCGCCTCCTTTTTCACCTTCCGGTCGATATCCGGACTTGTCTCCTGAGGGTTCCTCACATACCGCGGAGCGATCTGGTTCATTCTCTCGATCAGGTCATTCATCATGATGGGCGGTCCGTTCACCTTGGCCGCCACGATCTTTTTTGACGCCTCAAGACTTTTCGAGAGCGCCTCTGTCTTCTCATCCGCGCGCTCTTTGCTTTCTGTCTTTCCGGCCCTGTCCTGTGAACACGATACGACAGCCAAGAGCAGCAAACAGCCGGTGAAACAGTATGCCAGTATTTTCCTCATCATGTTCTGACCGATCTCCTTCTATCTTTCAATAGCTATCTATTCGGCTCTTCCGCAGCCGTTCAGACGCAAACTATTTTCATAATGGTTCAGTTCCCTTCCGCTTGTCAATAAGGTGAAGCAACACAAGCGGCGGATATATCATTACCTTCTTCTCCGCGCATACGCCACAGACTTATAATATCTTTCCGGTCGATGACTCCGTCCTTAGGGCAGATATTTTTTGGGGTACGAAAACAATATGGTCAATATACCAAGTGGATAGTAATCCAAATGGTTATTTGGCCAAAATTTGCTTCACATCACGATTCATTCGAATGATAATTATTATTACATATCAGCATGTTATCTCCTGCCGACAAAAAAATATGACACCACGGTAACACTGGCATAACAAATGCTTTTTTATGGTAGATAGTTTTTTTATAGCTATTGCATATAAGGCCTGATCAACCGGACTGAGCGTAATAATCAGTGAAGCAAGGAGAAACGAATATGAGAACAAGAACTAAATTATTGTTGGTAGCAGCCATCCTGGCGCTGTTCACCCCGGTACTGACGGCACCCGATGCCTGGGCCTTATACATCGGTGATGGGGCCCAGCAGAACGGCACGACCGGCGGCTGGGATATCACGGACTACGGCATCTGTGTGTCCGGTATAAAAGCTGACGGGACGATCATGATCGACCCAGCGCATAATCGGTCCCGGCCGGACTGTATCGACCATGTACTGGGTGTCGATAGTGCCACAAACCCGACGATCCCGACCGACCCGAATTATGACACACAGGCCGAATGTATCGCGACGTCGGGCCGCGCCAACGGCGATGATGTATCTCACTATTGGGTCAGCAATACCTGCGTCGACCCGAACACCGGCCAAGGCATCAACCTCGAGGGGCTTGACCGGACAGCTGCCAACTGCGCGCTGAAGGGTGGAGTCCGTGTCAACGCGTGCATCGGCTCGTGGGTCTACACAGGGCCTGCCGGCGATGGAGCACCGGGCTTCTGCTATACGACCATCAATGTAACAACAGCCTACGGAACTGCAGCAACATGCCCTACCACCACGAACGGCTATGCATTTGCCAGCAGCAAGTGCACGTATTCCTATGGTATTGCCGGATATGCGAATGCCAATATCGTAAAAAAGGACGGCAGCGGCAATTATGCTGCAGCCGGGTCCTTTGTTGACCTGAGTTCGCTGACGCAGGGTCAGTGCCTCGCTGCCGGGGCTTCCTGGTCAACAGGCACAAGGAAATCCGGCACAACATCAATTGCCACGACCACTCTGGCGTCGACAGCAGCGACCGTGACCGGCACCCGTTCCGGCTGCCTTGAGTGCCATAACAGCGTTTCCCAGAACAATTCCTATGCAGAAAGATGGAAAGAACCATACCTTAAGACAGGCCATAAGAACATGCTCAGGAAGGTTACACCGGGCATGAATTGGGCCGGTCCTGACGGTGCCGTCTACGCCTCCTGGGGCGCAGGCGGCGTCAACACCATCGACTGGGGCACCGGTACGACGACCATAGGCTCGACCATCTATCCTCTGCTGTATATCTTCGGCGACTGGATGGCACCTCCGCCTGACGGCCTTGACGTGGTCGTCTGGAACGGCACCGCAAAATACAATAACGGAAGCGCCTACAGCTGCGCAGCCTGTCATTCGACCGGCTGGAGCAATCCCTCCTCCGGCGTCTGCAGCCTTTCTTCCAAGACCACGCAGGCGGCATGTACGACTGCCGGCGGCACCTGGTATCCGTCCAGCGGCGTGCAGGGCACTGCCTACAGTCCTCAGCAGCCCGGCGCATCGTGGCCTGCCTATGCAAATCCGGACAATACCATTAACGGCATCACCGGCAGGTGGGACCGCGACGGCATCATGTGCTCACGGTGCCATCAGTCTGTATTTGCCCAGACCGGCACAAATGCTGCCGGAACCCCCTTCACTGCTCCGGCAGGCACCAGTACGCATAACGTGACTCCTGCATCTACCGCCAACGAGCAGGTGAACAACATCTGTTTCGGCTGCCACCAGGGCATTGCCAAGAAAGCCAATAATACGGGCGCGGATGCTGATCTGGGCAATCCCGCTGCCAATATTCCCGTAAAGAACACCGGGGCCGGCGGAGCGTATGTGCCGGAGTTCAACGGCCATGTGCTCGGCAACGAGTTCCTCAACAGCCCGCACGCGAGATATTCTGTGCCGGCCGGCAATGGCATCGTGCCGAACTCTCTGGGGAAATACGACCTCGTGGGCAATACCGTATCTCAATACAACAGCGCTTTTAAGGGTTATATCTGCAGGTCATCCACGAGCGCGGGCGGCGGCAGCATCCTTGCCACTGTCTGGAAAAATGGCGCGATAACGGAGATCAAGGGCCTTGAGGACTGCAACCTGGCAAACGGCAAGGCAGCAGGCGATACCACGAGCTATGGCTACTGGCAGACGGAGAGCCAGGGTGCATGTACCACGTGCCATGATGTGCACCAGAGCCTGTTCGATCCTGCGGCTCAGGAGCCGTTCAAAAAAGAGTGTCAAACGTGCCACACGGACAGCACGGGTGATTATTCTGGTGTGGCTCCCCAGGTAGATCTGGCGACCATTAGCCATCCCACGGGCACCGGCACACCATTGGATACCGGCAAGTACGTGAATGCCTGCGAAGTATGCCATATGCCGAAGGCGACGGACGGCGGCTTTCCGATGCACCTCTGGAGGATCAACAGCGATCCGAATTACGGCACATTCCCGTCAGCTGCCGATTTCAACGGCAATATCAAGAAGAACGCCAACCCCGCAGTTGACGCCGCCGGTTATACCGACGCCATTTGGACCGACCTTGACCTTGTCTGCGGTCAGTGTCACGGCGCAAACGGGTCAGCACATCTCATGAGCAAGAGCGGCATTGCGCCCTTTGCTCAGACCATGCATACAGGAGGCAATGCATATTCGACAAATTGTGCAGACTGCCACGTCAAGACGATCGCGCATCAGACAGGCCCGAATACACCTTCCTCGTGCTCCAGTTGCCATGGGACGACGAGGCCCGGAGTAACGCCGGCCATCTCCGACGCCTGCATCACCTGCCATGCGTCAAGCGGTCCGGCCCATACGTTCACTGCTGCCCAGCTTGCGCCATATGCTGCAGTGATACATGACGGCGGCGCATTCCCGACGTGTACAGGCTGCCACACCGGCTTTAAGCTGAAGTGGGTCAATCATCCGGACGATCCATCACGCGGAACTCCTTCGTGCGCTGACTGCCACAGGAAGGCCGGACAGATCCCGACAGTCGCCGCGGCATGCAACCATTGCCACGGCGGCAGTGACGGACCAAAGGCTGTCAAGCCGGGGGTCCCGTATCTGACTGCAGCCGACCTTGCCAAGGTGGCGGCAAACATTCATCGCGATTCAGCGCCGAAAGCATCCATGCAGGTCATCGCAACTGACAGGAAACCCGATGTTGCCGGCAAGCAGGTCTATGTTGGAGATACCGTACAGGTCGATGACACCTCGGTCGCCGGTACGAACAGCCTCACCAAAATAAAGGTGAAGTGGGGTGACGGCACCGTGTCTGTTATTGCTCCCGGCGGTTCAGCTACACATGCCTACAGCGTGACCGGAAGCGTGACCATCAAGCTTGTGGCAATCGATTCAGCCGGATTGACGTCATCGGTCAGCAAACAGATTGCCGTCAAGGCCCCTGTCCTATGAGCTGACCGGAGGCAGTGATGCAAGAAGCTCAGCACGGCAATTGACGGAAAAGAGGCAGGCGGGGTTCCCCGCCTGCCTCTTTTTTATGCTCTCCTTAAGATGACCAGGAGCTTTAATGAATGGACCTTACTCTTTTTAACCGTCATCCATCGATGCCGAATTTCTTTATCTGGTAACGCAGCGTATCATAAGTGATATTGAGCAGTTTTGCGGCAAGCGTTTTGTTGCCCTCCGCCTTTTCGATCGCCTGGATAATAAGGTCTTTCTCAAGATCATCAAGTGATATCCCTTCTGCGGGAAGAACAAACCTCTGGGTGACAATAGTGCGCGCCGTCTTGCGGGAAATTGACGAGGGGAGGTGACCGGGCAGGATCACTTCTCCATTTTCCATGACAACGATCTTTTCAATGACGTTCCTCAGTTCCCGGACATTCCCCGGCCAGTCATAGGCCTGGAGGAGTTCACCCGCTTCCGCAGAGATGGAGCGGAGATTCTTGTTCTTGTACTGCGCCGCAAAGAGAGCGCGGTAGTGTTCCGCAATGGGCACAATATCATCGCGGCGTTCCCGCAGGGGAGGGATCTGGATCGAAAAGGTGTTCAGCCGATAGAACAGGTCACTTCTGAACTCCCCTTTTTCGGCCGCATCAGGAATGTCCTTGTTGGTTGTCGTCATGACCGTGACATCTATCGGTATCTCGTTCCTGCCGCCGATCCGTCTCACCGTCCTCTCCTCAAGAACTCTGAGCAGCTTGCTCTGGAGGTCCTGCCGCATTTCGCCGATCTCATCAAGAAGGATGGTCCCGTTGTTGGCGAATTCAAATAAGCCTTTCTTTTCCGTCCTGGCGTCCGTGAAGGCCCCTTTTTCATATCCGAACAGTTCGCTCTCGAGAAGGTTTTCCGGCAGAGCGCTGCAGTTCACCGCGATAAAAGGAGCGTACGGCGTTCCGCCTTTTTCGTTCATCAGGCGGTGCAGACACCGGGCAACAAGCTCCTTGCCGGTCCCGCTCTCGCCGGTGATAAGAATGCTCGGCACGCGGACCCGCGCTATTTTTTCGATATCGCTCCGCAGGTGTTGTATTGCGTCAGAATTTCCGATGATCTCCTTATCGAAATGTTCTGCATAAAGAGTTCTCAGATATGCAACCTCATTCCGGAGCCTGATCTTCTCAAATACGTTTTCGATGACCAGCTTCACCTCGTCTGTGTTGAACGGTTTTGTGAGATAATCGACCGCACCGAGCTTCATGCACCTGACCGCTGTTTCAACCGTGTCGTCGGAGGTGACCATGATAACCTGTATATCCGGGCTGCGCTCCCTGATCTTTTCGAGAATATCGATGCCGCTGGTCTCGGGCAGCCGTATATCGAGCAGAACTACTTCGGGCCTGTCCAGTACGATGGTAGTGACTATGTCCCTGAAATGCGCCGTCTCGCTGAGGACCTCGTACCCCTGCTTCTTGAGCGTTCGTGAGACCATCGAGACGATGAGTGCGTCATCGTCCACGAGGTATATCTTCCCTTTATTTTTCATGTCCTGTCTGCCTCCCCTATATCCCTGACGGGAAATATCACCCTGAACACCGTTCCCGTACCGGCTTCATCGGCCAGCAGGATCTTTCCGCCAAGCTGCTCAACGAGACGCTTGGCTATCGGCAACCCCAGTCCGCCGCCCTTCGGTTTCGTGCTAAAGAACGGTTCAAATATCATCTCCCTGTCACCGGCGCTGACACCCTTGCCGGTATCCGAGACCATGATCTCGATAACCCTGTTTTCGGGATTATGGACGGTCCTGACGGTTATCACTCCGCCCCCGGGCATGGACTCAACGGAGTTTCTGAGGATATTCAGGAAAATCTGCCGGATCTGCGACGGGTCTGTCAAGGTTTTCGGCGCTCCGCGATCATAGTCCTGTGAGATGGAAATCTGCCGTGCGCCGGACAATCCCCTGCCGATATTCTCAAGCCCTTCTGTGAAGGTCCGTTCTAAAACGGCATTCAGATCCACGACAACAAGATGGGGACTGGGCGGCCGCGCATAATCAAGAAGGTCTCTTGTGATGGTCTCAATACGCTGCACTTCCTTCAGCACGTCCATCAGGACTTTGCGGTCCTCTTCAGACAGGGCTGTTTCTTCAAGGAGGACCTCGACCGCGATCTTGATGCCTCCCAGGGAGTTCTTCAACTCATGAGTGAGCCCCGCAGCAAGCACGCCGCCGACCCTGAACTGGCGGGACTCCTGCAATGATTCCTCGGTCTATTTCCTCTCGGTAATATCGCTGATAAAATTGAGGATATAGGTCTTATCACCGATCGTAATGGGGCCTGCACTTACCTCGACAGGAAAGACCGAGCCATCCTTTCTGCGATGTGTCGTTTCAAACTTGACCCACTCCCCCTTCATTATCCGGTCAAGAAGCACGGTTATTTTCCGGGCGATTACCGGCTGTCCAAAATCGGTTATGTTCATCGCTCGCATTTCTTCGCCCGTATAGCCATGCATCTCTGCAGCGGCATCGTTCGCATCGACGATCATAAGCGGTGCCCTCTCATCCGAATTCAGGATGAAAATGGCCTCACCAGCCCGTTCGAAAATAGTCCTGTAATGCTGCTCGCTCTCGGCGGTTTTTCTGATTGATGCCGTCAGCGATGCGGCCATCTCATTAAAAGACTCTGCCATTTCGCCGAACTCATCCTGAAGAGATGCGATCCGGTATGAAAGGTCTCCGGACTTCAGTTTCCGGATGCCCGAAAGAACAGCGTTGAACTGAACAACTATTCTTCCCATGATCAGATACCCAAGTCCGGCTGCAAGAAGAGGTCCCAGGCCTGCAATGGCAAAGAGAGTATATTTTGTCCGGGAGATCTTGGTGATGGCCAGCCTGGTCCGCGCCTGCAGCCTGACGTGCGCGGCTGTGATGACGGCAACTACCTTTTGGGTAAGGTCCTCGCCATCCTGATAGGCAGCGGCTTCCTCCTCTGCCAGTCTGGCAGCGTTGGCCCGTACCGTCAGGACCCTGCTCAAACTGTCCTGGTACCGCCGGATAGATATTTTCAGGACATCAAGCTGTTCGTTCACCGCCGGGGAATGATGGCAGCCAAAACATTTATCGAGCACTGATGACATGGCGGCAACGTCGGCCACCATGCCGTCAACCCCCCGTGCATAAGGCGTGCCTTTCAGTTTCAGGTCCACCTGCACCTCTCTGATCTTGGCCAGAAAGTCCTCCCTGAGAAGTTCTACCTCATGCAGCCTGACCAGTGTGCCGAGCTCAGAGGTTGTTTTCTGCACAGTGAAGACGCTGAATGCGCTCAGTAAAAGAAACAGTATAAAGGTCCCGGCAAAAAAGATCGCTATTTTCTTTTTCATGAATCGTTCAGGTAATTGACGGTGGAAAGGGCGGCCCCGCAGCACTGCGGGTCCCAAAGACGCAGAAGCGGATATGCACGACTGTCAATATCGCACTCATGGCTTATTGTAGACAGCCTGATTCTGTAATGCAAGTGATGTCCCTGACAGGCATGTTCTGCAGTTTCGGTGCGGTCAGCCTCATCCCTTGCCAAAGGGGCATACTGGATACCGGCACTCCTCGCAGTGCAGGCAGAGCCCCCCATGGCCAAGTTCTGCCATATCAGTCCTGCCGATCCGTTCGCCTGCAAGTATTCTCGGCAGCAGCAGATCAAAGACCGTCGTCCTGTGGTACATGCCGCAGGCAGGGATGCCGAGGATGGGAACAGGC
>VEOY01000185.1 GCA_012026685.1 Nitrospirota bacterium
GAGGTGCTCAGGGAGGAGAGGTTGTATCCTCCTTCAAGACAGAAAATATAGGGAATTCCCTTTTTTGATGTAAGTATAGACCTGACGATATTCCTGATACCCTCATCGGTTACCCGTATACCTGCAAGCGGGTCGGCTACGTGCAGATCATATCCGGCGGATACCAGAACGATATCAGGGGCAAAGCGCGCGATCAACCCCGGAAGGATGTCCTGATATGCGTGGAAGTAATCTTTGTCGCCTGCTCCATGGTGCATCGGAATATTATAGGTACAGCCCTGTCCGGCTCTTTTACCACATTCGCTGTCTTTCCCTGTCCCCGGGTAATGCGGAAACTGGTGCGTGCTGAAGTAGAAAACGGAATTATCCTCTTCAAAGATATGCTGTGTGCCATTTCCGTGATGTACGTCAAAATCAATAATGAACACCTTGCGGTATCCGACTTTTTGGGCATATCGTGCTCCCACAGCGACATTATTGAATATACAGAACCCCATGGCGCGGTCTGCTTCTGCGTGATGTCCTGGCGGCCTTACGGCGCAGAAGGCCCGCTCTATCACGCCAGCCTTGCATCCATCCACCGCGCTGATGACCGCACCTGCCGCAAACAGCGCAGCCTCTACTGAATGGCGCGAAACGTAGGTGTCCGGATCAAAATAGCCGGTGAAATGAAGGATCTCAGATAAATAGGCTGCCGTATGCACTGAGAGGATATCCGCCTCGTCCGCTTTTTTCGGTTTAAGATGGCGCATCGCCTTCCAAAGGGATGAACCCTTTAACGTATTGTTAATTACGACCAGGCGGTCAACTGATTCCGGATGGCCGGGAGGCATTTCGTGCAGAAGAAAAACATCATCGTAGACAAATCCGACTTTATGCATGCGGTAATTCTACCAAAAACATTGGATGAATGGCGAATTGACCTGTATTGTCATTCTGACAGTTAGAGCTCATTGGCGCCGCAGGGATTCCATGAATAGTCCTGTCCGATATGTCTTGAGGAGGTTCGCCATGGGCACTGCCATGTCACAAAAAAGCCCCCCCTGAGTCAGCAGGGGGGGCTGAATTACAGACCAGTGGCTGTTAGAACAGTCCGCTCACCTTTCCGGTATTGACATCCACATCGATCCTTCTGAATGCAGGATTAGAGCTCGTCCCGGGCATGAGACTGATCGTCCCGGCCATGGGGCAGAGGAACTTGGCCCCGGAATAGATCAGCACGTCCCTGATAGGAAGAACCCAGCCTTTCGGCACGCCCTTAAGCACCGGGTCATGGGTGAGGCTCAGGTGGGTCTTGACCATCATGGTTGCATAGTCGGCGTACTGAGGGTCCTCTTCCAGCATTTTGGCTTTGGCTTCTGCATCGGGAAGCCAGGACACGCCGTCTGCACCGTAGACCTCTTTCGCGATGATGGCGACGCGGTCGCGCAGTTTCATCTCAAGGGGATAGAGGAACTTGAAGTTGTTATTTTCCTTGCAGGCGTCGATGACCGCATCTGCCAGTTCCAACGCTCCCTCGCCGCCTTTGAGCCAGTGCTGGGATTCTGCGCAGCGGGCGCCTGCAGCCTCGGCAGCCTTCTTGACAACAGCGACTTCGGCGTCGGTATCTGTATAGAACCGGTTGATGCAGACCACCGGGTTGATGCCCGACTTGCGGATGACATTGATCATGTGGACCATGTTGGCGCAGCCTTTTTCGACCAAAGCAATGTTTTCTTTGGTGTACTCATCGGGCAGGGCCTTGCCGGCCACGACCTTGGGTCCTCCGCCGTGCATCTTCAGCGCCCGCACCGTAGTCGTGAGCACCGAAACATGGGGCTTCAGGCCGCTGAAGCGGGACTTCACGTTCCAGAATTTCTCGAACCCGATGTCTGCGGCAAACCCGGACTCGGTCACATGGTAGTCGAAGAGCTTCAGGCCGACCCGGTCGGCGATAATGGAAGACTGTCCGACCGCGATGTTGGCGAAGGGACCTGCGTGAACGAAGCAGGGGTTATATTCAGCTGTGCACATGAGCGTGGGGTTGATGGTGTTGCGCATGAAGGCAGCCATGGCGTTGCCCACTTCAAGGTCTCCGGTGGTGACCGGCTTGCCGCTCTTGTCGAAGGCGACAGTGATCCTGTTGAGGCGCTGCTTGAGGTCCGCAAGATCGTTGGCGATGGAGAGGATGGCCATACATTCCGAGCCCACGGCAATGCCGAACTTCGACTGCATCATATAGCCGTCCTGTCTGCCGCCCATGCCGATAATGATGTTGCGGAGGCTCTGGGCGCAGAAATCCATGATCCAGCCCATCTCCACCCGGGTCGGATCGATGTCCAGTCTCTTCATCTTTGTAAGCCTCGCCAACTGCTCATCGTTATAGTTCCTCTCATGCTGCATCCGGGAAGTCATTGCCACCATAGCCAGGTTGTGGGCGTTCATGATGTCGTTGATGTCACCGGTGAGGCCGAGGGAGAACTCGGTCATGGGGATCAGCAGAGAATTGCCGCCGCCGGCCGCCGTACCCTTGACATTCATGGTAGGACCGCCGGAGGGCTGCCGCAGGGCGCCGCCTACGTTGACACCCCGCTTGCCGAGGCCTTCCATAAGACCGCATGACGTGGTGCTCTTGCCTTCGCCCAGCGGGGTGGGGGTGATGGCAGTAACCTCAATATACTTACCGTCGGGTTTTCCCTTGAGACGCTCGATGACCTTCAGGAAGTCGATCTTCGAGAGGCGGCCCATGGGAAGCATCTCGTCCTTCTGCAGGCCAAGTTTCTCGCGCCATTCATCCGGGGTGGGCATGTTCTTTTCAGCTTCTTCGGAAATCTGCCAGTCGGCTAACTTCGTTGCATCATAGGGCATACTAACCTCCTAAAAAATATAGTTTTTATTGTGCTGCTGTGAGGCGATAATTGATCCTTTTGTCCGCAGGTTTTCATGCGCTGCTTGAACAATTGCGTGATTATAGCAGTATTACAAAATAATCTTCAATATAAAAAAAGCTAATAAATTTATAAGAGAAAATACTCGTAGATTTTCTGAAAAAACATGGTATATAGTATAAATTCTGGAGGTTTACTAATGAAAAAGAAGTTGATATTGTTTTGTATTTTCTGCCAGCTTTTCCTGCCACGGGCGGACGCATCGTATCTGTTGGACAGGGTTGTAGCGGTCGTCAATGATGAAGTGATAACCTGGAGCGAGCTTTACCGTTCTATGGAGACGGATGCAATGCCAGAAGTCAGGAAACTCAGCGAAGACGAACGAAAAAAGGTATTTAGAGAGAATGAGACCGTATTCCTTGAAAATCTCATCAACGTGAAGCTTCAGCTTCAGGAGGCCCGAAATACGGGCATTCGGGTGACCGACGCAGAATTAAAAGACGCCATTGATGGCATAAAGAACAAATACGGCATGTCCGAAGAGAAATTCATGGAATCTCTCAAGGCTGAAGGATTTACGATCGATGAATACAAAAAGCGCTTGCGGGAACAGATCATGCTCAGCAAGATCGTAAATCAGCAGGTCAGGAACAAGGTGCTGGTGAATGATCAGGACATCGATGCTTTTATTCGCGACAATAGCGATTTTAAGGCATCCACGGAAAGATATCACTTACGCCACATTTTTTTTAAGAAGCCGGGAAATCCTGCTGACAGACCTAAGGTCGAAGAATTGGCACAATCCGTATATGCAAAGATCACAGGTGGCGGAGACTTTGTAAGCCTTGCGAAGGAATATTCCGAAGATGCTACCAGGAATAACGGCGGTGACCTGGGGTTTTTTGAACAGGAAAATCTTACTAAGGAATTCAGTTCCGCGCTGTCTCAGATGAAGCCGGGAGATGTGAGCAAGCCTCTCTGGACCAGCGCGGGGCTTCATATCATCAAACTTGAGGAAAAGTCGGCAAAGAAATCGCCTGAAGAGATCAGGGAAAAAGCAAAGACAACCCTCAGTAACAAGCTCTTTATGGAACGGTACAACACTTGGCTCAAGTCGCTCCGGGAGCGGGCCTTCATTGATATCAGGCTATAGCTTTTTTTATCGCTTGCCATAATTTCGGAGACATTTCATCAGGAGGCATGAATGGAGATGCTTTCCATCGGGGTCCTCGCTTCAGGGCGGGGCGCGAATTTTCAGTCGATCATTGATTGCATTGAATCAGGATACCTCAAGGCAAGGATCGCGTTGCTTGTCACGGATAACCCGAACTCGTATGCCATTGAAAGGGCCAGAAAGCACGGGATCGAGACCCTTATTCTCATCCCCGAGCACTATGGTTCGCGAAGTGACTATTACAGAAAGGTTGCCCACGAGCTGAAAATTCGCGAGACAGGACTGGTTGTTCTTGCCGGGTTCATGCGGATAGTGGGAAAACCGCTCATCGAAGCCTTCCCGAACAGGATCATGAATATACATCCCGCTTTGCTTCCATCTTTTCCCGGCCTTCACGGGCAGGCTCAGGCAATCGATTATGGAGTAAAGATTTCCGGCTGCACGGTTCATTTTGTCGATGAAGGCATGGATACCGGTCCAATTATCATCCAGGCTGCGGTCCCGGCATTTTTCGATGATACCGAAGATGTCCTGTCGGAAAGGATCCTGAAACTGGAGCATCGGATTTTTCCTGCTGCCATCAGGCTATTTTCCGAGAACCGTCTCCAGGTCGTGGGGAGAAAGGTAAGAATTCACGGTCCGGTCCCCGATGACCTCTCTTTGATAAATCCACAAATCCCGGAGTAGGGATGGAGGAGACTGACATCGCCTTAATGGCCCGCATCAAGATGGGCGATGCAAAGGCCTTTGAAGTTCTTCTTGCCCGACACCAGAAATCTGTGTTTAACCTCGCCCTGCGCTTTCTGGGGGATCCTGACGAAGCGGAAGACATTATGCAGAATACCTTTCTGCGCATTCTAAAAGCATCACGGACCTATACCCCGGAAGCCAAATTCACCACATGGCTGTACACTATAGTAAAAAATTTGTGTTTCAATGTGCTGCGGAGCAGGAAGTCAGTAGAGCTTGTCTCCATGGATAATGAATATCTGCCGGACTTACCTGCAACAGAAGAGAATCCAATAGCGCGCATTTCGCAATCGCAACTCAGGGAGACGGTGATCGGGGCCATCGGTAAGTTACCGAAAAATATGCAGATGGCGGTCATTCTCAGCAAATATCACGGGCTTCAATACGATGAGATCGCGGCTATCATGGGATGTTCTGTCAACGCGGTTAAACTTCGTGTCCATAGGGCCAAGCTAATCCTCGCACAGGAATTAAAGGGGCTGAAACAGGAAACCTGAGACTTTTTGGGCGTGTTTAATAGGAGGAGGAGAGCTATGGATTGCAGGAACATCCAGCGGTTGTTGCCCGCGTATCAGGATAAGGAACTGACGGGGGCTCAAGTTAGGGAGATCGAGGATCATCTGCTGACCTGCACGGCATGCCGGGACATGAAATCAGCTGTTTCAGAGTCGTGGAGCAACCTTGGTGCGTGGGAGGATTCTGAAGTTCCGCGAAGGGCAAGGGAAAGTCTCATGTCTTGCGTTTCGCGACAACGGAAAATGCTTTGGATAAAGATAGCTCTTCCTGTAGCCGCAACGCTTGTCATTATTTTCGGATTAACGATAAGGTATATGGGATACAGGAACGAAGGCCGGATTCAAGTCCCGTTGGCATCAACGGATCAGATGTCTACGGAGCATGCCGACGTCGATGAAGATGAATTGATCGCTGATCTTCACATCCTGCAGGATGAAGAGTTCTTTGATGCAGTAGAAGAACTTGTAAGCATTGATTATCTCCCTCTTGTTGAGGAACCTTCTCAAACAGAAACCGATGAACAGAGAAGTTCCCTGCCGGTAATTGTCACATGACCAGAAGCATGGTGGTGCTTCTGACAGCTGCATTTGTTTTGCTCCAGGGGCTTAGCGCTCACGCTGATGAGGCAATGATGCGCAGAAACAAGATCCTCTGGGAATCCATGTCATCCGAAGAGAAAGATCGGGTCATCAGGAGCTATCATGAATGGAAATCGAGTCCGCCCCAAAGGAAAGAAAGGATACGGCGGAACTATGATACTTTTAACGATCTTTCTCCCGAGGAAAAGAGAATGCTGAGAGCTCGCTACCGGAACCTCAACAGCCTCCGACCGAGTGTTCGCGAGAGAGTCCGGGAGAAGATTAATCGGGTCGAGTCACTGCCTCCTGAAAACAGAGCGGAGATCGAGAAGAGGTACCTCAAAGAGAGGGAGCGGTCAGCAGATGAACGAATGAGACATCTTCAGGGTTCGCGATTTTGGAAGGATCTCTCGGATGAGGAAAGGGATATCTTCAAAAAGCTCATAAATCCAATGGAGTAGGGCTATATCGTAAAGAATTACATTAAGTGGTGCAGCCAGCACCCATGCATGCTTTATGGAAGGTAGTGTTTCAAGATTATCCTTCCGAGTGGATCTTTTCTGACATCCTCAGCATCAAGAACTACTAAAAAGCTATTCCCTTTCGTGCGGTCGTAAACTTCGGTCATGATCCATCCCTGTCCATCGGTATGAGACATCAATAGATATGACTCCGGGCACGGGAATGAACAACGGTTCACCGCAATACAGCCATTTGCCGAAATCGTACGTTTCAGAATTCCTGGTAGACTGCAGGCAGAACACCTATGGAGATATGCTGAGATCGACGCCAAACCAAATGACTGTAATAATGTCCTGCGTGTGATCCCCTCTCTCCCTCAGCGCAAATTCATTCACAAATTCCTTGATGCAGACGGTATAAGAGGATATAATTTCAGGACAATGAATCAATATCCCCTGTTCGTATCTTCGATGGCTCGAGGACCGGCAGGAAGCGACAGCGGAAGGATCATGCACGAATGAGAATTTCCTCCGGGGAACTGAAGGGTCGAAAGATCGGGAAGAAAAAACTGTTTGCAGGGAGGGGTGGAAAGGATGACCTGAGGCCTACTTCTGCAAAAGTTCGGGAGGCCATTTTTGATATTCTGAGGAATAATCTGGCTGGGGCATCTTTCCTTGACCTGTACGCAGGCTCTGGAACCGTAGGAATCGAGGCTGCATCAAGAGGTGCGGACAGGGTTATTTTTGTCGAGGCCGTTCGGTCGCGGGCTAAAGCAATAGATGAGATAACCGGAAAGCTTGCACTCACAGGCAGGACACGCGTTTATTGTGAACGAATAGAGGAATTTCTGAAACGAAGCTCTCGATCAGGTGACCGGTTTGACGTCATATTTGCGGATCCCCCCTACGATTCGGAAGAAATTGATAAAATTCTGCCATTGATCGACGAATATGGTATCTTAAATGATCAGGGAGCCGTTCTCATTGAACATACACGAAAGAAGAAGGTCCCCGAGCGGATAGCAGCCTTGCTGCTCAAAAAACAGTACCGGTATGGAGATACCATGCTTGCTCTGTACAGGAAATCATAATGATGAAACGTACTGCCATTTACCCGGGAACATTCGATCCGTTCACGAACGGTCACCTTGATCTTGTGCGGAGAGGGCTCCGGATATTTGACCACCTGATCATTGCCGTCGCTCCGAGCCCCAAAAAGAACCCTCTGTTCACCGTCGATGAACGGTTGGGTTTCATCCGAAAGACGCTGAGAGGGTACAAGAGGGTGAGCATGGAGATGTTTGACGGACTGCTTGTGGACTATGCACGCGAGAAAAAGGGAGCGGCTATAATCAGAGGGCTGAGGGCTGTTTCTGATTTTGAATATGAGCTGCAGCTGGCACTGATGAACAGGCGGCTTTCATCGGACATCGAGACGGTATTCATGATGCCGAGTGAGGAATATTCGTATCTGACCGCAACCATTGTCAAGGAAATCTCGTCACTTGGGGGGATGGTAAGGGGTCTTGTCCCCCCTCATGTGGAACGTGCCCTGCAAAAGAAGTTCGGAAGTAGCTGACAGAGCCTGATGGGCCAGCTGTATATCCTGTCTGCCATAGTCCTCTGGAGCTCTCTCGGCATTCTCGTCAGGCTGGCTGCAGTTCCTGTCCATGTCCTCATTTTTTATACACTTATCGTATCCGGCGTACTTCAGGGAACATATATCGTATTCAAAGGGTATCATCGTGAAATAGCCCATCCCGGGCGGCTCAGGTATCCGATATTTCTGGGGGTCGTCAGCGCGGTAAATATGCTCACGTTTTATTTCGCATTCACCAGGACGACCATTGCCAATGCGATATTGACTCACTATATCGCTCCGGTTATCGTTGCTTTTCTCGCTGTAATTTTTCTGAAAGAAAAGATCACCTTGCATCTCGTTGCTGCCATTTTGCTGGCATCAGCAGGCCTGTGGCTCATGCTGAACGGCCTTTCTTTCATTGAGAGCCAGTCTGCCGGTATTATCGCGGGGGTCATTTCGGGAGGTGCATATGCACTTATCGTGATCTTGGGTCGTGTCTCTGCTCAGCAATTTCGCCCTGTCGTACTGACATTTCTGGTAAATACTACGAGCGTCATTCTGCTGGCGCCGTTTATCCGTGGAATTCCGCTTCACGCGATCTGGTTTTTCATCTTGATGGCCATTGTGCATTCAACGATAGCGCCGGTACTCTACTATCGCGGATTACGTGATGTCAGCGCCAGCAGGACTGCAGTTCTCGGTTATCTTGAACCTCTCTGTGCGATAGTGCTTGGCATGCTCATTCTGCATGAGATCCCGGGTGCATACTCGCTGTACGGAGGCATTCTGATCATATGCGCCGGCCTTATAACGATGACGGCGAAATACCAGGAATCCACATGAAAGTCTGTGAGATATTTACGAGCATTCAGGGCGAATCCACCTACGCCGGCATTCCCTGCGTATTCGTCCGGCTGAGCGGCTGCAACCTCAGATGTACGTATTGCGACACCCGATACTCCTATGAGGAGGGGGAGAAGCTTGCGGTTGACGACGTCATGAAACGGGTGGAACAGGCCGGGAGGCGACTTGTAGAGATTACGGGTGGCGAGCCGCTGCTTCAGAAAGATGACACTGACCAACTTTCACGTATGCTTCTCGATGCCGGATATGCTGTATTGATTGAGACAAACGGCACCTTCCCTATCGGGGCTATCGACAGAAGGGTAACGGTGATTATAGATGTCAAGACCCCAGGGAGCGGCATGAGCGAACGGATCGATGTCACCAACTTTGAACATCTCAAAACAACGGATGAGGTAAAATTCGTCATCTGCGACAGGAACGACTATCTGTGGGCAAAGAACATTATCGAGAAGCGCGGACTTTCGGGGCGTTGCACAGTTCTCTTTTCTCCCGCCTTTGGGTTACTGGAACCGCGGAAGCTTGCGGAATGGATCCTTGAGGACAGGATAAACGTGCGGTTTAATCTTCAGCTGCATAAATATATCTTCCGGCCTGATGAACGCATGGTCTGACGTTCCTGCAGATGAATTTCGGCGCATCGCGCGAAAGACCTGGATCTATCCGAAAAAAGTTATCAGGGCAAATCCCGGTGGATGATATGTCTCTCAATCGTATCGCCGGGAAGGGACTTTGCTATTTTCTCCACAATGGCGGGGGAACGGTGCTTCCCCCCCGTGCATCCGAATGCGATTGAGATATATGTCTTGCCTTCCTGAATATACTGAGGAATGAGAAAAGCGAGAAGATCACGTATTTTTTTCACGAACTGCCGTGTGACAGCGTGGGAAAAAACAAACTGTGACACCTCCGTGTCCGTTCCGTCAAGGTTTTTAAGTGACGGAATAAAATAGGGGTTCGGAAGGAAGCGGACATCGAAGAGCAGGTCTATGTTTTGTGGAATGCCATACTTGAAGCCGAAGGATATGAGGCTTACCGCAAGGTCCTTATGGACTGAACGGGGTGCATAAAACGATACGACAAGCTTTCTCAGGTCATGGGGAGAGAGCGCCGAGGTATCGATCACGCGGTCAGCACTGTTTTTTAATACCGAAAGCATTCGTTTTTCATTCTGCAGAGCATGGTCGATGGTCCCGCCAAGTGGATGCGGCCTGCGTGTTTCCTTGAAACGCCTGATGAGAACTGACGGCTCTGCCTCAAGGAACAGCACATCAACGGGAAAGACCTTCCTGAGTTCCGCGATGCTATGCCTAAAATCGCCGAGAAACTCTTTTTCACGGATATCAATACCAATGGCTATATGCGCCGCGTGATGCTGATGGGAGATCTTCTCGATCAGCGAGGCGATAAGAGACACGGGTATGTTGTCTACACAATAGAACCCCGAATCCTCAACCGCACGCAGTGCCACGGTCTTTCCGGCCCCGGAAAGACCGCTTACAATAAGGATCCGCGAACGGCGGCTCGGGCCCGGCGTCAGCCGTCTTTTTTCTGCTGCAGTTAATGGCGGTTGTCCCATCAGTAGCTTATTTTGCCGGTTCTATGAGGCCGAAATTGCCGTCCTTTCTTCGGTAGATGACATTGATGTCGCTGCTCTTGTCATTAATAAAAACAAAAAAATCCTTGTCAAGCAATTCCATCTGCATGGAAGCTTCGTCGGGACTCATCGGCTTGAGGTCAAATCGCTTGTTTTTGATGATCCGTCCCCCTTCCACCGGGGCTCCGGCCTTCTCGAGCTTCCCGGAAGGTTTTGCCGCGCCTTTCCGGTACGAGGTATGCTTTTCTTTATATCTCTTTACCTGCCGGTCAAGCTTCTCGGATACCTCGTCAATGGATGAATATATCTCTCCGGTTACACTTTCTGCCTGGATCAGGACACCGTTGGTCTTAAGGAGCACCTCTGCCTTGTGCCGGTATTTCTCGATGCTGAGTGTCACGATCGCTTCGGACGCCTCGGGGAGATACTTTGCAAATTTCTTGATCTTCTCCTCCGAATAATTACGCAATGCGGGTGTTACTTCAAGGTGTCTTCCGTTTACCACGATATTCATGTGTTCCCCTTTCTTCTTCATATGTCCGGTATTGCTATTGCCCGTTATCTTCTTCTCTGGCTTTGGGAAGGGATCTTCAGCTCTTCCCGGTATTTTGCGATGGTCCTCCGTGCAATGGTGATATTCTGGTTCTTGAAGATATCGCCTATTTTCATGTCGCTGAGAGGCGAAGACGGGTCTTCCTCCGATATGATCTTTCTGATCATCTCCTTTACCGATGTGGATGACAGCTCTCCAGCCTCGCTCGGTATCGCGTTACTGAAAAAATATTTGAAGCTGTATATGCCATGAGGACAGGCAAGATACTTATTGGACGTAACCCTGCTGATCGTGCTTTCATGCAGGCTCAGTTCGGTTGCTATATCCTTCAGGTTGAGCGGCTTCAGGTTGCTCACATCCCCGTCAAAGAAGTTCTTCTGATAGGTGAGAATACTTTCCGTCACCCGATAGATCGTTTTGTTCCTCTGGTCAAGACTCTTGATCAGCCATACTGCCGAGCGGAGCTTATCTTCAAGAAACTGTCGCTCTTCCTTGGAAACAAGGTTCTTCTGGGTCAGCAGACGGTGGTAATAGCTGTTAATCCTGAGTTTCGGCAGTCCCTCATCGTTCAGAACGATCTGGTATCCCGAATCAGCTTTAACAATGAAGACGTCCGGGCTGATATAGTTGGCCGATGATACGGAAAAGTTGCGGGCAGGTTTCGGATCGAGATCCTCAATGATTTTGACCGCGGCCATCACATCGTCCATGGAAACATTGCAGAGCCGGGCAATGTTCTGATACTTCTTCCTGCTGAGCAGATCAAGATGATTGCTGATAATTGACGCCGGCAGCGTGTCAAGCAGGTTAAGCGGCCTGAGTTGCAGAAGGAGACACTCCTTCAGGTCGCGTGCGGCGATACCCGGCGGATCAAATCCCTGAACGAGGATAACCGCTTCCTCAACGATCTCAGGTGGTGCTTCGGAGAGCCTTTCGATCTCCTCCTTCGTGGCCGTAAGATATCCGTTCTCATCAATATTGCCGATTATGAGCTCGGCAACACGCCGCACATCTTCATCATCACGCGAAAGCCGCAGCTGCCAGATAAGATGATCATACAGATCGGGAGCACTGCTCAGAAACTGCTCGAACGAGGGATGGGTGACCGTGCCTGACGTGAAATAGCCGAGATCCCTGCCGTCAGAACTGCGCTCATCAAAATAATCGTCTGCAGTAAAGGTGCCCAGTCCTTCAAGGGGGATCTCCGCATCGTCACGGGGATCATCTGTCTGTTCGACCGATTCCTTTTCTTCAAATGAAAGTTCTTCATCGGAAATTGCATCCGACGTTTCTTCGAGAAAAGGGTTTTCTGTAAGTTCCTGGGTGAGCGTCTGTGAAAGCTCCAGTTGCGGCATCTGGAGCAACTTGATGGCCATCTGCAGCTGCGGGGTAAGGACCAGCTTTTGCGAAAGCTTAAGCTCAAGTCGGCTCTCGAGTGCCATCAGAGCCTGAACTCCTCACCAAGATAGGCTTCCTTCACCTTGGGGGTTGCAATGAGCTTCTCGGGCGTCCCTTCCTCAAGAATCTCGCCATTGCTGATGATATATGCCCTGTCAGTGATCGAAAGAGTGTCCCTGACATTATGATCGGTTATGATTATACCGAGGCCTTTTTCCTTAAGGTAGGTCATCATCTTTTTCAGTTCTATGATGGCAAGCGGATCGATCCCTGCAAAGGGTTCATCGAAAAGCATGAACGTGGGACGTGTTGCGAGAGCGCGAGCAATCTCGCAACGACGTCGTTCGCCGCCGGAAAGTTTGTATCCCTCTCTCCTTGAAAACTCTTCAAGATGGAACTCTCTGAGCAGCATCTCGACCTCGGAGTCGATGTCAGCCCCGGATAAGCCCTTAATTTCCAGTACGGCCCTGAGATTCTCTTCGACAGTGAGCTTCCTGAATATAGACGGTTCCTGGGGAAGGTAGCTGATACCCTTGAGAGCGCGCTGATACATGGGAAGGGCGCTGATATCTTTACCGTCAAGAAGAATGCTGCCGCCTTCCGGCCGCACAAGCCCGAGTATGCTGTAAAATGTCGTGGTCTTACCTGCGCCGTTGGGCCCCAAAAGACCGACGATTTCGGAGGTGGAAACGTGGAGATCGATATGCCTGATGACGACCTTTTTCCCGTATTGCTTGTGCAGCCCGGCGACTTCAAGGGTATGCATTATCAGTCCTGTTTATTCTTGAGGATAACCTTGCTGTTTTCAACAATGGAACGATCGTCCTTTGTAAAGTACGTAATCTTGGTGCCGGTTACGACATTTTCGCCGTCTACGGCACGGGGGCTGCCGGTGAAAACAACTTTTTCCTCATCGGCAAAATATGTGGCCTCTTTTGAGGTGATCACCTTTCCTTCCCTGTAGACCTTGACGTTCCCTTTTGCCTCGATCTTCGTAACATCTCCACCCTGTTCATTGTAATAGACAAGCATCCAGTCAGCATGTATGGTCATGTCCGTCGTCTTGGCGACTACGTTTTTTTCAAAAAGGGCAGTATGCTCCTTGTTGTCTGCAGTAAGTGTTTCGGATGTGACCGTTATGGGCCCCTTTACCTTCGCTTTCGGCTCTTCAGAAGAAGCCCAAACGGGCACGAGCAGGAGCAAAGATAGACTAGCGGTTAAAAGTAGCCTTGACATTGTTCAGTATCCTCACTTTTTGCTCATTATTGTCAGCTTTCATGCCTCTGCCTTCAAGGTTGAACTTTTTGCCTTCGATCTTGACCTCGTCCCCGGTTTCCAGTATGCCTCCCGTGCTGTCAATAAGCACCTGGCGCGTCGTGATGACGTAATTCTCATTATGGGCAGTGATGACCCCGTCGATCGAAACGTGCTTCGTCTCCATATCGTAGAGGCCTTTTTCTGCCTGAACGATCATGCCCTGTTTTTCCAGCTTCATCTCAATGCCGCTCAGAAGAGCTTCCTTCCCGTCTTTCGCAAGATCCGCCCTTCTTGCAGTTAGTATCCACTCGGTGACCCCATTCTTCTTGTTGATGATTTTAAGCCCCTCAAAGAAGGAATCACTCCCAAATTGGATGTTCAGCCGGGCCATTTTGTCGGACCTGACATAAGAAAAAATGGCAAAGGAAATGAGCATTACCAAAAGAAAAATAAGCTTTTTTTTCACTTAAAAAATTGTATCACAGAGGAGGAGTTAAGTAAAGGCAAAAAGTATGCCAGAATTTACTTGACAACGCTCAAAAGAGCTGTTCTCATTACTTCGGCCGGGGGCTGCATGCCGGTCCAGAGCTCAAAGGAATAAACTCCTTGCCAGAGAAGCATGCCAAGACCATCCACTGTCCGGCACCCCTTTCGGGCCGCCTGCCGGAGAAGAGGGGTCTGGCGATAGATCAGATCACAGACGGACTGAGATGAACGTAATAGACCGGGATCGAGGGGAAGGGGGTCGTCATCCTGCAAGCCGAGCGGTGTAGCGTTGATGATAAGATCGTAATCCGATACGGATGAGATATCGTCTATGACCATCGCGTTGCCCCCGGCATATGACAGCGCGGAAACCAGGGCTTCGGCTTTTTGGCGCGTCCGGTTGTAGATATAAAGGTTGGAAGCAGCTCTGCTCAGATAATACGCTACTGCCCGCGATGCGCCACCGGCACCAATGATGAGAGACCTGCTGCCCTCAATGGTAATACCCTGCTCCACCAGTGCCATGACAAATCCTCTCCCGTCGGTATTATGTCCGATAAGCCGGCCGGATTTTGACGTAATCGTGTTCACCGCACCAATGATCCTGGCTTCCTCATCGAGCTGGTCGAGGCTGGGTATGCAGGCCTCCTTATGAGGTATCGTGAGATTGACCCCGCAGAGGCTCAGTGATCGTATTGCTTCGACAGCATTTTTCAGACGGTCGGGATGGACGGAAAACGGCACATAGCAATAGTCGATCCCGCAGTGCGAGAACGCGGCATTCTGCATGTATGGTGAGAGGGTATGTTCAACAGGGTACCCGAAAAGTCCGATGATCTTCGTTTTTCCTGAAATATGCACGGGTCAGTCCTTGTTTTCGACGCTCATGAGCGTATCGACAAGCCCCTGCGGCGTTCCGTCCGTGACCAGCACGGCAAGTCCCGTCGCCTCTTCAATATCCGGAACGGATACATTATCAAGCAAGACATTGTCCCCATCTCTGAGAACAACTTCCGGGACGATCAGCACATCATAATGGTCTGCATTGTCATGCAGCGCTGAGATGATATCCCTGCCGGTAAGCAGTCCGGTAACTGTCACCTGAGGTCCAAAGAACCTGTTTTCAATGGGGATTACATCGATTGCAATGCCATCTTTCTCAGAAAGTCGGGCAAGATATTTCTTCACATAGGGATAGAACGACGTCCCCGTGAAGGTCAGGTATCTTCTCTTTATCGTCCTGATTTTCGGGACCTTGACTTTCTTGGCCTGACTCATGAAGAGAGGTATCAGACCAACACCATTTTCGATCTGCGGTAGTTCACCGTAGAAGGATAAGTGAGGGAAGGGCATCTCAGCTTTTATGTACATTTCATCGGCGCAATAAACGATCGATTCCCCATGCTTTTTTCTGAACCTTTTTTGGAACGTTTCAACGGTTGCTATGGCGCTACAGGCATCATCTTTGCTGACCGGCACGAGAGGCAGTTTCCTGTGCTTGGTCAGCCCGACGGGCACGACCGCAATTGATGAAACATACGGATAGAACCGGTAAATGTCCTGAATAGTGCTCTGAAGCTCCTTACCGTCGTTGTATCCCGGACAGAGAACGATCTGTATGTGCATCCTGATCTTATGCGCGGCAAAGAATTTCAGTTCTTTCTTTATATCACCGGCTTTCGGGTTGCCGAGCAACCTGTTTCTGAGAGTCTTGCTGGAGGAGTGGACCGAAATATAGAGCGGGCTGAGCCGCTGCTCCACAATCCTCGTGCGTTCTTCGTTCGTAATATTGGAAAGAGTCGTATAGTTGCCATACAGAAAAGAAAGGCGATAATCCTCATCCTTGACATAGAGCTGTTTTCGCAAGCCTTTCGGCAGCTGCTTTACAAAACAGAATATGCAGTTGTTCCTGCACGTTTTGACCTTGAGCGGTTTGAATGTTATGCCGAGGTCCGCACAGGTATCAGAGATAATACGCACGCTTTTCTTTGACTGGTCCCGAAGATATTCTATGTCGAATACCTCGGCATCCTTGTAGTACATGAAGTCAATGACATCGCGTACCGGCATGGCATTAATGCCCGTGATTATATCGCCGGGCCTGATCCCTGCAGCCGCTGAGAGGCTGTCAGAGGCGATGCTGTCTACCGTTATGCCTCGTTTAGCGGACATCTGCGAACCGTAACCCCTGATAAATATATTGCAGGCCGGAAACTGCAGTTAGTGCAGCCGTTGCGGCGAACAAGATATCCTTCGGCGGCCTGAATGCCGGAATATTGACGTTCATCAGCACCAGGGCAATTGTTATAAGCTGGAATGCTATGGCAGTCTTGCCAAGCAGGACGGGTTCTATCCTGACATCATGAGTGATCATATAGAGAAGAAGCCATCCGATGACCACTATGAGATCCCTGCTTATCACGGTGATAGTCAGCCAGAGAGGTATCCAGTTATAAAATGAGAAGAGGATAAAGGAAGACGTAAGAAGCAGCTTGTCCGCCAGCGGATCGAGGAACCTGCCCAACTCTGTCTTTTGATCGGTCATTCGGGCAATGAATCCGTCAAGAAGATCGGTAAGCCCCGCAAGCACGAAAAGAAAAAGTGCCGGCTGATGCATCTTGTAGATGACGGCGGTAATGAACACCGGGATAAGAATGATCCGGACAACGGTCAACGAATTGGGCAAATTCATAATTCTCAAGAAACAAGTCTCCCTGCGATATTCGAATAAGGTAAAGGTATGTGTCAACAGTTCAGGGAATATTAAACGGCGCCTTTGTAAACCCCAGCTTCACCCCAAGCCTATTATAACAAAGTGGTTTCTTTTTTCCACCGAGATAGGACAGCAGCATTTCCGCATGGCAGCGTTCAATTCTGAAGCCGTATTTTTTTGCCTCGGCCAGGGAACGACTGAAGTATTTCTCCGCTCCTTTGGTATTGCCTTTCAACATGGCTATCTCACCGAACCCGAGCTGGCAGTATATGAGACCACGCGGGTCTTTCGTTATTCTGAAAAGCCCCTGGGCTTCCCTGAAATAGGCCTGTGCCGATGTCAGGTCCAGGAGCATCTTATGGGTCGTTCCCATGCTCCAGAGCGTATACGAATAGCTAACTCTGTCGCCGATCTTCCGGTAGAGGGTCGCGGCTTTCGAAAAGGCAACAAGTGCTTTCCCGTATTCGCCATACATGCGGTATGCGTTTCCTGTTCCGCAGTAGGAATAGGCTGTCCCGAAGGTATCGCCCAGCTTTCGGAAAAGAGCATTGGCAGACCGATAATACTCATGAGAGTCCTTGAACTCGCCCGCAATCCGGGAAGCGCCGCCGAGACCGCAGAGGCAGTATCCGACGCCGGCACGGGACTGAAGGGACTGAAATGAAGCCAAAGCTTCCCGGTATGTCTCCAATGCTTCAGGGATATCACCCTTTATTCTCAGCGCTCCGGCCATAGACCAGAGGGTAAACGCGATCCCCTCCCTGTCATCATTTCTCCGGTAATACCGCAAAGCCTTTCGGAGGAGGGTCAGCCCGTTTTTCCAGTCGCCCCTGCCTCTTCGCGACAGACCCCAGCCCGCATGCGCATCTGCAACCGCCTCGGCATCAGCGATCTTCCGGGCCTCAGCCACAACCTTGACATATGCCCTTTCCGCACGGGTAAAGTCACCGGTCATGCGGCAGACGTCCCCGATGGAAAGCAGGCAGGCGATCATTGCATGAGCATCCCCTGCTGCAACAGTCTTGTTCAGTGCACGTCTGAACGTCTGCAGCGCTTCGGAATATCTGCTTTTCTGCCGAAGGTATTCTCCTCTGGCGAACAGCCGGCTAATTTCCGAGGATTTCATTCAATTTCTCCATGGTCTTCCTGTAATCCTTCGCTTCAAAGAACGCGGAGCCCATAACAAGAATGTCGGCTCCGGCATCAGCGATTTCCTTTGCGTTGTCAATTTTCACCCCTCCATCGATTTCGATGAACGGGGTGACGGAGGCGGCCGTGAGCATGGTTTTCAGATTCTTTATCTTCCCGATGGTCATGGGTATGAATTTCTGTCCCCCGAACCCGGGGTTGACCGACATCAGTAGTATAAGGTCCACGTCGGCGATGATATTTTCCAGGACAGCGACGGGCGTGGCAGGATTGATTGATACCCCCGGCTTGCTGCCGTGTTCACGAATAACCTGTACAGACCGGTGCAGGTGCACCGACGCTTCTGCGTGGACGGTAAGAAAATCGGCCCCGGCTTCAGAAAAATTCCGAACGTATTTATCAGGGTCGTCTATCATCAGGTGAACATCGAGAGGGAGATCTGTGATCTTTCTGATCGACTCGACGATCGAATATCCTATGGTGATATTCGGCACAAAATGACCATCCATGATATCAATGTGGAGCATATGGGCTCCTGCTTCCTCTGCCGCCCGTATTTCCTCTCCGAGTCGCATAAAATCCGCAGAAAGGATTGATGGTGCTATTTTTGTCATGGGACCGTCACCTCTTTCATCTCTAAATATAGCTTGTCGCCGCTCCGGACAATGGTACCCGGTTTCGGCTTTTGTGCTGTAATTATCGTCCCTGCACCCTGTGTTTCGACAGAGAGAGACATCCTATTTGCAAGCTCCCGTGCTTCGTCTATCTGTTTGCCGTGGAAGTCCGGGCAGGTGTATGCCTGATCGTGCGGTCCCGCACTCACCAGCACGGTGACGAGATCGGTCAGCTTGTCATCCGGTTCCGGATTCTGGGCTATGACGATGCCTTTTTCTGCCGAGGCAGAGTGCACGCTAATGACCTTGCCGATCCTGAGCCCTTTTTGTATGAGCACGGCTTCCGCATTCTGCTGGGTCTCATTTACCAGGAGAGGGACAGATGATACTTTCGGCCCCTTGCTCATGACCACCCTGATGGCTCTCTTTTCCTTGACCTTTATCCCTGCGGGTACGTCCTGTCTGACGATCTTTCCCGCCGGCACGACCGAGTCAAAATCCTCTCCCTCAATTTTCAGCGAAAGACCCGCATTGGCCAGTGCCCTGTCAGCTTCTATCGGCGTCATATTGATCACCGGGGGCACTTCAACCGTCCTGCTGAAGCTCAGAACCTTGAAGGTAAGGAACCCGAACGTAAGACCAAGAGCTACGAACAGTGCAAAAAAGAGAGCAGCTTTGACAAAACTGTTCATGTTTTTTTGCACAATGCCGCTCCAAAAAAACCGTCCATCGCATGTTTATGAGGATATGTCCTGAAAAAGCCGTTTTTCATGAATTCGGATACGAACCCCTGTCCGGCTTCTATAATACGGAATTCTTGCGCTGTCTTCAAGAAATCCCTGACGACATGCTCGCCTTCGCAGGGATCGAGCGAGCAGACCGAATAAACGAGTATCCCGCTACTCTTCAGCATCCGCGCAACAGCATTCAGGAGCAGAATCTGCTTCTTTCCGAACTGGGCCATGTCTTTCTCCGTATGCCGGTATTTGACATCAGGGTTTCTCCTGATCACACCAGTAGAAGAGCAGGGGGCATCGAGGAGTATCCGGTCAAATGTCCCGGCAGATGTCATCTCTGAGACGTCAGCCTGGACTATCTGCACTGAGCGCGTCCCGAGAGAACGGACATTCTCTTCTATCAGTACGGTGCGGTGCGGGTCCTTTTCTACGGCGACAATCTCTCCTTCATCTTCCATGAGCTGGGCAATGTGCGTTGTTTTCCCTCCCGGTGCGGCACAGGCGTCAAGTATCCTCTCCCCGCGACGGGGCGAAAGAAGATGGCAGATCAGCTGTGAGGCCTCGTCCTGGACGGCGAAGAGTCCGTAAAAGCCTCCGATGTCCTGATAGGACACGCTATCGTCCACCACGATGCCGTCGGGGGAGAACCGTGTCGGCTCTGCCGGGATCTTTTCCTCCTGAAACAGGCTAAGGAGATCACTTCTCGATATTTTGAGCGTATTTGCCCTCAGTATCAGCGGAGGCCTGGTATTGTTCATTTCAGCAAGAGAACGCGCCTCATCGAGGCCATATGCTTGTATCCAGCGTCTTACCAGCCATTCAGGGTGCGACGTATTTATCGAGACCTCTTTTACGGGATCCTCGAATGGAATGGGAAATGTGATCGTGTCCCGCCTGCGAATAACGTTTCTCAGTACCGCGTTCACTAGTGATGGCTTTCCACGTTCTTTTTCCATTTCAACTGCCTCATTCACCACGGCAAAGTCCGGAACACGCATGAAGAAGATCTGGTACAGGGCAATGCGAAGATTGTTGAGCGTGGTGTCATGGAGCGGGCCGGTGTCACGCACGAACAAATCTATCACCCAGTCGAGAACAAAAAGATGCCGCAGAACACCGTAGACCATTTCCATGACAAATGCACGATCGCGACGGTCAAGAGAACGCGCGAACTGTTCCAGTGAATGCTTTGGTTTGCCTTTCTTCCTGATGATATCGCTGAGGCATGCAACGGCAGAAGTGCGAGACCCTGTCATGCTATCGAAGGGCGCAGGAGTGCTGCGTTGAATTCCCGGCCTTAAGAATACAGGAGAAAAGCACGATATCATGATATGTTGGGATTTTGATCATAACCATAGCGCCGGGAGCTCTCCCGGAAATTGTCTACATAATGCCATGCTTCCGGAGAAAATTCAATGGAATACGCGGATCGTATCGACCCTGTACGGGCAAATGATTTATAATAATAAATGGCTGTGCTTGACATAAAAAAATACCCCTCGCCGGTCCTGAAGAAGAAGGCCGCACCTGTTTCTGTTTTCGATGAGGCGCTCCAGCAGCTCATCGAGGACATGGTGGAGACCATGTATGCCGCTCCCGGAGTTGGGCTGGCAGCCCCCCAGGTTGGGATTTCGAAGAGGCTGGCAGTGATTGATATCAGCTCCCGGGATGAAAAATACCCTCTTATCGTTCTTATAAACCCCAGCATAGTTAAATCGGAGGGAGAGATCGAGTTTGAGGAAGGTTGTCTCAGTATCCCTGAATATACGGCAAAAGTAAAGCGTTCGGAAAATCTTATTGTTCGTGCGCACGACCGCGCAGGGACCGAAGTCGAGATCGAGGCCGGGGGTCTTCTTGCGATAGCTTTACAGCACGAAATCGACCACCTCGACGGACTCCTGCTTATTGACAGAATAAGCCCGATCAAAAGGGAATTCTTCAAAAAGCGCTACCGGAAAGCGCTGAAGACCGAGAAATAATCGTACATGCGGATAATATTCTTCGGTACGCCTGACTTTGCCGTGCCATCGCTCAAGTCCCTGTTAGATGCCGGTGAAGATATTGTCGCCGTGGTCACGCAACCGGACAGGAACAAGGGACGCGGACATAGGTTGACGCAACCTCCGGTCAAGGAATATGCAATGACTGGCGGGATCACCGTTCTTCAACCGGACAGCATTCGTTCCGCGGAATTTCTTGATACCATATCACGGTTGAAGCCGGACATGATCGCCGTGGTCGCTTACGGAAAGATACTTCCTCGGGCTATTCTTGATCTGCCGCCGAAAGGTTGTATTAACGTCCATGCATCGATACTTCCCAAATACCGCGGGGCTGCACCCATACAGTGGGCTATTGTCCGCGGCGAAAGAACTACCGGGGTAACGACCATGCTGATGGATGAGGGCCTCGATACCGGGGATACGCTTCTCATGGAAACAACGGAGATCTTACCGGAGGATTCTGCGCTGACGCTCGGCACCAGACTTTCCGCCATGGGCGCCCGTCTCCTGATAGAGACCATGAGACGCATCAGGGAGGGCTCCGTCAGACCGGTCCCGCAGTCGGGCGAGGCTTCATATGCACCAATCATTCAAAAAGACCACGGAAGGATCGACTGGAATGTATCCGCCCTGGATATCCACAATCTGACGAGGGGGATGTATCCCTGGCCCGGTGCGGTTTGTTTTTTCCGTAATGAAAAGATAACCTTGATAAAGACGGCTATTACCGATTCTGCCGCAAAAGGTGAGCCGGGCATGGTCGAGCTGATCCTCGAGAATGAACTGCGGGTGTCTACAGCGGGAGGTACTCTCTCGATTGTCGATCTGAAGCCGGAAGGGAGACGGACCATGAGCGGTGGAGCGTTTGCCCGCGGACGCCACATCAGGGAAGGAATGCGGTTTGAGCATAAGTAGGTTTTTCAGAGGTGTCGTTCTGAAGGTCTTTTACCCTGTCCTTATGCTGATTGCGGCATTCAGGAAAAGCAAAAAGGAAACGTTCCAGTATGCCGTCATCAGGATGAACAACAGGCTGGTAAAGGCAGAGAAGAAAAAGACGAAGAAGATCCTTATCCTGCTCCCTCATTGTCTTCAGATCAATGATTGTTCGATCCGTTTAACCCATAACATTTTCAATTGCAAACGCTGCGGCAGATGTGAGATTAAAGATCTCATCGAGATAGCTGAACGCTATCAACTGGACCTCTTTATTGCCACCGGCGGAACGCTTGCCCGGAAGATCGTCAGGGAAATAGCCCCCGAGGCGATCGTTGCCGTTGCATGTGAACGCGACCTGTCGAGCGGACTGGTTGACACCTATCCGCTTCCTGTCCTGGGCATCCCGAATGAGCGTCCCTTCGGCCCCTGTTTTAATACGCGGGTGGACCTTGCCCGGGTGAAAGAGGCCATAGCGTTTTTTGGCGCAGACTGAGTGTCTCTTATGCATAATAGACTGCCTCAGTGGATCAGGACACCGCACCGTTCGGGCCTTCATGAGGTAAAGCATCTCCTTCGAACGCACCGGCTCTCAACAGTTTGTGAAGAAGCACGGTGCCCGAACAGGGGGGAGTGCTTCTCGAAGCCGACCGCTACATTTCTGATACTTGGTCCTCAATGTACACGGTCCTGTGCGTTTTGCTCTGTTGTCTCCGGCGACCCCCGCCCCGTAGACGACAGTGAACCTGAGAGGGTCGCAGCAGCTGCCTTACAACTGAATCTCAAATATGTTGTCATCACTTCGGTCAGTCGGGATGACCTTCCTGACGGCGGCGCCGAACAGTTTGCAAAAACAGTATATGCGCTGAGGTCTGCACTGCCAACGGCGAGGATTGAAGTGCTGGTGCCTGACTTTAGGGGTGATCTTGACGCTTTGAGGGCCGTGCTTGATGCGAAGCCTGATGTCCTGAACCACAATATGGAGACAGTAAAGCGGATCTATCCGCTGGTAAGACCTCAGGCCGATTATCAGCGATCCCTTGCTCTTCTTGCAGCCGCCAAGGACATTTCTCCTGGCATGATTACAAAATCCGGACTCATGGTGGGTCTCGGTGAAACTCCGGAAGAGGTCAGAATACTCTTATCGGACCTGCGGGGCAGTGCTTGTGATTTTCTTACCGTCGGTCAATATCTTCGGCCCTCCAAGAAAAACTTTCCTGTGGTAGAATATATCCGCCCTGAAACCTTTGAGGAACTCGGGAAAGAGGCTCTCGCCTTGGGGTTCAGGTTCGTCGCCTCGGGGCCGCTCGTGCGCAGTTCCATGCATGCTGAGGAAATGTATCGCAACGGCAGTTCATCACGGCCGGCGCAACCGTGATCTTTTTTCGGGGGCGCATATGTCACTGAGGAGGAGTAATGTTCGAGTTTAACAGGATCAAGAGGCTGCCGCCATATGTATTTGCTATTGTCAATAACCTCAAGATGGATGCACGGAGAAAAGGCGAGGACATCATTGACCTTGGCATGGGTAATCCCGACGGTCCGACGCCGAAACATATCATCGAAAAGCTCGTAGAATCGGCGCGCAAACCGAAAAATCATCGCTATTCGGCATCCAAGGGGATCAGTAACCTGAGGATGGCTATCAGCGAATGGTACGAGAGAAGGTTTGATGTGGACATTGACCCGGAGACCGAGGCATGTGTGACCATTGGCTCAAAGGAGGGGCTCTCACATCTCGTGCTGGCGACCGTGACGCCGGGGGATGTTGTCATGACCCCGACACCGGCGTATCCCATTCATCCGTACAGCGTTATCATCGCAGGCGGAGAAGTTCGTCATATACCGATCGGTCCCGGGATCGATTTTTTTGATGAGATGGAAAAGGCATACAAGACGACGTGGCCGAGGCCCAAGATGCTCATCATGAACTTTCCGCACAATCCGACCACGCAGGTTGTCGACGGACTCTCCTTCTTCAAGAAGGTGATTGATTTCGCGAAAGAGAACAATGTAATCGTCATCCATGATTTTGCGTATGCTGACCTGACGTTCGATGGATATAAGGCACCCAGTTTCCTGGAGGTTCCCGGGGCAAAAGATGTTGGTGTAGAGTTCTTTTCACTGACCAAGAGCTACAACATGGCCGGCTGGCGGGTCGGCTTCTGTGTCGGAAACAAGGAGATCGTCGGAGCGCTCATCAAGATAAAGAGTTATCTCGATTACGGAATGTTCAATCCGATCCAGATAGCCAGTGTCATTGCGCTCAGGGGTGATCAGGACTGTGTTGAAGACATCAGACAGGTCTGCGAAAGGAGAAGAAATGTCCTGGTCAAGGGGCTGCGGCAGGCAGGGTGGATCATCGATCCTCCCAAGGCAACGATGTTCGCCTGGGCCGAGATACCCGAACCCTTCAAAAAAATGGGTTCCCTTGAATTCTGCAAAAAGCTCATCAGGGAGGCGGGAGTGGCAGTATCTCCCGGCATAGGGTTTGGTGAGGGCGGTGATAACTACGTCAGGTTCGCCCTTGTCGAGAACGAGCACAGGATCAGGCAGGCGACTAAGGGAATAAAAAAGGTGCTGAACACATGATAAACATCGGTATTCTCGGCTTTGGAACTGTCGGCACGGGCACTGCCCGGATACTCCTGAAAAACCGGCGACTGCTCAAGGAGCGGACCGGAGTTGACATCAATCTCAGGAGGATTGCCGATCTCGATATCACAAGGGACCGCGGGATAAAGATCCCGGGGGGAATTCTTACGACGAGCGCCGCAAGCGTTATCGCAGATCCGGAGATTCATATTATCGTTGAACTCATTGGAGGCACAACGCTAGCAAAGGAATTTGTCCTTCAGGCGATACGGAACGGCAAGCACGTTGTGACTGCGAACAAGGCCCTCCTGGCGACACACGGCATCGAAATATTCAGGGCTGCCGACAAAGCGGGAGTTGAGATCGGTTTCGAGGCATCGGTCGCAGGAGGCATTCCCATCATAAAGGTGCTCAGGGAAGGTCTTGTGGCCAATCGGATCAAGGCAGTCTACGGGATCATCAACGGAACAACAAACTATATCCTTACCAAGATGACCACGGAGAAGGCTGAGTATGCAGATGTTCTGAAGGAAGCGCAGAAGCTCGGATATGCTGAAGCTGATCCAACCTATGACGTCGAAGGTGTGGACTCGGCGCATAAGCTCGCGATTCTCGCGTCTCTCGCGTTCGGGTCACCGTTTACGCTGAAAGATGTGCACCGCGAAGGCATTTCATGGATTTCGCCGATGGACATTGAGTTTGCCCAGGAACTGGGGTACACGATCAAGCTTCTCGGCATAACAAAGGAGACAAACGGAAAAGTCGAGCTGAGGGTTCATCCCACGATGCTGCCTTCAGCGTTCCTTATATCAAAGGTCGACGGCGTTTTCAATGCGGTTTATGTTGAGGGAGACGCTGTTGGTTCGACACTTTATTACGGTCGGGGAGCCGGCGACCTCCCGACGGGAAGCGCGGTGGTTAGCGATATCGCCGATATCTCCCGCCATATCATATCAGGATCTGCAGGGAAGTTTTCCGTATGTCCCGGGGCCGCAAGGCCCATGCCTCTGATGAAGATGGCCGATGTTACGTCGATGTACTACTTCAGGTTTTCCGCGATCGACAAGCCCGGCGTTCTTTCGAAAATCTCCGGTATTCTCGGCAAGCACAATATCAGCATAGCTTCGGTAATTCAGAAGGACCGTCATGAAGGCAAGGCTGTTCCTCTCGTTGTCCTCACGCATCGGGCCAGGGAAAAGGACGTTATGAGCGCAGTGAAAGAGATCAACCGGCTGCAGATCGTTGCAGGAAAGGCCATCTATATACGCGTTGAAGGTAAGGAGACCGGATAACACTCCTGCCATTATGCGATCATGGCTCGTGATTGATAGGAAGGAAAAAGACTGATGGATTTTACCGAAGAACAACTGCAGCGCTACAGCAGGCATATAATTCTGCCGGAGGTTGGCGGGAAAGGCCAGGCCAAGATCGCTGGTGCGAAGGTCGTACTGATCGGCGCGGGCGGACTCGGCTGTCCTGTGGGATACTATCTGACCGCAGCCGGGGTCGGGACCATAGGCCTTATTGACAGCGATACGGTCGAGATGAGCAATCTCCAGAGACAGATCGCGCATAACGTCAACACTATCGGCATGGCCAAGGTGGAGTCCGCTGCCAGGACTTTTTCAGCCCTGAATCCTGATGTCAAGGTCGTCCAGATGAAGGTGAGGATATCAAAAGACAATATCATCGACCTTATTAAAGATTTCGATATCGTCGTTGATGGAAGTGACAATTTTCCGACAAGATATTTGGTGAACGACGCCTGTGTCATGGCGGGGAAACCCTTGGTGAGCGGTGCTATCCTGAGGTTTGAAGGGCAGGTCACCACGATTATTCCCGGCAAGGGGCATTGTTATCGTTGTCTTTTCGAAGAGCCCCCTCCGCCGGGACTTGTGCCGTCATGTCAGGAGGCAGGTGTTCTCGGTGTCCTGCCCGGTGTCATCGGCGGTCTTCAGGCCACAGAGGTCCTGAAGCTTATCCTCGGCAAAGGAGAAACGCTCGTAGATGAACTTCTCATCTATAATGCGTTGAATACCTCTTTCCGTAAGGTCAGGGTCCCACGGAACCCTTTGTGTCCCATTTGCAGCGACCGTCCATCCATCACCAAACTCGTGGATTATAACGAGGGATACTGTACCCTCCCGTAGCTTTTGTATGACTGAACTGATCATCCCGAAAGATCTCTTCGAAACGATTCTTGACCATTGCAGGACTGCCCGTCCGAATGAAGCGTGCGGCATTCTGGCCGGAAGAGGTGAGCAGGTGAGCAGGGTATACGCCATGACGAACATTGAACCTTCCCCGGTCAGCTACTTCATGGACCCGGGTGAGCAGCTGCGTGTTCAAAAGGAAATGAGAGAGCGGGGCGAGGAAATGGTAGCCATCTATCATTCTCATCCCCAATCTCCGGCATATCCTTCGGTTAAGGATGTGACCCTTGCGTTCTACGAGGATTCCTTTTATGTAATCGTTAGTCTTTCTGAAGGCATTGTTAACGGGATGAAGGCTTTTTCCATCGTCGAGGGTACGGTCAGCGAAATCCCTCTCACGATAGCGGATTGATTTCTATTGACCGGACAATACGGATTTTTTAAAATATACTTGATAAAGGGGAGTAGCTCCCTGAGAGGTTGACTGGATCGTCAGCACGTCTGCAGCAGCAGGCCGGTCCATTCAGTTATACAGGAGATGGTGTATAACAGGCAAGACCTTTATCCCGGCTGGTGAAAGGCGCATCTTCACACGGCAGGGGTAAGGGTTTTTTAATTTGAGTACGAAGGAGGAATCAATGAATACGGTAAAAACATTCATGCTAATGCTGTTTCTTACGCTTTTGCTGGTGTTCGGCGGGGCAGCGATCGGCGGACAGCGGGGGATGACCTATGCGCTGATGATGGCTTTTTTCATGAACTTCATCACGTATTTCTTCAGTGACAAGATCGTTCTGAGGATGTATCGCGCGCAGGAGGTTAGCGAGGCAGATGCGCCGGTCCTGTATCGCATTGTAAAAAGGCTCACCCAGAAGGCCGGCATGCCCATGCCGAAGGTCTACATCATCCCGGACGATTCGCCGAATGCGTTTGCTACGGGTCGGAGTCCGAAACATGCCGCGGTAGCAGCTACCGAGGGGATCATGCGGATATTAAGTGAGGATGAGCTTGCGGGGGTCATGGCCCATGAACTGGCGCATGTAAGGCACAGGGATATTCTCATCGGCACGATCGCCGCGACAATAGCGGGCGCCATCAGCTACCTGGCACAGATGGCGTTCTTCTTTGGAGGCAGGAGCGACGATGACGAGGGTGGAAATCCTTTCGTGGCGATTCTCATGATGATCCTTGCGCCTATAGCCGCGATGCTGATACAGATGGCGATATCCCGTTCGCGGGAATATGCAGCCGATGCCGGAGGCGCACAGCTTCATGGTAATCCCATGGCACTCGCAAATGCGCTCAGAAAATTGCATGAAGGATCTCAGGCCATCCCAATGCATGCAACCCCCGCGACTTCCCATATGATGATCGTCAACCCGCTTTCGGGGGGGGCAATGATGAGACTGTTCAGCACGCATCCGCCGGTCGAGGAAAGGATCGCAAGGCTTCAGTCCATGAGAATAGGCAGCATGTAAGCTACAGGGACCAAGGCTCTTCGCCCTGACACTCGTCCCGGGAGACGGAGATGGTTGTAGGTCACAAAAACTGATTTTTTGAGATAATTCGGTGTGTTCGGATGTAAAGGGGAGTAGCTGGACAGTGACTGTCGTCAATACGTCCGCCTGAGGTGGACCGGCGTCACTGGTCAGATAACCTGACAAGCAAGACCTTTACTGCAATTAATATGTGCGATAGGCTATTAGTTGTATTAGAGGTCTTTTCTTTTGGACGTGAATATGGTCGTTATGTCGGAGAAGCCGAATGAACGGGGAAGGAAATCATGCGCTGGCACCAACACGGTATAAAAGAGATCCTAGAGAAATTGGATTCGTCAGCTCAGGGGATATCGTCAAAAGAAGCGTTGAAGCGATTCGAAGCGTTCGGACCTAATGAGCTGAAGGAAAAGAAAAAGAAGACGCCGTTCATGATGCTCCTTGATCAGTTCAGGGATTTCATGATCCTTGTCCTTGTTGTGGCTGCTGTCATCTCGGGTTTCATCGGCGAACTTTCGGACACCGTTGCCATTATCGTCATCGTCGTTCTTAACGCGGTCATCGGCTTCATTCAGGAATACCGCGCTGAGCAGGCCATGGCAGCCCTTAAAAAGATGTCTGCGCCGTCTGCCACGGTCATACGGGAGGGCCTGCCAGCGGTCATCGCGGCATCTCATCTCGTTCCCGGAGATCTCATCGTTCTTGAGGCCGGAAATATTGTCCCGGCAGACGCGAGATTGATAGAGTCTGCTCAACTGAAAGTGGAGGAAGCAGCTCTTACCGGGGAATCCATTCCAGTTGATAAACGGACGGAAACGCTGCGTGACGAACAGCTGCCGGTCGGAGACAGGAATAACATGGCATATAAGGGCACATTCGTTACCTACGGACGCGGCAAGGGTATCGTTGCGGCAACGGGAATGGATACGGAGCTTGGCCACATTGCCAGGATGCTTCAGGAGGAGGAAGAGGTGAAGACCCCTCTTCAGAAAAGGCTTGCCGGGTTCGGCCAAAAACTTGCCATTGCTGTCCTTGCAATATGCGCCGTTGTCTTCGCTATCGGTATCATGCGCGGAGAGCCCCCCCTGCTGATGCTGCTCACTGCCATCTCTCTGGCTGTTGCGGCAATACCTGAGGCCCTTCCCGCAGTGATAACTATTTCGCTCGCTCTCGGGGCCAAGAAGCTGGTAAAGCAGAATGCTTTGATCAGAAAGCTGCCGGCCGTGGAGACGCTTGGTTCGGTAACGTATATCTGCTCTGACAAGACAGGGACGCTCACGTTGAACCGGATGTCTGTTGAGGAGATGTACGCTGACGGGAAAATAGTCACAAGTCAGTCGCTGGGAGCCGGGAATGAAGAGAAAACAACGGATATCTCACGCAGCACGCCTTATCACCCGCTTCTGATCGCCCTTGCACTGAGTAACGACGTCCGTAAGGATGGCGCAGGCAGTGTTATTGGCGATCCGACGGAAGTCGCACTTTACAATATCGCCGGGGAAAACGGTTTTAAAAAGAATGAGGTTGAGGGTCTCCATGTTCGAGTAGCGGAGATTCCGTTTGATTCTGACAGAAAGCTCATGACAACAATTCATGCGTGGAACGAGGGATTTGTTTCTTTCACGAAGGGCGCGATAGATGTCCTGATAGACAGGGCGGACATGATATTGACCTCAAGGGGTCCCGAACCCATAAACAAGGAGGAAATTCATCGGGTCAATGACAGGATGGCGGCCGATGGCCTGAGAGTGCTCGGCATTGCCATGAGGAAATGGGATGCAGTCCCGAATGATATGTCGCCTGAATATGTGGAAGCAGACCTGACGGTGTTAGGTCTTGTCGGCATTATGGACCCCCCGAGGGATGAGGCAAAAGAGGCGGTCAGGGTGTGCAGAACGGCAGGCATAAAGCCGGTCATGATAACCGGCGATCATCCCCTTACCGCAAGAGCCATAGCCAGAAGGCTGGACATTCTGGAGGATGATTCAAGGGCGATAATCACGGGGAAAGAGCTCGATAAACTGTCATTGGAGGAATTTGAAGAAAAGGTTGAGCATATCAGGGTCTATGCGAGGGTCGCACCTGAACAGAAGTTAAAGATAGTCAAGGCACTCCAGGACAAGGGACAGTTTGTTGCCATGACAGGTGACGGGGTAAACGATGCCCCGGCGCTGAAAAGAGCGGACATCGGCATTGCGATGGGGATTACCGGCACAGATGTCTCCAAGGAAGCTGCACATATGATACTTCTCGACGACAATTTCGCTACCATTGTGAAAGCCGTCAGGGAAGGTCGCAAGATTTATGATAACATCAGAAAATTCATAAAATATCTCCTTACAACGAATTCGGGCGAGATATGGACCCTTTTCCTTGCTCCGCTGGTAGGCCTTCCTGTACCCCTTCTGCCCATCCACATACTCTGGATAAACCTGGTGACTGACGGGCTTCCGGCACTCGCACTCTCCGTTGAGCCTGCAGAAGGGGATGTTATGAGCAGACCTCCGCGGCATCCGAAAGAAAGTCTGTTCGCCCACGGTCTTGGCGCCCATGCGATCTGGGTCGGCCTCTTAATGGCCGGCGTTGTTCTCTTAGTTCAGGCATGGGCTATCAGGACGGAACACGTTCACTGGCAGACCATGGTATTTACCGTGCTCTGCCTGACACAGCTTGGACATGTCCTGGCCATACGGTCGGAAAAAGAATCATTGTTCAAGATAGGGATATTTTCCAATAGGTATCTTCTCTGTGCGGTCCTCCTGACCTTCGCCCTGCAGATGGCTACAGTATACGTGCCGGTACTTCAGCCGATATTCAAGACTGAGTCCCTGACCCTGAACGAATTCGTTATAACGATCCTGCTTTCATCGGTGGTGTTCATTGCCGTCGAGATGGAAAAACTTTTAAAGCGAAAAAAAGCCTTCTGAGGTAAAATGTATGACCCATACATGACGCGAGGAGAGATCAATGGATGACGTTCTTCTTCAGACCAATATGTCTGACATCACATTCCTGAGAAAAGGGAAGGTACGTGATATCTATGAGATAGAGGATTATCTGCTGCTGATTGCATCAGACCGCATATCTGCTTTCGACGTGGTCCTGCCGAACGGCATTCCGGGCAAGGGACGCGTACTGACGCAAATATCCCTCTACTGGTTCCGCCAGATGGAGGGTACTATCAAGAACCATATTGTGGCCACAGAAGTGAAGGATTATCCCGCGGTCTGCCACAAATATGCTGACCAGCTTGAAGGCAGAAGCATGCTCGTGAAAAAGGCAGCGCCCATGCCGGTGGAGTGTATTGTAAGGGGATATCTCTCGGGGTCAGGCTGGAAGGAGTACCAGAAGAGCGGCACGGTATGCAAGATGAAGCTGCCTGGGGGGCTGGTCGAGTCCTCAAAGCTGCCTGAACCGATATTTACACCAAGCACCAAAGCAGAAGAAGGGCATGACATCAACATATCCTATGAGGAAATGGCAGAGATTGTCGGCAGGGACACTGCGGAAAAACTGAAGGACGTGAGTTTGAAGGTTTATACAAAAGCACGTGATATTGCCGAAGAGAAAGGTATTATTATTGCGGATACCAAGTTCGAGTTCGGTGTAGTCGATGGCGAACTGATCCTCATCGACGAAGTGCTGACACCTGATTCATCCCGGTTCTGGTCAGCCAGAACCTATCAGCCCGGAAAGGGACAGGACAGCTATGACAAGCAGATCATTCGTGACTACCTCCTGACGCTCGAATGGGACCAGACCTACCCCGGTCCGGTGCTTCCCGACGACATCGTCAGGAAAGCAATAGCCCGATACAAGGAAATATACGAGATCATTACAGGATAAATCGCCGCATTTCATTATTGGCGCACCACGAAACAGAGCCGCACAGCCGTTGCGTAGTTGTCAGAAAATGCTGTACTGAGACAGTCCTGCGGGACGTTATTTGGCAGACTTATAGAGAAGCATTCCTATATATTTATTGATCGGGTTGCTGCGGTGGAGAAAGGGAAGGGCCGGTTTTCTGCGGGCACCGAGTTTCTGCATCTCCCACTTTAGGTCCTTATTTTCAGGGTCATGTTTCAGGCCCTTTTGAAATACGCTGATCGCCTCGGATTTTTTTCTGCCTTTGAGGTATGCCCGGCCGAGATTAAGATAAAAGACAGGATAGAAGAACTCCGCTCCAAACGGCATGGATGTTTCAAGTGATTTAACGGCTGCCTCGCAGATTGCAATGCCTTCACGCGGATTATTCTCAACGATGGCGATAAGACAGCCGTAGTAGGACAGGAGAAAGGGATCAGAAGGGAATTTGGCAAGAGCTTCTCTCAGGGTTTCAAGGGCCTGCTTGCTGTTTCCTCTTCGCAGGAGCTGCTGAACTTCAGAAAAGAAATCGGATTTGCCTTTCTGCTTTCTTAACTGTTCTGCCGCGAATTCATCGATGGCAGATTTGTGGTGGCGTTCCATCATGGAACCGAGCCGTGACTCAAAATCCTTCAGTTTGGTCAGATGTCCGTAATCGGATTTCTTGGATTTTACCACCTTACCCTTCAGGTAGATGTTGGATATGATTTTGCAGGTTTTTTTGCCCATATCCTCGGTCTGGACGTGATAGGTAATATTATCCACGGTGATATTGCTGCTGAATTCATGGAGCTTCCTGGATGTGACCTTGATGGTGTCTTTATCAGCCATGACTCATTCTATCAAAATCCTGCAATAAATCGGCTAATTGTTTTCTTTGCCTATGAATGCTGTAGGACAAGATCACGTCAGGTAACCTTCGAACAGGAAGTCGTCCCCAAGACGACGCACCCTGGTCCTCCGGAGCAAGACAGCATTGTTAAGACTTCTGAATACTTTTCCCCCGACAGCCGGGAACGAATCTTTCCCGCCGATGATCTTTGGGGCAATAAAGAACATGACTTTGTCCACGATGCCGGCTTCAAGACAGGAGGAGTTGAGAGATGCGCCTCCTTCGATGAGAACAGAGGTGATTCCCATCATGTAAAGCTTCTCCATCAGCCTGTTGAGATCGACCCGTTCCGGTTCATGCTCAATAAAAAGAGCTCCTTTCTCTTTCAGGCTTTTTTTCCTGCGAAAAGACGCTCCCGTTCTGGTGACTATCACGGTCGGGGGGGGGCAGGACAGAACACGGGCATCAGGGGATATTTCGCATTCGGGGTCAAGAATGACCCGTGTCGGGTCTTTTCTCCTCCCTGTCCTGCAGGTAAGTTGAGGATCGTCTGCCTTCACCGTGCCAATCGCGGTCAAAACGGCATCGACACTTCCGCGCAGACGATGGACCTCTCTGCGCGCTGCTTCGCCCGTGATCCACTTGGACTCACCAGACGGGGTAGCTATTTTCCCGTCGAGTGTCATGGCGACCTTCAGTATGACAAAGGGGGACCGCTTCGTGATATGTTTAATGTAGAATTCATTAAGATCCCTGGCTTTTTTATCGAGAACCCCGCTGACTACTGTTATGCCGGCTGTCCTCAGCTCTTCCAGGCCTCTCCCTGACACCTTCGGGTTGGGATCGCTCATGGCGACAACCACTCTGTCGATCTTGGATCTGATGATCCTTTCCGTGCAGGGAGGGGTGCGCTTGTCCTTGTGACAGCAGGGTTCAAGGGTCACGTAAAGGGTAGCGCCCTCTGCCCGGTCTCCGGCTGCATCAAGAGCGATCACCTCGGCATGCGGTGTCCCTGCTTTTTTGTGGTATCCTTCGGAGATGATTCTGCCCCTTTTGACAACGACTGCTCCAACCATGGGGTTGGGACTCGTCCTGCCGCGTGCGCGCCGGGCAAGGGAAAGAGCACGCCTCATATAGATGACATCATGCATCGTCTAAAGCATACCATAAAGCAATTTTCGCAGGGGAGAGGTCCCGGGGTTTCGTTCGACGGGAGGTGTGCTATAATGTTCTTGGAGGAAGCATGAACACGATCATACTTGGCATCATGGCAGGAGTTCTGGTCATATTGGTGGCAGTGCTCATTCCTTTGATTCTGGAAATACGCCGGACAGTAGCATCGCTCCGGCAGACAACGGAACAACAGTTGAATCCCGCACTTGAAGAGCTCCAGGCAACGCTGAAGAACGTCAGGAACATCACGAATACCGTGAACATCATTACCGATGATGTACGTGCGTTCTCCGGAGCTATCCAGCAGGTCGGGCAGAAGATCAATGCGGTCAATTCCGCCGTTGATTCCGTTGCATCGTCCCTTACCGTCAGGACCATGAGTCTGAAGGCCGGGATTACCACAGCGATAGCTTTTCTGATCGCCAATATAGCAAGGAAAGGAGAGAGATCATGAAAGAAGAAGGGTACGGATCAGCTTCAATACTGTTGTCATTTCTTCTGGGAGGCGTCGTGGGTGCAGGACTTGCATTATTGCTTGCGCCCCAATCGGGCGAAGCAACGCGCAAAAAGATAAAGGAACTCGCTGATGAGGTGAAGGAAAAGACGAATGAATACGTCAGCCTGACGAAGGACAAGGTTGCCGGGGCGGTAGACGAAGGTAAGGGATATTATGAAGAGAGAAAATCCCTGATAAAATCCGCTATCGAGGCAGGCAAAGAAGCATACGAAAAGGAAAAAGAGAAATACGCAAAGGGCTAAGATGCATGAGCTGTCCATTGCACAGAATATCATCGAGATCATTTCCGAACAGTGCGTCAGAAGCGGATATAGCAGGATAGAATCCGTCAATCTCAGGATCGGCAGGGCGTCAGGAATCATGTCTGACGCCCTGCTTTTTGCCTTTGATGCCATCAAGACCGAGTCGGTGGCAGCCGATGCCCTCCTGTGTATTGAGGAAGTTCCGGTATCGGGAAGGTGCAGCGAATGTAATAGCGATTTTGCTGTTGAGGAAGAGTATATACTGTCTTGTCCCCACTGCGGCGGGAACTCTTTCAGGATGACGGCGGGAAGAGAGATGGATATCATCGACATGGAGGTTTCATGAAGGTAAAAGTGGTGACGAAGATCCTTGAGGCAAACGACCGCATAGCCCTTGAGAACAGGAAGCTCTTTGACGGCGCGGGGATCTATGTCATTAACCTCATGAGCGGGCCTGGTGCCGGCAAGACATCTGTGCTCGAAAAAACATTGAATCTCGCCTCGGGACTGAAGATCGGGGTCATTGAAGGCGATATTGCCGGCAGCGACGATGCCGAGAGAATTGAGCGCTGCGGTGCTCCGGTCGTGCAGATAAATACGGGAGGCGCCTGCCATCTCGATGCCAATATGATCTATGAGGTGCTCAGCGAGCTTCCGCTTCGCGACCTTGATCTCCTTTTCATCGAAAATGTCGGCAACCTTGTATGTCCGGCAGAGTTCAAGGTCGGCGAAAACATCAAGGTCATGGTGCTCAGCATCGCTGAAGGTCATGATAAACCCCTCAAGTATCCGCTTATGTTTCAGGAATCTTCGGCCCTTATCCTTAACAAGATCGACCTTGCGCCGTATCTCGACGTAGACATGGAGAAGATACGCAGAGATGCACTTTCGCTCAATCCCAAACTCAAGATATTTGAAGTCTCCTGCAAGACAGGGGTCGGCCTTCCCGAATGGATCGACTGGCTGAAAAAGCAGACACTGAAGCGCTGATGACTTTTCGTCTGTAATGCCTCCGCGATAACGTTTATTTCAGCGGGGAGGACATGAAGAAGAAAAAGAAACTAAGCAAGAAGAAACCTGAGGCACCGGTCATCTTCGCCAACCAGCCTTTCCGCAATCTCGATATCCTCTTCAGAAATGCCGTTACTGAAACCGAACAGTCAGTTCCCGAGGGTAATACCCCGGTCGATAAGAACGACGACGAGTTCTTTTTTGAAGCCATGAGGGATGTGCAGGAGATCCGTGCATTCCGTGAGATCAAAGTGCCGGCCCGTCCTGCTGCCTCCATTTCAAAGAGAATGAAGAATCTGAATGAAGGACGTGCAGAACTTGAAGGGATCGTCAACGGCAAACAGCAGATACGGCTCTCTGATACCCAGGAATATGTCGAATGGGTCAACCCTCTGTATGGCCGGGAGATCGTCAGGGAGCTTCACCAGGGCAGATATGCTGTCCAGGATAGCATCGATCTTCATGGCTTCATTCTCGGGCAGGCTGAGGAGGCTCTGCGAACATTTCTTGCGGAAGCAAGGCGAAGAGGTTTCCGTTGCGTCAAGATCGTGCATGGCAGGGGCCTTAGGTCTCCGAACGGACCGGTACTCAAACACGCTGTGACAGCACTCCTGTCCTCCCGTTACAGGAAACGCATTATCGGGTTCTCGACCGCACGGAGCAACGATGGCGGCCTCGGCGCTCTTTACGTACTGCTCGCATAACCCGGCGCGGTAGGGCACCGTATGTGTGTTATTGAGTATAATAAGAGATCGTGGCACAACAAAACGGATGTCTTGCCATAACCATACAGGGGGTTGTTCAGGGGGTCGGCTTCAGGCCCTTCATCTATAATCTCGCCCGGGAACTTGGCATACGAGGGTTCGTCTCCAACACGGCAGAGGGTGTCATTATACGCGCGGAAGGGCCCGAGCTCGACCGCTTTATCGATCGCATTCGCCGGGATGCTCCTCCGCTCTCACGTATCGAAAAGGTGCAGATCATACCCTCTGAGCCGTGCGGCCTTGCTGATTTTTCCATCCGGCAGAGCGAAGATGGCGACAGTTTTACGCTTCTTTCCCCGGACATATCCATATGCGAAGCCTGCCTCCTGGAGCTTTTTTCCGTGGGGGACAGGAGGTATCGCTACCCCTTCATCAACTGCACAAACTGCGGACCCCGGTATTCGATCACCCGATCGATCCCCTATGACAGAAGGAACACCACCATGAAGGGCTTCGATCTCTGTGATCCATGCGCGTCTGAATATCGCGATCCCTCAGACCGGAGGTTCCATGCGCAGCCGAATGCATGTCCGTCCTGCGGACCCCGGGTAACACTGCTGGACGCCCGGGGGAACAGGGTAGACTGTGCCGATCCCGTTGACCATGCGGTTGAACTTCTGAAAAGAGGGAAGCTCCTGGCTGTCAAGGGTCTGGGAGGCTTTCATATTGCATGCAATGCCATGGACCGTGAAGCGGTCGTGACCCTCAGGCGGCGCAAGAGAAAGAGCAACAAGCCCTTTGCGCTTATGTCTCCGGATATATCGTTCATCGGTGAATGCTGTACCATAACATCAAAGGAAGAGGAGTTGCTTTCATCCCCGCAGCGGCCTGTCGTGCTTCTCAGGAAAAAGGACCTCTCAATCCTTCCCGATGAAGTTTCTCCGGGCAATTCCTATCTCGGGTTCATGCTGCCCTATACCCCGCTCCATTATCTGCTGTTCTTCAGCCGACGGATCAGCGACATGAAAGCGCTTTTTCCCGCCCTTGTCATGACCAGCGGGAATCTGAGCGAAGAGCCGATCATCGGTACGAACGCTGATGCCGTAGAGAAGCTAGCCGGCACCGTTGATGCATTTCTGGTCCATGACCGCGATATCTTTATGCGGGTTGATGATTCAGTCGTACGCACTATAGCCCGTCCGGGAAGACATCGGGGACAGACGGAGACCGCCGTTTCGTTCATCCGGAGATCGCGCGGATACGCACCTGAACCTGTCCCGCTCCTCAGTGACGGTCCCGTTGTCCTCGGTTGCGGTGCTGACGTAAAAAATACGTTTGCGTTGACCCGGGGCCAGTATGCGATCATGAGTCAGCACATCGGCGATATGGAAAACTACGAAACCCTGCAGTTCTTCGAGGAAACGCTTGCAAATTTGAGTCAGGTATACCGCGCTGTTCCTGAGCTTATCGCATATGACCTTCATCCGCGCTATCTCTCGTCATCCTGGGCGCTTGAGTACGCGCAGAGAAACAATGTGCAACTCATGGGAGTTCAGCATCATTATGCTCATATAGGATCTGTCATGGCAGAGCACGGATTGCGAGGCAACGTGATCGGGGTCGCATTCGATGGCACTGGCTACGGCACGGACGGTACGCTTTGGGGAGGGGAATTTCTTATTGCTCACAGCAAGGGGTTCAGGCGGGCAGGACATTTGAAGTACATATCCCTTCCGGGGGGAGAAACTGCGGTCCGTGAACCCTGGCGTGTCGCTGTGAGCTTCCTGCGCGACGCCTTTGGACCTGAGGATTTCCTGAAACATATCGCACCAACGGGTCTTTTGGAGCGGTTCGGTACAAAGGAGATCGAAGATGTCCTGAAGATAGCGGGCAATCCTGCCTTTTCGCCGCTGTCATCAGGGGCCGGAAGGCTTTTTGATGCCGTGTCGGCGATCATCGGTGCGTGCGACTACAACTCATTCGAGGGAGAAGCGTCCATGGCCCTCGAATCTCTGGCTCGAGAGGACATAGATGAGGAATATCCTGTTGATATTCATTTCGGCGACGATGTTGAGGTCGATTTCTCTTATGGCGTGCTCTGCATGGTAGAGGACCTTCGCAGGAGCACTGACCGCACGACAATAGCGTCAAAGTTCCATAATGCAGTGGCAGGCGCCATCGTCAGAGTTGTCATTAAACTGTCATTAATGAATAATATACGGATGGTTGCACTGAGCGGAGGCGTGTTTCAGAACCTCCATCTGACCGAGACGGTCATCAGGGGACTGCAGGCAGAGGGGCTCGCGGTTTATATCAACGAACAGGTGCCGTGCAATGACGCGGGCATTTCGCTCGGACAGGCGTATCTTGCCCGGGAGTTGAAGAAGGGCGGCGCGCTGCCATGAACAAAACTATTGAAGCAATTCGCGAACTGACTTCAGCCGTGGGCAGGCCGGTCAGACTTATGGAAGTGTGCGGTACGCATACGGTGGCAATTTTCCGTCATGGCATACGGGATATCCTTCCGACGGAGATAATGCTCCTGAGCGGACCGGGCTGTCCTGTCTGTGTCACCTCGATACGGGATGTCGATACGGTCATAGAACTTTCAAGGCGTAAAGACACGATCATTGCGACATTTGGAGATATGATGAGGGTGCCGGGAGCCCGAATGAACCTTTTACAGGCAAAGGCGGAAGGTTCTGATATCAGGATCGTCTATTCCCCCCTTGATGCGCTGAAGTTTGCCGAGGCTGACCGGGACAAAAAAATCGTTTTCTTCGCGACCGGTTTTGAGACAACATCTCCCCTGGTTGCCGGTACGATGGCAGAGGCTGATGCCAGAAAGATCGGGAATTTCTCTATTTACTCTGTTCATAAGACCGTCCCCCCTGCGCTGAAGGGGCTTGTTGAATCCCCAGATGTCCGCATCGACGGCTTTATTCTTCCGGGACACGTTACAACAATCATCGGCATGAAGCCCTACGAATTTCTTGCGGGGGACTATCAGAAGCCTGCCGTTGTGACCGGTTTTGATGCGCCGGATATCCTCAACGGCATCCTGATGCTGCTGAAACAGATCGTGGGGCATGAATCACGTATCGAAAACGCCTACGCAAAGGTTGTAAAGGAAAAGGGCAATCCGCGGGCAGTTGAACTGCTTGAAGAGTTCTTCGAACCTGAGGACGTTTACTGGAGAGGTATCGGGATGATACCCGGCAGCGGTCTGCGGCTGAGAGACCGGCATGGAGAACGTGACATCATGCGCACCGTCGCTGTTTCGGTGCCTGAAGGTCACGAGCCGAAAGCCTGTTCGTGCGGTGATGTGCTCAGGGGAATCAAGGTTCCTACCGACTGCGTTCTTTTCGGCAAGGCATGCACGCCGGATTCCCCCGTAGGAGCCTGCATGGTAAGCACGGAAGGAAGCTGCGCTGCATATTTCAAATACCGGGCCCTCCCCCGGGAGTCATGAAGATGCCGTTTCCCGACAGGAACCATCATGGATAGGGTTCAGTTAAGCCACGGCGGCGGCGGCCGGTTGATGCACCAGCTTATCAATGACTACTTCGTGCCTGCCTTTGCGTTGCAGACACTGAACGATTCTGCTGTTGTGGAAATGTTGTCGGCTGACAGGGTTGCCCTGACCACTGATTCGTATGTGGTTTCCCCGTATTTCTTCCCCGGCGGAGATATCGGTCTGCTGTCCGTATGCGGAACAGCAAATGACCTGTCCATGGCAGGGGCAACACCATTGTTCATGACCGCGGGGTTCATTCTTGAAGAAGGATTGCCTATGGAGGACCTCAAAAGCATTCTCGCATCCATGAAAAGAACGTGCGACCGGATCGGTCTGCGCATTGTTGCCGGGGATACCAAAGTGGTCGAAAAAGGGAAGGGCGACGGCATCTATATCAACACTGCAGGCGTGGGCTCCGTGCGTAAGGGTGCCGAACTGTCTCCGGCTCTGGTCAAGCCGGGAGATAAGATCATCATCAGCGGTTCCATAGGCAACCATGGCATGGCAGTCATGGCAGAGAGAAGCGGCATTACATTTGATCCACCCCTGCTGAGCGATGTGCGACCCCTGAGCGGTCTGGTTGATGTCATGTTTTCAGTGACCGCTGAAATCAGGGTCATGAGAGACCCGACCCGCGGAGGTGTGGCCACAACCCTTAAGGAATTTGCGAATGATTCAGGATGTTGTATGATGATACATGAGGAAGCGCTCCTGGTGAGGCCTGCAGTGCGGGGGGCATGCGATCTGCTCGGACTTGATCCGCTCTACGTTGCAAATGAAGGGGTGCTTGTAGCCGTGGTCTCTCCGTCCGTTGCGGAAGCGCTCGTTACGGCAATGAGAAACACGGAAGAGGGGGCTGAAGCATGCATTGCGGGAGAAGTTCTGGAGGCCCCGACGAGTACGGTATTATTAAAGACCGCCGTAGGCGGGAACAGGATCATCGACATGATCTCAGGCGATCAATTGCCGAGAATTTGTTAATACTTCAAGGAGGAATAATGAAATTCAGCAGGATGGCAGCGATTTTTATGATGATGGGTATCTTCATGATCAGTGCTTGCTCGAAACCAGCCGCAACGGTGAACGGCAAGAAGATAAGCAAGGAAACCCTCCAGATGCACCTGAAAGAACGTGCAGAGGATCATAAGCGTCAGAATATCGCTATTGACGAGAGGAAGTTGAGAGAATCCGTTCTCCAGGAATTGATCAGCGAACGTCTCGCGCTCGATGAGGCTGCCGCCAGGGGAATCACCGCATCGGATGCAGATGTAAATAAGGAAATAGATGCCATCAAGCAGCGCTTTGGCGATGAGAACTTCCAGAAATCGCTTAAGGAAAAGGGGATGACTGTCGATTCGTTCCGGCAGCGGGTCCGGGAAAAGATCGTTCTCGGACGGTTCATAGAGACCTTTGGCAAAGGGGAGGTCACAGACGCTGAGATCTCTGATTACTATAAGAATAGCCCCAGGCCGTTCCTCAAGCCCGCCAGGGTCAACATGAAGATCGTCGAGATTCAGTCTGAAGAAGCCGCGCTCGCCGCAGCCGATGAACTAAAAAAAGGGAAAATGGACTTTGATCAGTATGCGGAAAAGCTCAGCAAGGAAAACAAGGCAAACGTGACGGACTATGGGTGGGTGTCGCCTGAATTCTTTTCCCCGGCCATGGCGGCGTCGATCAAGTCCCTCAAGGAAGGGCAGTACGGAGGGCCATACAAGGGCCAGAAAAGCTTCTATCTGGTCAGAGTGAAAGAGCGTCAACCCGAGGGCATCGCCGCATTCGGCGAAGTGAAGGATATGATCAGAAATCAATTGGTCCAGCAGAAACGCATGGAAGAATATTCGAAATGGCTTGAGCAGAAACGCGGAAGCTCAATGATCTCGATCAACCTGTCATAGGAAGACATCATGGCGTATGGCGAGAAAATCGTCCTCAGGTTCCTCGACGGGACGATACTCAAAGGATACCTTGAAGGGTTCTCTGAGGAGGCGTCGATCGTAACCGTGCGGGCCGCTGCCATGGACCGCGCTGTCGAGGTCGATGTTGACAATCTGAAGGCGATATTCTTCGTTAAGACCTTTGAGGGTAATAGCCGCTACAATGAGAAGAAGTCGTACGGCATTCGCAAACCTCAGGGGAACAGGACATACGTAAAGTTCAATGATGGTGAAGATATGGTTGGTTTTATTACGGGTGAAGTGCCCTGGGATAAAGGATTCTTTCTTTCAGGGCATAAGGGGAAGGTGAAGGGATTCTACCTGCTTCCCACAGACAAAGGTTCAAATAATATCAGGGTGTTCGTATACACAAGCGCCATAAGGGACATAACCGTTGTTCCCTGAACGAGGAGACATTCATTACCTATGATATTGTGCGTGAATGTAGATCATGTCGCTACGGTCAGGCAGGCCCGCCTTGGGACTGATCCTGACCCGGTCATGGCAGCAACCCTGGCAATACTCGGCGGCGCTGACGGCATTACGGTCCATCTTCGTGAAGACAGAAGGCATATCAATGATCGTGACCTGGAGATGCTGAAGAGGTTCGTCCCGGTTGAGCTTAATCTGGAAATGGCAGCGACGGATGAGATGGTCAGGATAGCAGTGCGAACCATGCCTGACCTTGTAACGCTCGTTCCGGAGAAACGACAGGAGTTGACGACAGAAGGAGGCCTGAATCTGGGAACTGCCGGGAAGAATCTCAGGAAGGCCATACGGACGCTTAAGGCAAAAGGGATCATGACCAGCCTGTTTATTAACCCTTCTGAGGACGATGTCGACAGCTCAAAGGACATGGGTGCCGACATGGTGGAGATCCACACAGGCAATTATGCAAACGCGCGCGGAGATGTTCAGGAGCGCGAACTCGTCAAGGTCATGAAAGCAGTCCAACGGGCGGTTTCCCTCGGCCTGAAGGCCAATGCGGGTCATGGACTGAACTATTATAATGTTCTGCGCATTGCCGAATCTGACAGCATTCGGGGATTGTATATTGGACACAGCATTATTTCACGGGCCGTACTGGTCGGCATGGAATGTGCCGTCAGCGAGATGAAGAACCTGGTGCTGCGATCCTAGATATGCGGTGATCGTCCGTGATTCGAGGGATCGGCATAGATATCGTCAAGACTTCGAGGATCCGCGCAGCAGTAGAACGTTGGGGAAACCGGTTTCTCGAAAGGGTTTTTACCTCGAGAGAGGTTGCATACGCATATCAGAAAAACGACCCGTTTCTGTCCCTGTCAGTCCGCTTTGCAGCCAAGGAGGCTTTCATCAAGGCATACCCTGATGCTCGTCCGATCTCTCTGACGGACATCGAAATCTCAAACACGGAAAACGGAAGGCCACAACTTCATCTCCGGGGCAGGGCAAAACAAACCATGGAACAGGCGGGCATGCGCAGAATTCATGTCAGCCTGAGCCATGAAAAGGATTACGGGATCGCCTGCGTAGTGATCGAGGAGGGACATTGAAGATCGCAACAGCCGGAGACATGAGGGAAATCGACCGTATCACGATCGAGAAATACGGTATTCCCGGCGCTGTCCTGATGGAACGGGCCGGGCTATCGGTTGCGCTCAAGGTCCGGGAACTCTCCGAAGGAAAAAAGGTCATTGTTCTCGCGGGCGGGGGCAACAACGGAGGGGACGGCATTGCCGCTGCCCGCAATCTTTACAACTGGGGCTGGAACGTCAAGATCCTTCTTATGGTCGGGAAAGACAAACTGAGTCCGGACTGCCGTGCTCAGTACCGGATCGCAAAGCAGACGGGTGTTGTTATGGAATTCAGGAGGAACATCGACCAACGCGACCTCCATGGGGCAATCGTTATTGATGCCCTGCTCGGCACCGGCATCAACAGGCCGGTAACAGCGCCCATGACAAAGGTCATCAGGTATCTGAATGAGTTCCCGGTGAAGGTCGTCTCGGTTGATATGCCATCGGGAATATCATCGGATACAGGGCAGATAATGACAGAGGCTGTTCGTGCTGACATGACCGTAACGTTCGGGCTCCCCAAGATAGGCCACATGCTCTTTCCCGGCGCAGACCATACCGGAACTCTTTTTGTGGAGGACATCGGTTTTCCCAATGTCCTGCTCAACGATGACCGGCTGTCTGCAGAGACTCTGGAAAAAGAGGCGATTTCCGGGTTGATACCGGAGCGCCGCAAATACTCCCACAAAGGTGACTATGGTCACGTCCTGATCGTGGCCGGTTCGCGGGGCAAGACCGGTGCCGCGCTCATGGCAGCAGAAGCATGTCTCAGGACAGGGGCCGGGCTGGTCACTATCGGCGTACCGGAGACGCTTGCCGGCATCTTCCAGTCACAGGTGAAAGAGGAAATGATCCTGCCCCTCCCTGATACCGGCCAGGGCACCATCTCTGCGTCAGCGGCTGGCCCGATCAGGGATTTTCTTGATGAACGGGCAGATGTCCTCGCCATCGGCCCGGGGATAACCGCAAGTGAGAATACCGCCGGACTCGTGGCAAATCTGCTGGGAAGTGCTACTGTCCCGATGGTCCTCGATGCCGATGCCCTTAGCGTTATCGGCGGCAGAAAAGAGCTGATCAAGAAGGTCAAAGCTCCTGTGGTGCTCACGCCTCATGTCGGAGAGATGGCCAGGCTTTTGATATCTCGTTCCCCGGGTTCATCAACAAAGATTGATGAACGCAAAATCAGAAAGGAGCTGGAAACGGCCAAGATATCTGTTTCCCGCTCATATGCCAGAGAAACAGGAGCATGTCTTGTTCTGAAGGGTGCTCCCACTATTATTGCCGACCCCGAGGGAAGGATACTGTTCAATACCACGGGCAATCCAGGAATGGCAACTGCAGGGACCGGAGATGTGCTTACCGGAATGATAGCGGGGTTTCTCGGACAGGGACTGAACCCGCTTGACGCATCTTGTCTGGCGGTATTCATGCACGGACTTGCAGGAGACATCTCGGCAAAGCTGAAAGGCATGCATTCCCTTATCGCTTCTGACGTCATCGGAGCGATCCCCAAGGCTTTTCTGTCACTTAGCTCCCATGCATAGGGTCATTGTCCCTGATATTTTTCCGCACTCTGTTACCGCATTTTTTACCGCGAAGGACCCGGGTTCCAACATTGATGATATCTCCTCAATGACCGGCATCTGCAGGACTCATATATATCTCCCAGTGCAAAAGCACACGGACCGTGTGCTCGTACTCAATGCCCTCCGTGAACCATCGATCGCAGATGCCGTAGTAACGAATGAGCGGGGCATTCTGATCGGGGTGCAGGCAGCCGATTGCGTACCTTTGCTTCTCTATGACCCCGGAAAGAAAGTGGCAGCTGCCATCCACGCGGGATGGAGGGGAACAGCATCATCCATAGTGAGGAAGACCATAGATGTGATGATGAACAGATTCTCGTGCGAGCCGGGCGACATCATGGTAGCAATAGGCCCATCAATTCGAGGCTGTTGCTATGCGGTTGGTCCGGATGTAATCGAAGCCATAGCGCATGCCAACGGAAACGGGTCATATTGTATGATACGGCAGGGCAGGTCCTGCATTGACCTGGCTATTGCCAACAGGGATCAGGCGCTATGCATGAATATCCCGGAATCAAATATTTGGGTATCTCGAGATTGCACATTCTGCAATCCGGAACGGTACTTCTCATATCGCTACGCAAAAGGCAGCACGGGCAGACAGGCAGCTTTTATTGCTGTTCGTTGACAGATTCGACAGTCTCACAAAATTACTTTCACAAATCGTTCCTAACATGCTAAAATCATTGAAAAAATAGAGGGCGACTATGCTAAAAGCAAGAGATATCATGACAAAGGACGTTATCACTGTTCAGGAAGACATGACTGTCGAAGAGCTTGGCAGAATTTTCATTGAAAGAAGGATCAGCGGTGCTCCTGTCCTGGACAGGGACAAGAAGGTTATCGGCGTGGTCACGGAAAATGATCTCGTGAGAAAGAACAGCAGGCTGCACATACCAACCATTGTCAGGATCTTCGATGCCTTCGTACCGCTCGGCGGCACTGGCCGGGTAGAGGAAGAAATACGAAGGATATCCGCCTCAACGGTCTCTGAAATCTGCACGCGCACCGTGGTGACGGTATCACCTGATACGTCAGTCCAGGACGTTTCTTCTCTTATGTTCGAAAAAGGCGTCCATATCATTCCTGTGCTTGAATCGGGTGCTATCGTGGGCATAATCGGGAAGATCGACATCATCAGGGGGATGTTCGGTGAAGCTTCTCAGCAGAAGCCCGGCTGAAACAGAGTCTGTCGGTTATAACGTCGGGAAATTGCTGACTGCCGGCACAATTGTCAAACTGTACGGGAATCTCGGGGCAGGAAAGACGACCATGGTCAGGGGAATTGCCAGGGCATTTGGCATCCCCTGTGAATCGGTGGTAAGTCCGAGCTTTACCATAATTACGGAATATGAAAGTTCACCTCGTTTCCTGCACATCGATCTCTACAGGATCCGGGGAAGCAGCGACCTGGAAAGCACCGGCTTCTGGGATGTGATCGGGAATGATGCCGTAGCTATCGTGGAATGGCCCGAACATGCCGGCGATGAGCTTCCCGATGACGCCGTCGTGATACGCATCGAACACCTGAGTGAAGATGAGCGGGAAATATCGATAGAGGGGATTGATGAAAAGAATTGGCATAATCTGTAAGCTCAACCGCCCGGAGCCCCGGGATATTCTACGGGATTTCATCCCATGGCTTCATCAGAAGGGTTGCGAGGTCTTTGTCGATGTTGAAACGGCCTCACAGATGGGAATCAGGGGATACGAAAGGACGGAAATACCCTCGCTTGTGGAGGTCGTACTGGTGCTCGGCGGTGACGGAACCATGCTCAGCGTTAACCGCCTGGTGGCAGGCAAAGGTATTCCGGTCCTGGGAATAAATCTCGGGAGTCTGGGATTCCTTACCGAGGTCTGCAAAGAAAATATCTATAGCGCAGTCGATAAGATGCTTGCCGGAGGATGTACCATTGAAGAGCGTTTGATGCTCAGGGCAAAAATAGACCGGGGGGGAACCACGATCGGCGATTATCTTGTGCTGAACGATGTCGTTATAACCAAGGGTGCGCTTGCGCGCATCATAGATCTTGAGACCTTCATCGACAAAACGTACGTCACCTTGTTCAAGGCTGACGGCTTGATCATTTCGACGCCAACCGGTTCCACGGCATACTCACTTTCTGCGGGAGGACCGATACTGTACCCGACCCTCGAAAGTATCGTTCTGACGCCTATCTGTTCACACACGCTGACCAACAGACCGATTGTACTTCCGGACCATGTGTCCATAGAGATACGCCTGAAATCCCTGAGCGAGGACGTCTTTCTTACGCTGGACGGCCAAACAGGTTGCTCGCTGAAGCCGGATGACGTGATCGAGATCCGCAAGGCTGAACACAAGGCAAAGCTGCTTGTCCGGGGGGACAGGGGATATTTCGATGTTCTTCGCACAAAGCTGAAATGGCAGGAGCGGTAATCGGCATGAATCTCGATATCGCAGATATAAAGCATCTGCTGGCATATTATCAGGCCCTTGGTTTCGATGATTTGCCGATTGCGCTCTGCACCAAACGCAATACCGCACAGGAGCCAGATGCTCACATGGACGCTGTTGACAAAAGCTCTCTGCTGGAAGATCTCCGGGCCGAGATCGGGGATTGTCAGCGTTGCAAGCTGGCGAAACACCGTTCTAACATTGTTTTTGGGGCGGGCAGTCCCTCCGCTCGACTCATCTTCATCGGTGAGGCCCCCGGAAAGGAAGAAGATCTGCAGGGTCTGCCCTTCGTTGGTGATGCCGGAACGCTCCTGACACGGCTCATTCTAAAAATGGGCATGAAGAGAGAAGACGTATATATTGCAAATATCATCAAGTGCAGGCCGCCCATGAACCGCGACCCCGAGGAGGATGAGATCGCCACCTGCAGGAAATTTATCGAAAGACAGATACAGATCATCAGACCACAGATCATTATGACTCTTGGACGCATAGCGCTCCAGGCACTCATGGATATGCCGAACCTCAGGATTACGTCCGCAAGAGGTCATTTTTATGACTATCACGGCATACCGCTCATGCCGACCTTTCACCCTGCCTACCTGCTGAGAAATCCAAAGGACAAAGTTCTGACATGGGCAGATGCGCAAAAGGTTATGGCAAAGATCGCTCACACATCCACCGGAGGAACCGCTTCATGAAGCGCATGAAGCATGCCGGAGACGTTGTGCTGTTATTCTGGAGATTCGTGCTTGGCCCATCCATGCTTGCCTTAATGAGCAGCGTGGCCTACGGACTAACCGTGGACAGAGTACTTGCAATTGTCAATAATGAGGTTATCACTCTTTCCGACTATAAGAAGCAGGCAGCAAAAAATGATGCGGATGCTGATCGGGAGAAGGTGAACGAAGCATATCTCAGGCGCATGATAGAAGAGAAGCTCATTCTTCAGGAAGCAAGAAAAGCAGGAATAGATACCACGGAAAAAGAGATATCCCTCAGTATTGAGGATTTCATGAAGCAGATCGGCATCTCACGACAGGAATTGGAAAAAAGGCTGACTGATGAAGGTACGAACATGACAGAGTACCGGCAACTTCTGAAAGAAAATATCATGTCCCTTAAGATCATCGACAAGGAAGTAGACGCTAAAGTAGTCGTAGGAGCCGGAGACGTACGTCAGTTCTACGAAACTAACAAGGATCTTTTCCTGGAAGCCCCTGAAAAAGTTCTGATAAAGGCCATTTATCTGAAGCTCAGCGACAACGCGTCTGTTACCGAGATCACTGACCTCAAGATAAAGTCGCTTAAGATCTATGACGAAATAAAAAAAGGTGCTTTGTTTGATATGATAGCCATGAAGTATAAGGAAATACAGGGAGAATTCGAAAGGGGAATGCTGATACCGGTTCTTGACTATAAGATATTCTCCATGAAGGAGGGAGAGGTCAGTGAGCCCGTCTGGACGAAAGACGGTGTTTATATAATCAAGGCCGTTAAGACATTCGGAAAGTCCTACAAGCCTTTTGAGACAGCAAGAGAGGATATCCGTCAAAAATTATATGAACGACGAAGGGAAGAAAAATATAACGAATGGGTGAAGTCTCTATGGGAAAGATCTTCAGTAAGCATACGATAGCAGCTACAGGCTTCTTCCTTTTTGTGCTTCTTTTAAGCGGCATGGCGGAAGCCGTGCATGAGGAGGCTGATCTTTTCGAAAAGGCTTACGGTTACTATCTTTCCTACCAGCCCGAGAAGGCCATAGAAGCCTTTGATCAGTTCATAGACAGGTTTCCTTCGAGTTCGGCAATGGACTCGGTGATGTTTTGGAGGGCGAAGTCCCTTGTTCAAATGAAGAGAATTGATGAAGCAGCCCGTGACTTTAGCCTGATGAAGGAACGATATCCGGACAGTTCCTATACGGTATTTGCAGAAAAGGAACTCGATGCAATTCAGCAGTCCTCCCGCAAAGCCGAAAAGCAGGATGTTTCAAAAGAACGCGATCCAAAACAGGGTGAAGCAAGGTCTTCCGTATACGAAGAGAAGATCGGCAGGCTCGAATCAGAGATATCCGGCCTCGAAAAGAAACTGGGAGATTCAGAAAAACTGCGTCAGCTCACAGAAAAAGGGCTGGTAAAAGCGCTCGATGACAAAAACGGTCTGGAAGCCCAGGTAGAAGAGGCGCGCAGGATACGGGAGGACCTCGGCAGGAAATTGACGTCAGCGGAAAAAAGCGAAAAAGAATATGCCCGCCTCATCGAGGACCGCAAGGCGCTTGAGGCGAAGCTGAAGGACCAGGAGGATAAGCTCAAGGCGGTCTCCACTCAGGCGGAGCATCAGAAGGACCGTGATAAGGAAC